>DASXXS010000070.1:0-3743 GCA_036502925.1 Xanthobacteraceae bacterium
CGCTCCGGCAAGATCATGCGCCGCATCCTGCGCAAGATCGCGGAAGACGAATCCGGCAATCTCGGCGACACCTCCACGCTCGCCGATCCGGGCGTGGTCGATGACCTGGTGAGCAACCGGCAGAACAAGAAGTCGGCGTGATCGTCGCCGCTGTCGCGGTAATCGATATGTCCGATAACGCCACCCAGTCAGAGAAGTCCAATGCGATGCTCGCGCGCTTTCCGGGGCCAGGGGGGTGGTGACGCGGTAGCTGGAAGCAGCGCTGTCACAGGCCTCTCCACTTTTCCCGGGCGCAGCGCAGCACTTCTTAGTGGTGCGCTGCAGACCCGGGATCGTTCCAGGCTCGGAGTTTGAAACGATCCCGGCTCTGCGGTGCACCGCTTCGCGCTGCACCGCGTCCGGGAAAAGTCCCAAGACTTCAAAAATCCGAGGTCAGGCCTTTGACCTCCCAGTCGCCGTAGCGCGTGGGGTCGAGCCCGCCGCGGCCGGCGATTTCATCGGGCGGTTTGGCGCCGGCACGCTCGCGTTCGGCGCGCCGGGCGGCCGCTTCGGCGAGCGCGCGCTCGGCGGCAGGCGCGAGCGGCTTCTTCGGCGCTTTCTGGTCCGCGGCCTGCGCCGGGGGAGTGCCATCCTTCGTCTCGGTCATGCCCCTTAGATGCTGCGCCGGGCGGGGCCGTCAAGGGCACGGCCGTCACGGCACGCGTCATCGTGGTCGCGGTTGTGGTTTCGCCGGGAGCAAAAACGGCCTACCTAGCGGCGATGCCGAAGAAACCGCAGATCGGGAAGAAACCTGAGGCCACGCGCCGCGATGCCGCGCCCGCGCCGCCGGGACTGCCGGCGCGCCGTTGCGCGGCCGACATCCTGGAGGGCGTGCTGCGCCGCCATCGGCCGCTCGACGAGCTCATCGATGTCGCCGCGCATCCCGATCTCGCGGCGCTTGCCGACCGCGACCGTGCGCTGGTGCGCCATCTGGTGGCCACCGTGCTGCGCCGGCTCGGGACCTTGCGGCACATCCTCGGCCTGTTCCTCGACCGCGGCCTGCCGGCCGATGCGCCGCGGGCCGAGACCGCGCTGCTGATCGGCGCAGCGCAAATCCTCTGGCTCGAAGTGCCCGACCATGCGGCGGTCGATCTCGCGGTCCGGCTGGTCCAGACCGACCGCCGCAGCGCGCGTTATGCCGGCCTGGTCAATGCGGTGTTGCGGCGCGTGACCCGGGAGGGCGCCGCGCATCTGGCCGGGGTGGACACCACCCGCTTGGATACGCCCAATTGGCTCATGGGGCGCTGGGTCGCGGCCTACGGGAGCGAAACCGCGCGCGCGATCGCGGCCGCCCATGCGCATGAGCCGGCGCTCGACCTCACGGTCAAGAAGGACCCGGCGCACTGGGCCGCCGTGCTCGGCGGCCGCGTGCTCCCGACCGGGAGCGTGCGGGCGCTGGTGCATGGGCCGGTGTCGGGGCTGCCCGGATATCATGAGGGCGCCTGGTGGGTTCAGGATGCGGCGGCGGCGCTGCCGGCGCGGCTGTTCGGCGATGTCGCCGGCAAGTGCGTGGCCGATCTTTGCGCGGCGCCCGGCGGCAAGACCGCGCAACTCGCCGCCGCCGGCGCCCGCGTGGTTGCGGTGGATCGCGCGCAGTCCCGCATCGCGCGGGTCAGGATCAATCTCAAGCGGCTTGGCCTTGCGGCTGACATCGTCACCGCCGATATCCTCGATCCCGATCTGACCCAGTGGCCGGCGACCGCGTTCGACGCCATCCTGCTCGATGCGCCGTGCTCGTCGACCGGCACCATCCGCCGCCACCCGGACGTGCCGTGGCGCAAGCAGCCGGACGACATCGCCACGCTGGCGGCGATGCAGCGGGCGATGCTGGGCCGGGCGGCCGAGCTCCTCCGGCCGGGCGGCCTTCTGGTCTATTCCACCTGTTCGCTCGAGCCTGAGGAAGGCATCGAGATCGTCACCGATTTCCTCGCCCGCGATTCGCGTTTCCGCCGCCGGCCGATCGCGGCCGAAGAGATCAAGGGCATCGAGGCGTTTCTCACGCCGGCCGGCGATCTGCGGACCCTGCCCTGCGGGCTCGCCGATCCGGACCCGCGCATGGCCGGCCTCGACGGCTTCTTTGCGGCCCGGCTCGAGCGGGTGTGAGCGGATTCGCGCCGACTATCCACAGTTGGCCGGCGCCCAGCGCTTCGCTATCTTCCGGCCGCGGGCCAGAAGCGCAGTGATTCTAGCTGTGCAACGCGTGATCTTGGCCGAAACGTCTGCCACCCCGGCTTTCGCGAGGGGCAGGTTTTTTGCCGATCATGCTGCAAGGAGCGAAAGGGTCGATGTCGCGCGTTTCGGTCGCGGAACATACCAGACTGTCCGTGTTCCTGGGGCGCAGCTTGCTTGGCAAGCTCATCAGCCGGGTGGGCGGACATGCCCTGGTCAATTGGTCGTTTCCCGCCAAGACCGATCGCCTGGTCATCTCGCCGCAGGATTTGCGGACCGCCGACGCCACCCGGGCGAGCGAGATCTATGCCGGCCGCTTCGTGTTCGCCGGCAAGGTCGTCACCAGCGATGCCCGCTCGCCGTTCGAGATCACGCCGCCGTCGCAGGACTGGGCGATCGCGCTCTTGGGCTTCGGCTGGCTGCGGCATTTGCGCGCCGCCGATTCGGGCATCACCCGCGCCAATGCCCGCGCCCTGGTGGACGAATGGATCACCTCGCACAGCGCCATGGAGCCGATCGCCTGGCGCCCCGAGGTGCTGGCGCGCCGCATCATCTCGTGGCTCAGCCAAGCGACGCTGCTGCTCGACGATTCCGACGTGCGCTTCTACCGCCGTTTCATTCGCAGCCTGACCCGGCATGTCCGCCACCTGCGCCGCATCGTCCCGGAGGCGCCCGATGGCGTGCCGCGCCTGCAGGCGATGATCGCCCTCACCTACGCGGCGCTGTGCATGGCCGGACAGAGCCGGCACGCCCAGGCCGCGACCAAGCGGCTGGCCAACGAGCTCGAACGGCAAATCCTTCCCGATGGCGGCCATATCAGCCGCAATCCGGGCGCCCTGATCGAGCTTCTGGTCGACCTCCTGCCGTTGCGTCAGCTGTTTACGGCGCGCAACCTGGCGCCGCCGGATGCGCTGCTCAATGCCATCGACCGCATGATGCCCATGCTGCGCTTCTTCCGCCACGGCGACGGCAGCTTCGCCTTGTTCAACGGGATGGGCCCGACCCCGACCGACCTGCTCACCACCGTCCTGGCCTATGACGATGCCCGCGGCATGCCGGTCGCGAATGCGCCCCATTCGGGCTACCAGCGGATCGACGCCAATGGCACCGTGGTGCTGGTGGATACCGGCACGCCGCCACCGCTGGCGGTAAGCACCGAGGCCCATGCGGGCTGCCTGTCGTTCGAGCTGTCGACCCGGCAGAACCGGATCGTGGTCAATTGCGGCTTGCCGGCCACCAGCCGCGACAGCTGGCGGCAGGTGGCGCGCGCCACCGCGGCCCATTCGACCGTGACCTTCAACGATGCCGCGTCCTGCCGGTTCGTCGAATCCGGTCCGATCAAGCGCATGCTGGGCGGCATGCCGATCGTGAGCGGGCCGCGCCGGGTCAAGATCGATCGCGGCGAGCAGGACGGCGCCATCGTGCTGCGCACCTCCCACGACGGCTACGCGGCGGCCTTCGACGTCATCCACCAGCGGACCCTGATGCTCGCGGCCGACGGCCGCCGCCTCGACGGCTAGGACGTTTTCCAGCCG
>DASXXS010000071.1:0-8243 GCA_036502925.1 Xanthobacteraceae bacterium
CCGGAGATGAAGGAGCGCCTGTCGACGCTCGGCTTTGACTCGGTCGGCAGCACACCCGAGGAATTCTCTGTGCAGATGAAACTTGAGATGGAGAAATGGGCCAAGGTGATTCGAGCCGCCAATATCAAGGCGGAGTGAGTAGAACGCATCCGCTAAATTTCCTTTGTGCCACCACAGGGATGGCCCGTGAAGGCCGGTGATTTGTCCGCAAAGTACCGGCCGGCCTGCTGGACGGCCGCCCAATTGTTAAGCGCGGCTTGGTAACAGCCGATTCATCTTCTTCGGGGAAATTGGACCGACCAGGGCCGGGGGCGGCACCTGGCCGAAGGGGAGAGCCATGCGTACAGTGATGATAGGCGGCCTGGGCTTGGGAGCCCTCCTGGCCAGCTTCGCGATCCCATTCATTTTTTGGGCTCCGGCGACGGCCACCAGCGTTCCCATCCCCACGGTAGTAGCGTCAACGCCCGCAACCATGCCGGTAGCCGCTGCCGCCCAGACCACCCAACCAGCCGGTCAACGCGCCGATCGCGCGGTGCCGTCGGCGGCCGCCTTGGCCGACATGACCGGATCCATCGGGTCAGCTTCTTCGCCGCCGCGGCTCCCGGTGTCGGTTGCCGCCGCGCCCTCGTGCCGCGGCAATCCCGACGCGCTGGGAATCTCCCGCACGGTGGAGATCGATACCACCGACGGTCCGGGATTTGGATTTGAGCATTTCAAGCAGCACGATTTCCTGCAGCCCGGCGAGGTGGTGCTGACCTTCGACGATGGCCCATGGCCGCACCACACCCCGGCGGTCCTGGCGGCGCTCGCCGCCAATTGCACCAAGGCGGTCTTCTTCCCGATCGGGGAGCATGCGATGTGGGCACCGGAAATCCTGCGCCAAGTGGCCGCCGCCGGTCACACGATCGGCAGCCACACCTGGTCGCACAAGGACCTCGCGAAGCTGCCGCGGCAGGATGCCAAGGACGAGATCGAGAAGGGCATCAGCGCGGTGCATTGGGCGCTGGGCGGCGCGGCCGCGCCGTTCTTCCGCTTCCCGGCGCTCAGCCATGCGCCCGAAATGGTGACCTATCTGGGCGAACGAAACATCGCCATCTTCTCGGCCGACATGGACTCCCTCGACTTCAGGATCCGCAAGCCGGAGCAGGTGATCGCCTCGGTGCTCACGAAATTGAAGAAGAACGGCAAGGGCATTGTGCTGATGCATGATTTCCAGCGGGCAACCGCCGAGGCGGCGCCCGAATTGCTCCGGCAGCTCAAGGCCAACGGCTATAAGGTCGTGTTCTTGAAGGCGAAGGAACCGCTCACGACGATCGCGTCCTACGACGAGATGATCGTGAAGAGCGCGAAGCTGCCGACGCTCAGCGACCGTCCGACCTCGAGTGTGGTGCGGACGATCCCGGATTGAGGCGGGAGACTCGGTTGGTAGGTTGGATCAGCGCGGCCCATGACCTTGCCGTTTCGCCCCCACCCCAACCCTCCCCCGCTTGCGGGGGAGGGAAAGGGAGGGGGCGCGTAATCCGGCATCAGCGCCGCCGTCGGGTCACGCGCCGGATCGGAGCTTGAGCGCAGCTGTGGGCTCAGCGGCCGGCGCCAACCCGGCCTACTCATCCTCGCGATAATCGTAGAGCTTGCCGGTTTCCTGCAATTGCGGAAGACACAATTCGAGAATCTTTTCGGCGACGGGCTCCGGGGTTTTCAGCTCCGCCGGATCCTCGCCGGGCATCGCGGCGGCGCGCATGCGGGTGCGGGTCGCGCCCGGGTTGAACAGGTTGACGCGCACGGCGGTCGAGACCGTCTCGGCGGCGTAGGTGCGCGCGAGCACTTCCAGCGCCGCCTTGGAGATCGCATAGGGTCCCCAATAGGCGCGCGGATGCGCGACGATGCCGGAGGTGACGAACACCACGCGTCCCGCCGTCGACAGCTTCAGGAGCGGATCCATGGCGCGGATCAGGTGCCAGTTGGCGGTGACGTTGACCGCCAGGACCTCGTCCCAGGCCTTGGGCTCGACATGATTGAGTGGAGACAGCGGCCCCAGAATGCCGGCATTGCCGACCATCACGTCGAGCCGATGGTAACGCTCAGCGAGCGCGGCGGCGAGCCGCGCAATGCCGGGAACATCCTTGAGATCGAGCGGCACCAGCGTGGCCGAGACGCCGACGGCGCGGATCGCGTCGTCGAGCTCCTCGAGCCCGCCGACGGTGCGCGCCACCGCCACCACATGGGCGCCGGCGCGCGCCAGCGCGAGCGCTGTCGCGCGGCCGATCCCGCGCGAGGCGCCGGTGACGAGCGCGATGCGATCGGCGAGGGGAGGGGGCATGCCGGGTATCAGTAATCAGGTGTCAGTAATCAGGTATCAGCGCGTAGCCCGCATGGAGCGAAAGCGTAATGCGGGAGCGGCGTTCCCGGATTTCATCCGGGCTACGAGGCCTCGGCCAGCAGCGAAAGCTGCCGCGGCGTGGCGACCTCGGCGGTGCGGTCGGTGAGCGGCGTCGGATAATCGCCGGTGAAGCAATGATCGGTGAATTGCGGGCGCAGCGGATCGCGCCGCTCATAGCCCATGGCGCGGTAGATGCCCTCGACCGACAGGAAGGCGAGCGAATCCGCCCCGATGAATGTGCGCATGCCTTCGATGTCGTGGTTGGCGGCCAGGAGCTTGTCGCGCTCGGGCGTATCGATGCCGTAGTAATCGGAATGGGTGATCGGCGGGCTGGCGATGCGCATGTGCACCTCGCGGGCGCCGGCATCGCGCATCATCTGCACGATCTTGAGCGAGGTGGTGCCGCGCACGAGCGAATCGTCGATCAGCACGATGCGCTTGCCGCTGACCACCGCGCGGTTGGCCGAGTGCTTCATCCGCACGCCGATCTCGCGGATCGACTGGGTCGGCTGGATGAAGGTGCGGCCGACATAGTGGTTGCGGATGATGCCCATCTCGAAGGGCACGCCCGCGAACTGGGCAAAGCCGATGGCGGCCGGGACGCCGGAATCGGGCACAGGCACGACCACGTCGGCGGCGGCGGGCGCTTCGCGCGCCAGCTCCGCTCCCATGGTGCGGCGTACCTCGTAGACCGAGCGGCCGCCCACGATCGAATCCGGCCGCGCAAAATAGATGTATTCGAAGATGCAGGGCCGCGCCGGCACCTGCGGGAACGGCTTGTGCGAATGGGTGCCCTCTTCGTCGAACACGACGATCTCGCCGTTCTCGACATCGCGCACGTATTTGGCGCCGATGATGTCGAGGGCGCAGGTCTCCGACGCCAGGATGGCGGCGCCGTCGAGGCGTCCCATCACCAGCGGCCGGATGCCGAACGGATCGCGGGCGCCGACCAGCTTCTTGTTGGTGAGCGCCACCAGCGAATAGGCGCCCTCGAGCGCGCGCAGCGCATCGATGAAGCGGTCGACAAAACGGTTGCGGCGCGACTGCGCCACCAGATGCAGGATGACCTCGGTATCGGTGGTCGACTGCATCATGGCGCCATCGCGCACCAGCTGGCGGCGCAGCGTCAGGCCGTTGGTCAGGTTGCCGTTGTGGCCAACCGCGAAGCCGCCGGCATCGAGCTCCGCAAACAGAGGTTGCACATTGCGCAGGATGGTCTCGCCGGTGGTCGAGTAGCGCACATGGCCGATCGCCGACATGCCGGGGAGCCGTTCGATCACCTCGCGCCGCGAAAATGTGTCGCCGACCAGGCCGAGCCGGCGCTCGGAATGAAAGCGGCGGCCGTCGAAGGAGACGATGCCGGCGGCTTCCTGGCCGCGATGCTGCAGGGCGTGGAGCCCGAGGGCCGTGATCGCCGCCGCGTCCGGATGCCCGAAAACGCCGAACACGCCGCATTCCTCGCGCAGCCGGTCGTCGTCCAGATCGAGGTCCTGGGATCCGGCTTCGGTTGGCGGGTCGATCATCTGGCGCATCGGGTCTCCCGTTTGGTATCGACACGCCCCGATTTTCAGATCGGCGCGCTGGTCAAAGCATCAAGACTGCCGCGTTGACCGGGCGGCGCTTCCGCGGGCTCGCTATCCTCGGGCAACGGCTTCTTGAACCGCTTCAAGATGGTGCTTTCCGGGTCGTCCGGCAACATCGACATCAGCCAGTCACCGGTGCTTTGCAGCACCACCTTCGATTTCGCGTTGGCAACCCAGGCCGGCTGGGTCTTGCTCGGGACCAGCCAGGCGAAGAACAGGAAGGCGACCACCACGATGATGAGGCCGCGCGCCAGCCCGAACAGGAAGCCCAGCGTGCGGTCGAGCGCGCCCACGCGGCTGTCGAGCACCATGTCGGAAAACCGCACGGTGACCACCGAAACCACCAGCAGCGTGAGCAGGAAGGTGCCGGCGACCACCGCCCCGGTCGCCACGATGTCGTTGTTCACGTAGCTCTTGGCGTAGGGCACCAGCTTGCCATATGAGTAGAGAGTCGCGAGTGCCGCCACGACCCAGGCCGCGATCGAGAGGACTTCCCGCATGAAGCCGCGAATCATGGCGAGGACCGCGGAGATCAACATGACGCCGATCAGGATCACATCGAGGAGCGTGATGGGCATGGCGAAATCAGGTCCCTCTCAAGCTACGCGGGCGACACGTGGAAACCGGCGATTCGAGGCGTCGGATGATCCGGCCGTGTAAGCCGGAAAGTGGTCTGCAGCACCGCGCCAACGCGTTCGACCTCCTGCCCCAATCAGCCCCAATCTCCTGCCTGATGCGCCTTTTTGCTCTCGCGCCGACGAGCCGGGAAGGCGCCGATTATTTGCCCGCTGTATAGCCGCAGGAAGCCGCGCCGTCACCCCTTCTGTTGCTCCGGGGGTCGAATTCTGTGCGATTCTGGGGGCTTGTGGGGCTCGATCGCCCCCGGCGAACCGGGCCATGGGGGAGTCTCGCGCCGAATCGCGGTTGATTCATCATGTCGATGCGAATTGTGCGACGATGCCGCCCGCGGGTGAGGAGAGGCCGCTGGCGCAACCAGGACGGAAGGCGAGCGCGCCTGCACCGCAGCCGATTGTCAAATACCTCCGGAGCACTTATCTGAACGACCAGAGGCGGAAAGCCTCGACGTCATGCTTGCCGAAAGTCCTGGAGGCCATGATGCCCGGCCGTCCTCGTTCTGATCGCAAGGTCCCCACTGCAATCAAGGCGCGGACCACGATCGGTCAAATCATCTCCGCTCTTGATGATCGCAACGTGTTGCGGGCGCTACGCCTGCTCGAACCGGCGGGCGAGGGCTCAGACCCTTCGCTCAGCCCGGACCAGCAGGATGGGCCGCGTTGCACGACCTGCGTTACGCGCGGCGAATGATGCGATCCCGTCAGACCGGGATGCCGAAGACTTCCTTGAAGAATCGCGCCGCCGCGGCCTGCGATTCCATATTGGCGCGCTCCTCGGACGCGTTCTTCGGCGTCGAGAAGCCGTGCTCGGTGCCGCTGTAGAGGTCCAGCTGCCAGTTGACCTTGGCGGCGCGCAGCTCCTTCACCAGCAGATCGACTTCCGTGAGCGGCGCGACCGGGTCTTCGGCGCCGTGCAGGATCAGCACGCGGCCGTTGATGTTCTTGGCGGCCCCGGGGGTGAAATCGCGGAAGCTGCCGTGAATGGTGACGGTCCCGACGATCGGCGCGCCGGTTTCGGCGAACTCGATGGCGACCGTCCCGCCGAAGCAATAACCGAGCACGGCCATCTTGGAGGTATCGACCTGCGGGTTCTGCCGCAGAATGTCGAAGCCCGACTGGGTACGCGCCCGCATCAGCGGGCGGTTCTTGTTGTAGTAGGTCGATTGCTCGATCTGCTGGTTGACGTCCTTGGGCTGCGCATCCTTGCCGAAAATGTCGGGGGCGAACACCACGTAGCCTTGCTTGGCCACCATTTCGGCATTCTGCAACGTCAAGTCGCTCATTCCATCGCGGCGGTGGACCAGCAGCACGCCCGGGCGTTTGGCGGTAGAGCTGTCGTCATAGGCGAGATAGCCGCGCAGCGCGGTGTCGCCTTGCTTGTAGTCCACCCATTGCGTCTTGATGGCGGCTTGCGCTCGGCTCGCCTGAAGGCCGGTTACGGCCGCGGCGGACAGAATGAGGGCATTGCGACGCGAGATCATGAACTCCTCCGTTGGATCGTAGGGGCGCCCCTCGTGGGCGCCCGCAACCCCCCTCCCATTCCCTCCCCCGCAAGCGGGGGAGGGTTAGGGTGGGGGCAGCCACAAGGGCCGCCCCCACAGTTGCCGAGGTGACGTAGGGGCGCCCCTCGTGGGCGCCCGCAACCCCTCAGTAGGGCGGCCACAAGGGCCGCCCCTACAGTTGCCGACGTGACGTAGGGGCGCCCCTGACCAGAACCCGCTCAGTTGGCCGCGTTGTGCTGCTTGGTGGACAGATAGAAGTAGCCGACCCGGTTGTTGGGCGGCGAGCCGTACCACATGTGCCCGTCGTTATCGAGGAAGAAGTCGCGCATGCCGTTATCGGCATAGGGCATGGGATATTCCGTCACCTTGCCGCTGGCGGGATCGAGCCGGCCGATGACGTCGCGGGATTCGGAGGAGTACCAGAGCGAGTGATCGGTGGCGATGCCGAGCGCGTAGGGATGCGACTTGGCATTGGGAATCGGAAATTCCTTGAACGTCTCGGTCTTGGGATCGAAGCGGTCGATCTTGCCGTCCTCGAACACGCAGAACCAGACGATGCCGTCGGAATCGATCTGCACGCGCCGCGGCCGGTCACGCGACGGCGGGATGTATTTGGTGACCTTCAGCGTGTTCGGATCGATCTTGTCGAGGAACCCGGTCTTGGTCATCTCGGTGACCCAGACGTTGTTCTGCGGATCGAGCGCGATGCCGTAGGCGGTCGTCACCTCCGGAATATGCGTGAAGGTCTCGTATTTCGGATCGAACACGGTCAGTCCGCCGGTCGACCAGATGCGTCCGTCCGGCGCAACCCGGATGGTATGCTTGCGCCAGTCGTCCTGATATTCGACGATCTTCTGGGTCTTGGGGTCCCAGCGGGCGATCTTCTTGGAGCCCGCCTCGGTCATCCACACCGAGCCGTCGGGCGCCGGCACGGCCGAGTGGATGAGCGCCGGGCCCATATTGGGGACCGGAAATTCCGTCATCTCGCCGGTTTGCGGATTGAGCCGCATGACCTTGTTGGCCTGCCCATATTCGGGGGTCCAGCGGAAGCCGTCCTTGTCGCCGTTCGAGGTCCACGGAAAACGATTGGGACCCGGCATCTCGAAGTCCACATAGACGATCTTGAGCGCCTCGTCGGTGGGCTGGAACACCGTGTCCTTGTAGGACGGCAGGTCGGCCGGCGACTTGGCCAGCTTTGAATCCTCGGCGAAGACATGGCTGAGATAATAGACGACGTCGTCGGCCTGCTGATCGCTGAAGCCGTTGCGATCGGCGAGCGATGAGCGCATGGCCTCCCGCATGAAGCTCACGCGGTCGCGCCAGCCGTCCTCATCCCGCACCACCGCCGCCATCTTGGACTGGAAGCCATGGCAGCCCATGCAATTCTGGAACAGGGTGTCCTTGCCTCTTTCATTGGGCAGGAGCTGATAGCCCTGCAGCTGGGAAATCTCGGTCCAGCGGATCATGGCGGGCTGCAGCTTGAAATCGGCGGAGGCGTTCTGGTCGGCGGTGAGATTGACGCCGGTCTTCGGGTCGGTCTTGTAGCCGACCGCCCGTACCTGCAGGCGATATTCGCCGGCCGGCAGGTTCTCGGCAAAGAAGCGGCCCTGATTGTCGGAGAGCACGCTGACGGTCATCTTGAGGCCTGCATGGCGGGCTTGCACGAAGGCCCCCCGGAACGGCGCGCCGTCCGGTCCGGTCACGGTGCCGGAGATCGTGGCAGCATCCGCGAAGGGCGAAGCGAAGATCACAAATCCGAGCATTCCCAGGGGAGCTAATGACCGCATGGCGCTGCCTCGCGTTTTCCGGTGGAGGACGATCTGCGTGCATTCGGCTCCCGCCAGCCGCCCATGTCAATACGGCCTGCAGGGTGGGTGACGTATTGGTTTTTTGTGTCAGGGACGATTTGCCGAGAAGCGCAGCTTCCCTCGCCGCGCTTGCGGGGAGAGGGAAACACGGCACTGAGGAAATCCCAAACTCGGCTCGGTGAGGGGGCGTTTCCGCAGGCTCAGACTCGCGGAGAGGCCCCCTCATCCCGACCTTCTCCCCGTACGCGGGGAGAAGGAGACCGCCTGTGCGCGCGGGCCACGTGCGAGACAAGCGTCAGAGTCACGCCGCTAGTTGGCGGCGAAGCAGTAGAACA
>DASXXS010000072.1:0-6196 GCA_036502925.1 Xanthobacteraceae bacterium
CTTACGTCCCCTTGCGCAAAAAATGCGTTCCGTTCGGTGCGCCTGCCTTTCCTTGGCGCCGCGGGCAGTTGCGAACGCCGGTCGCCGATACATGAGTTCAGCCTCCCTGTTTCATCCCGCCGTTGGCGCATGGTTTGATCGGACATTCGCCGCGCCCACTGCCGCGCAGGCGCAGGCGTGGCCGGCCATTCGCAAGGGCCGCCATGTCCTGATCGCCGCGCCGACCGGGTCCGGCAAGACGCTCGCCGCCTTCATGGCGGCGATCGATGCCCTGGTGCGGCAAGGCGTCAAGGGCGAGCTGCGCGACGAGACGCAGATCGTCTATGTCTCTCCGCTCAAGGCGCTGTCGAACGATATCCAGCGCAATCTGGAAGCTCCGCTGGCGGGCATCCGCGCCGCCTTGCGGGCGCAGGGCTTGCCGGATGTCGATATCCGCACCTGGGTGCGGACCGGCGATACGCCGCCGGGCGAACGCGAGCGCATGCGCCGCCGTCCGCCGCACATCGTCGTCACCACGCCGGAATCGCTCTACATCCTGCTCGGTTCGGAGTCCGGGCGCGCCATGCTGGCGACCACGCGGACCGTGATCGTCGACGAGATTCATGCCTTGGCGCCGAACAAACGCGGGACGCACCTGGCCGTCTCGCTCGAGCGGCTGGCCGCGCTGTGCGGCAATCGATTGCTTCGCGTGGGGCTTTCGGCGACCCAGAAACCGGTCGCGACCGTTGCGCGTTTCCTGGTCGGCGGCGGGGCGGGCGGCGCGGATGCCGCCGCGTGCAAGATCGTCGACATTGGCCACAGCCGCCGGCGCGATCTCGCGCTCGAAATTCCAGGCTCGCCGCTCGAAGCCGTGATGTCGGCGGAGGTCTGGGAACAGATCTATCAACGGCTCGCCGAGCTGATCGAGGCGCATAGCACGACATTGGTTTTCGTGAACACGCGGCGGCTGGCCGAGCGTGTGACCCGGCACCTGTCCGATCGGCTCGGCGAAGACAAGGTCACCGCCCATCACGGCAGTCTCGCCAAGGAGCAGAGATTCGATGCCGAGCAGCGCCTCAAGAGCGGCCGTCTCAAGGCCCTGGTGGCCACCGCCTCGCTCGAGCTCGGCATCGATATCGGCGATGTGGACCTGGTTTGCCAGCTCGGTTCGCCGCGTTCCATCGCCACCTTTCTGCAACGGGTCGGCCGCTCGGGGCACGCCATCGAGGGCGTGCCCAAGGGCCGCCTGTTCCCGCTGTCGCGCGACGAGCTGGTGGAGTGTACGGCGCTCATCGACAGCGTCCGCCGCGGCGAGCTCGACCGGCTGGCGCTGCAGGCGCAACCGCTCGACGTCCTGGCGCAACAGATCGTCGCCGAGGTGGCGGCGCGGGAATGGAACGAGGACGAGCTCTACGCGCTCCTCCGCGGCGCCTGGCCGTACCGCGAACTGGCGCGGGAGGATTTCGCGGCCGTGGTCGGCATGCTGGCGGAGGGATTCAGCACCCGCCGCGGCCGGCGCGGCGCCCTGATCCACCACGATGGCGTCAACCGCGTGTTGCGCGGTCGCCGTGGCGCGCGCCTCACCGCGCTGACCGCCGGCGGCACCATCCCGGACAATGCCGATTATCAGGTGCTGCTGGAGCCGGAGAACCATTTCATCGGCACGGTGAACGAGGATTTCGCCGTCGAGAGCCTTGCCGGCGATATATTCCAGCTCGGCAACAAGAGCTATCGCATCATGCGGGTCGAACGCGGCGTGGTGCGCGTCGAAGATGCCCATGGGATGCCCCCTACCATTCCGTTCTGGCTGGGCGAAGCACCGGGGCGCAGCGCGGAATTATCCGTCTCGGTGTCGCGGCTGCTGACCGCGATGACCGCGCGCCTGCGGCACGACCCGTCCGGCGAAACCGCCCTGCAGTGGCTGACGGATGAAGTCGGCATCGCCGAGCCGGCGGCCCGGCAGCTGGTCGATTATCTGCGCGCCGCCCATGCGGCGCTGGGTTGCCTGCCGACCCAGGACAGCATCGTGCTCGAGCGTTTCTTCGACGCGGTCGGCGGCATGCAGCTCGTGATCCATTCGCCCTATGGCAGCCGGATCAACCGGGCCTGGGGCCTGGCGCTGCGCAAGCGGTTTTGCCGCAAATTCAATTTCGAGCTGCAGGCGGCGGCGAACGAGGACAGCATCGTTCTCTCGCTCACGACCGCGCACAGCTTCCAGCTCGACGAGGTCGCGCGCTACCTGCATTCGGGCAGCGTGCGGCCGCTGCTGATCCAGGCGCTGCTCGATGCGCCGATGTTCATCACGCGCTGGCGCTGGGTGATCGGCGTGGCGCTGGCCCTGCCGCGCTTCCGCGGCGGCCGCAAGGTGCCGCCGCAGCTGGCGCGCATGGGCGCCGAAGATCTGATCGCGGCCGTCTTTCCCGACCAGATCGCTTGCGCCGAGAACCTCGCGGGCGAACGCGAAATCCCCGATCATCCCCTGGTCCGCCAGGCCATCGGTGACTGCCTGAACGAGGCGATGGATGTGGCCGGCCTGGAACGATTGCTGGCGCGAATCGAGTCCGGTGACGTTCGCGTCGTCAGCCGCGATTTGACCGAGCCTTCTCCGCTGGCGCTCGAAGTGCTGTCGGCCCGGCCTTACGCGTATCTCGACGACGCGCCGCTGGAAGAGCGCCGCACGCAGGCGGTGATGAGCCGGCGCTGGCTCTCGCCCGAGACCGCGGCCGATCTCGGCCGGCTCGACGCGGATGCGATCGTGCGGGTGCGGGCGGAAGCCTGGCCCGACGCCGCCAATCCCGACGAGCTGCACGACGCCCTGCTGTGGCTGGGTTTTCTCAGCCTGCAGGAAGCTGCCGCGCAGCCCGGTTGGAACGACTGGTTGGCGGAGCTGAGCCGGCAGAACCGCGTGGCGCTACTGGATCCGCCGGGCGCTTCGTTGTGGGTCACGGCCGAACGCCTGCCGCAGTTTCAGGCGGTCTGGCCGACGCTGCAGCCGCAGCCCGCGATCACGGTCCCGCCCGCCTACGCGGCGCGCAACTGGTCGCGCGACGACGCTCTGATCGAAATCCTGCGCGGCCGCCTCGAGGGGCAGGGTCCGATCGCGCAAGCCGCGCTTGCCGCCGCGCTCGGTCTGGCAGCGGGCGACATTGCGCCCGCGCTCGCTGCGCTTGAAGCGG
This sequence comes from Xanthobacteraceae bacterium, assembly GCA_036502925.1. Lineage (GTDB taxonomy): Bacteria > Pseudomonadota > Alphaproteobacteria > Rhizobiales > Xanthobacteraceae > VAZQ01. The sequence continues at coordinate 3,156 of DASXXS010000072.1, forward strand.
AAGGCTTCGCCATGCGCGGGCGATTCACCCCGGGAGCGGATGCCGAGGAGTGGTGCGAGCGCCGGCTGCTGGCGCGCGTCAGCGCCTATACGGTCAAGCGGTTGCGGGCCGAGATCGAACCGGTGGCGGCGCGCGACTTCCTGCGCTTCCTGCTGGCTTGGCAGCGCGCCGCTCCGGATGCGCGGATGGAAGGGCCGCTGGCGCTGGAGACCATCGTGCAGCAGCTCGAAGGCTACCAGGCGCCGGCCGCCGCGTGGGAGAGCGAGATCCTGCCGGCGCGGCTCGCCGCCTATAAGCCGCAGTGGCTCGATGATCGCTGCCTGGCCGGACAATTCGCCTGGATGCGAATGCGACCGCGCAATGGCGGCGCGAACGGGGCGACGCCCGTGCGCACGACGCCGATCGCGCTGCTGGCGCGCCGCCATGCGGCGCTGTGGGGGTCGCTCTTTTCGCCGGCGGACGTCAGCTCAATCAGTCCGCGGGCGCAAGCCGTTGCGGATCATATTCGCAGGCACGGCGCGTCGTTCTTCGATGAGCTTGTCGAGGGCACCGGCCTGTTGCGTTCGCAGGTCGAGGAGGCCCTGGGGGAGCTGGTGGGCGCGGGTCTCGTCAACGCCGACAGCTTCGGCGGACTGCGCGCGCTGCTGGTGCCAGCGCGGGACCGCAGCGCTGCCGGCCGCCGCCGCCGCCGCGCCCCCGCCGGCATGGAAGCCGCCGGCCGGTGGGCGCTGGCCAGCCGTCCTCATGCCGCGGCGCCCGAAGCGCCTGCGTCCGCCAAGGCCCGCGAGCAGGAGGCGATCGAACACGTCGCGCGTGCGCTATTGCAGCGCTACGGCGTCGTGTTCTGGCGTCTCTTGGAACGCGAGGCGTCCTGGCTGCCGCCGTGGCGGGATTTGCTGCGCGTCTATCGCCGGCTCGAAAGTCGCGGCGAAGTTCGCGGCGGCCGCTTCGTGGCCGGCTTCTCCGGCGAGCAATACGCCTCGCCCGATGCGGTGGCGGCGTTGCGCAAAATCCGGCGGCAGCCCGATTCGGGGACATTGGTTTCACTGTCCGCGGCCGATCCGCTCAATCTGGTGGGAATATTGACGCCGGGTGCGAAGCTCCCCGCGCTGACCGGCAACCGCCTGCTCTACCGCGACGGGCTGCCGGTCGCCTTGCTCTCGGCGGGCGAGGTGCATTTCCTCGAACAGCTGGATGTCGCCGGCGAATGGGCAGCCCGCAAAGCATTGCTGCGTGCTTGGCCCGCCCCGAGCATCGCTCCTGATGAAGACCGGGGCCGCCGGGGCGAGGCACCGGTCGCCGCCCAATTGGCCGCGGCGCCGGAGCACTGATGCCGGAGCCTGGGAACCGCTGGAGAAGCAGCGTCGTCGAGGTGCAGGCAAGGGGTTCGCAAGACTTCGTCGGTGCCCACTAGGAACAAATCGGGGATCGTCAGCCCAATGGCTCGCGCCGCGTTGAGGTTGAGGGGCCGATTGTCAGGGCCGCCTCGCTGTCGCCACGCGCGTCTAATCAACGGGGCTCGCCATTGCCAGGGAAAGCCGACCGCGGTTATTCCTAACTTGGGCGTGCAGGGAGGATGATGATGCTTAATCGATGCGTGATTGGAAGCCTCGCACTCGCGGTAGCGGCCTCGATCATGGCTGATGCCCATGCGCAGACGCTGGACATGTCGAAATATCCGGACTGGAGGGGCGCATGGGCGCGCGTCGTGGTCCGTGGCGTGACCGGCCAGCCGTCATTCGACCAGACGAAGCCCTGGGGCTTTGGCCAGCAGGCGCCGCTCACGCCTGAATATCAGAAGGTGCTGGAGGACAGCATTGCCGATCAGGCGCAAGGAGGACAGGGGCTTTTCTTCGACCACGCCCGTTGCATCTCCGGCGGCATGCCGATGATGACCACCGCCTTCAATCCGATGGAAATCGTGGTCACGCCGTACACCACCTACGTGCTGATCGGAGAGCAAAGCCCGTTCCGACGCATTTTCACCGACGGACGCGAATGGGGCGGCGAGATCGAGCCGAGCTATGCAGGCTACTCCATCGGCCGTTGGATCGATGAAGCCGGCACCGGGGTCTACGACCTCCTGGAAGTGGAGACCCGGGGACCCTTCCGCGGTCCGCGCGTCTACGATCCCGCCGGCCTGCCGCTTGCCTTCGACAACCAGTCGATCATCAAGGAGCGGATCCATGCCGATCCGGCGAACCCGAATCTCCTTCACGACGAGGTCACCGTCATTGATCATGCGCTGACGCGGCCATGGACGGTGGACAAACGCTATATCCGCAACCCGGACGATCTCCATCACCGATGGCCGGAGTACAATTGCCCCCTTACCTCGCAATTCGTCGCCATCGGCAAAGAGATGTATTACTTAAGCGCCGAAGGCTATTTGATGCCCATGAAGAAGGGCCAGAAACCGCCCGACCTTCGTTATTTCCGCACGACAGAGCAGTGAAGTCCGCCGACACAGCTTCCTGGAGTCATGTCAGAACCGAAAGCGATATGCCTGCGGCCTTTGCGGCCGCGGGGCAATCGCGGGCTGGCGGGCCCGTTGTCGGTGCCGATGCATTCTTGGTCCGACCCCAGCTTCGTCCGTGGCTTCCAGTTAGCGCCAATGACGAAGTCTGAGCCCACCGTTGTCGAGCATGCGGCCGGCCTTGATCTCCCGGTCGGCGAGCTTGTGCATCGCATCCAGAAGCTCTGCCCGTCGCGTCCACCGAGCGGCTGCTTCGCCCTCCATCGCGGGCGTTGTGCTGCACGGCCACGAACCGCCGCAGTTCATCGGAAGCGGATCTTCGGGGCCCTTGGGTAACTGTCCGGTTTATGATGGTTGAGGGCCGCTCGCTTGCAGTTCCGGGTGTGAATCGGCGTCCAACCCACCGCGATTTTGTCGCAGGAGGCAATTGACTCATAGAGCGAGGCTGACAAAGCTAAGCCACGTCATATGACGTAGCCCGCGACGCCGGTGCTCAAAGCAAGCGGGTCGGCCGCGGGAGGAGGCATCCATGCGCGTTCGTCCGGGAAGCGCGGGTGTTGCGCTT
>DASXXS010000073.1:0-34915 GCA_036502925.1 Xanthobacteraceae bacterium
CCGCTCGCCGCCATCTACGACCTGCCGACCGCGCTCGCCGCCTTCCTGCATACGATGCTGGCCGATTACATGAGCTTCATCGTGCTCCTGTTCGCGCTCTATGTGGTGGCGGGCGGCATTCTGCTGACCGGCAATCTGCGCGGCACGCCGCTCACCAACACGGCGCTGCTCACGCTCGGCACCCTCATCGCCAGCCTGGTCGGCACCACCGGCGCCGCCATGATCCTGATCCGGCCGCTGTTGCGCGCCAACGCGGCGCGGCTGCACAACGCCCATGTGATCGTATTCTTCATCTTCCTGGCCGCCAATATCGGCGGCTCGCTCACGCCGCTCGGCAATCCGCCGCTGTTCGTCGGCTTTTTGCACGGCGTCGACTTCTTCTGGACCGCGCGGCATCTCGCGGCGCCGACCGCGCTGGCGGCTGCCCTGGTGCTGGCCGCTTTCGTGATCGTGGACCTGTGGTTTTATCGGAGGGACCGCAAGGTCACCACCGTCGGCGAAGCGCGGCCGGGCGTGCGGCTGCAGCTGCGGGGCGGCATCAATTTCCTGCTGATCGCCGGCATCGTGGCGGCGATCTTCGGCTCCGCGTTCTGGCGGCCGGGCGTGCATATCGATGTCTACGGCACCACGCTCGAGCTGCAGAACCTCCTGCGCGACGCCGCCCTGCTGCTGATCGCCGCCTTGTCGCTCCTGCTCACCCCCAACGAGCACCGCGAGGCCAACGGCTTCACCTGGGAGCCGATCGCGGAGGTGGCGATCCTGTTCGGCGGCATCTTTGCCTGCATCATTCCGGTGCTGGCCATGCTGCAGGCCGGAACCGCGGGATCGTTCGCCTGGCTCATCGCCGCCGCCACCGCCGCGGGCGGCCCCAACGACGTGGCCTATTTCTGGCTCACCGGCGCGCTCTCCGCCTTCCTCGACAACGCACCGACCTATCTGGTGTTCTTCGAACTCGCGGGCGGCGACCCGGCCGCCCTGATGGGGCCGCTGGCGTCCACGCTGGCGGCGATCTCCATGGGGGCGGTCTATATGGGGGCGCTCACCTATATCGGCAACGCCCCGAACCTGATGATCCATGCCATCGCGGCCGAGCGCGGCGTCAAGATGCCGAGCTTCTTCGGTTTCATGCTCTGGTCCGGCGCGGTGTTGCTGCCGGTGTTCGGGCTCATCACCTTCCTGTTCGTCGCGCGGACTTGAGCTTGCCGGCGCGGGCAGCCCGTTTCGCGCCGGACGGGCGCGTCCGCGCGGCGCCGGACGGCAGAGCCGCGACCGCCTCGATCTCCAACAAGGCCCCTTCCCGCGCGAAGCCGGTGACCGCGATCGTGGTGCTGGCCGGGAGCGCGGCGGGATCGAGATAGCGGGCGCGCACCTCCCGCAGGATCGGCAGATGCGCAATCTGCGCCAGGTAGCTGTTGAGCTTGACCACGTCGGCAAAGCTCGCCCCGACCGATGCGAGCGCGGCCTGCAGGTTCTGGTACACCTGCTCGGCCTGCGCCCGAAATTCGCCGGCCGCGAGCTTGCCGTCGCGATCGGTGCCGAGCTGGCCTGAAATGTAGATGGTGCGGCCGGGGGAAACGACCTCGACCACCTGCGTATAGGCCGGCGAGCGGACCAGGCGTTCGGGATTGATGAAGCGGGTCTTGGCGGCCATGGCGTCCTCCTGGCGGTGATGGCGGGCGCGCCGGCGCGGACTCGCCGCGCCATCATAGCGTGGCATGGCCGGGATGCGGCTTGGCAAAGTCTGAATTCCCGCGTCCGAGCGTGTGAAGGAATCGCCGTCTCTGTCGTCCCGGCCCATAGCGCGTCGAAGACGCGCGTGAACGCGCTTAGGGAGCCGGGACCCATACGCCGCAGCCGATCGATAAGCCACGGAGTATGGGTCCCTGCTTTCGCAGGGACGACTCGTAGAGGGGCTGTCCTTTGGCAATTCCTCACAGGCTCGTTAGCGGCGCGCCGCTTCCGTTGACATTGAATCGACTTTCGGTGTCATTGCCGGGCAACAAGTCCGGCAATGACACCGTACGGGGATTAATTCGTTGCAAGACCAAGTCGTTGCCGATTCGGCGTTCCGGTCGCCGCTGCCGCTGTTCGCTGCGGCCTCCATCGCCATCGTGGGCGCGTCCGAGCGGGGCAAATGGGCGACGCAAATCTTCCGCAATCTGCGCGCCTTCGGCTATCCGGGCAAAATCTATCCGGTCAATCCGCGCCTGGCGCAAGTGTGGGGCAGCCCGTGCTATCCCGATCTCGCCTCGCTGCCGGAGCCGCCGCAGCATGCCATGGTGATCGTGCCGGCGCCGGCGGTGCAACATGTGATCGCGACCGGGGTGAAAGCCGGGCTCAAGAGCGCCACCATCTATGCGAGCCAGATCGGCGAAGGCGAAGATCCCGAGATCGTGGCGCGCGGCGCCGCCCTCAAGGCGCTGATCGATGAGAGCGGTCTTGTCGTCTGCGGACCCAATTGCATGGGCGCCAATGCGCTGCGCGAAAGATATTTCGGCTATCCCAACACCGAATTATGCCAGCTGATCCCCGGCTCGGTCGCCATGGTCACGCAATCCGGCGGCACGCTGCAATATCTCGGCCAGGCCGGAGCGCAGCGCGGGATCAAATTCAACTACCTGATTTCGAGCGGCAACGAGATCAATCTCGATCTGGCCGACTACGTCAATTTCCTGGTCGAGGACGCGCACACAAAGGTGATCTTGCTGTTCATCGAAGGCATCAGGCGGCCGCAGGTGTTCATGGCGGCCGCCGCCAAGGCCCTGGTGGCCGGCAAGCCGATCATCGCCATCAAGACCGGCAAGTCGCAGAAGTCGCGTGACAGCGCGCGCTCCCATACCGGCGCGATCGCCGGCGACTACGCCGCCTTCACGGCCATGTGCGAGCGCTATGGCATCGTCGCCTGCCCGACGCTGGACGACATGGTGGAGATGACGCTGGCGTTCCAGGGCGGACGTCTTCCGAAAGGGCCGCGGGTCGGCTGGGTCACCACATCGGGCGGCACGGTCGATCTGCTCTATGACTATCTGGACGAGATCGGCGGCACCACGGCGCCGGATTTCGACGCCGCCACCAAGCAGAAGATTCGCCCGCTCGTTTCGCCCGAGCTGGCGCTGAAGAATCCGCTCGATGCCGGCAACCCGGCCGGCGAGGCGGAGTCGGCGCAATTGTGCCGCGCCATCGCGGCGGATCCCAATATCGACATGCTGGCCTGGGGCAGCACCTTGCCGAGCGGCCAGCGATCGCGCGACCCCACCCTCCTGCGCAGCGTGGTGGAGAGCACCGACAAGCCGGTGATCGCCTTCGTGCGGATGAATTTCCCGGTGGACAAGCCGGCCGTGGAGTTTCAGGAGCAGGTCGGCTTCCCGTATCTGCAAGGCCTGCCGGAGACCGTGCGGGCGCTCGCGGCGCTCACCTTCTATGGGGCGCGGCAAGGACGCCGGATCGGGCCGCTGCCGCCGGCGCGGGGGCGCGCCGAAACGCTGCAGGGCGCCGCTTTCGCGGCGGCGCTCGCCAGCCACGGCCTCACGCCGCCCAAGAGCGCGCTTGCCGCCTCGCCGAGGGAGGCTGCCGAAGCCGCGGCGGCCATCGGCTTTCCGGTGGCGCTCAAGATCGCCTCCGCGCAGATCAGCCACAAGACCGAGGCCGGGGGCGTGCGTCTCAACCTCAAATCGGCGCCGGAAGTCGAACACGAAGCCAAGGCGCTGGCGGCAGGGTTGAACAAGATCGCGCCGGGGGCGCGCCTCGACGGCTTCCTGCTGCAGGAGATGGTCGAGGGCATCGAGGTCATTGTCGGCGCCCACCACGATCCTCTGTTCGGCCCGATCATCCTGGTGGGGGCCGGCGGCATCCTGGTCGAGCTCGTCAAGGATGTGGCCTGCCGGCTCCTGCCGGTCGGGCCGCAGGAGGCCCGCCGCATGATCGGCGAGCTGAAAACAGCACGATTGCTCGCCGGCTTCCGCAGCCGGCCGGCGGCCGATATCGATGCTCTGGTCACGGCCATCTGCGGCCTGTCCGATTTCTATCTCGACCATCGTCACCTGCTGAGCGGGCTCGAAGCCAATCCCCTGATGGTATTGCCGAACGGCAACGGGGTTCGTGCGGTCGATGTGCGAGTGACGGCGGCCGCAGGCTCAAGCGTTATCGGCTGAGCCGTTATTGCGTTCGGGGCGGGGTTGGCGGATGATGGCCCCGGGATCGGGGCAAATCATGCGGGTTACGGCTTTTACGCTCGTCCTCATGCTGTTCGCGGCGGCCGGCCTCGGCGCGTGCGTGCCCGACGTGGTGAACCTGGAAGCAGTTCCGACGCCCAAGTTTTCGCGCGATCTTGCGCAATGCAGGGCGGCGGAGGCCAACGACGGCTTGCCGCTGGGCAACCCCGTCAAGCGCTGCCTGAAGGCGAAGGGCTATCGGTTCCTGCGGCAGTATTAGACCGGATTCCGATGGGGAGGAACATACCTTCCCGACTGCGTTGCAGGACGCATAGCGCTCCCTCGCAAGACTATTTGTCTGGTCCCGTGGCCTCGGGGCGAGGTTGCACCTTGTCGCCGTCGACAAGCGTGACCGGCGGATTGAGGATCACCTGGTCTCCCGCCTGGATGCCGCTGTCCACTTCCACTTGTGCGCCCAAATCGCGCTTCACTCTCACCTTGCGCATCTCCGCCTTGCCATTGCTGACCACTGCCACCTGCATTCCGTTGCGATTGAAGATGACGGCATCAGCGGGCACTGAAAGGCTTGGCGTCTTGCGCGGGATGTGGAGCTCGACCGTGCAGTAGATTCCGGGTGTCAGCGCGCCGTCGGGGTTAGGTAGGTCGATTTCCGTCAACAGCGTCCGCGTGCCGCTCTGCAGCGCATCCGCGATCCGCGTGACAGTGCCGGGGAATTCGCGATCAGGCAGCTCGGGCACGCGCACGATGACGTCAATGCCCGGCGCCACGCCGAAGGCTGCGTCCTGCGGCACGTAGACCCAGACGCGGATGACGTCTTCCTGCATCATCTCGAACATGAAAGTGCCGCTCGTGGCATTGCCCTGCACCAGACTGCCAAGATCGACATTGCGCTGCGTGATGACGCCATCGAAGGGCGCGACCACCGAGGCATAGTCCCGGTTCTGATGCAGTTGCTTGACCAGACTTTCCTGAGCGGTGACATTATGTTGCGCGACGGAAACTGCGGCCTCCCGCGCCTTGAGGGTCTGGAGGTCGACGTCGCCTTGCTGCGGGGTGACCCAACCTTTCTTGACCAACGGCTCGTCCCGTCCCCAGGTCATTTCCGCAAGCTTTCGGCTGGCCTCCGCCTGGTCCAGTGCCGACTTGAGCTGATTGAGGGTCGCCTCGTTTTGCGAGATCTGGTCATCGAGCTCCGGTACTGCGAGCTGCGCCAGCGGATCTCCTGCCGTGATGCGATCCCCAATGTCAACGTTGCGCTTGGCGATGTAGCCGGTCGCGCGGGCGTAGATGTTCGCCGCCGCGAAGGCGGCCGTCGTCCCCGGCAAGGTGACTGAAATGGTGCCTGTGCTCGCCCCGATTGTCGCAACGCGCACGCCAGGTACGAAGTCGCGCTCCTGCTCGGCGGTCGCCATGACCTGTTGCAGCTGCGAATATTGGCCCGACGCCCCCAGCGAGAGCCCGCTCACGAGCAATAGAAATCCGCCGACCGCAAACAGGCGTCCACCCCATCGGCGCCGGCGTCGATGCTGCTGGCGGTTCTCCGCAGTGCGGTCGACAGCGTGGCTCTCCTGCCGATCCCGGTTGGTCGGGTCATTGCGATCGCGGATATCAAGGTCATTCATCGGGGAGCTCCTCGAATACGCCATAGGCCGCGACACCGTCGTTGCGCTTGCGCAGCATGGCAAACAGATACGGGACGATGAGCAGGGTGGTGGGAGTCGCAAATAGAAGACCGCCAATCACCGCGCGCGCCAGCGCGGCATTCTGCTCCTCGCCCGGGCCGCCGATCGCCATCGGGATCATGCCGACCACCATGGCCGCCGCGGTCATCAGCACAGGGCGAATGCGGGTATGGCCCGCGTCAAGGGCGGCGCGGAACGCGGTCCTCCCTTTCAGCTGCTGCTCACGCGCGAAGGTGACCAGGAGGATGGAATTCGCCGAGGCGACGCCGACCGCCATGATCGCGCCCATCAGCGAGGGGACGTTGAGCGTCGTGCCGGTGATGAACAGCATCGTGACGATGCCGCAGAAGGTCGCCGGCAGCGCCAGGATCACCACGAACGGGTCGGCAAAATTCTGGTAGTTGACGACCATCAGCAGATAGACGAATACGGCTGCAAACAACAAGCCGATGCTCAGATCCCGGAAGGAATCGCGCATGCTCTGGATCTGCCCAAGAACCTGGATCGTGTTGCCGGGCTTGAGCTCCTTCTGCAGCTCGGCGACGATCTTGCCGATCTCGGTTGAAATGCTGCCGAGATCGCGGCCTTGCGCGCTGGCATAGATGTCGTACACCGGCTGGATATTGGTCTGGTTGAGATTGGTCGGAACGCTGTCGCGCTGCAACGTTGCCACGTTGCTCAGGAGTCCCGGAATGGGCGGGCCGTTGGCGGCGAGCGCGGTGGACACCGGAGTGTTGCCGAGCTCGTTGAGCGAGCTCATCTGATGCTCAGGCGTCTGCACCGCGATGTAGTAGGGAATCCCGGCGGCCGGATCGGTCCAGAAATTGGGCGCGACCTGTTCCGAGGAGCTGAGGCTGGTATTGACATCGTTGGCGATGGCTTGCGCGTTGAGACCGAGCTGCAGCGCCCGGGACCGGTCGATGTTCACCATGAAGGCCGGCGCATCGAGCTCCTGTTGAAGATGGGCGTCGGCGATGCCCGGAATGTTTGTCATGCGCCGCCGCAGCTCCTGCGCCACGCGCAGGTTGGTGGCGCGATCGCGACCGACGACCCGAACGTCGATCTGCGCCGGCAGTCCGAAATTGAGGATCTGGGTGACCATGTCGGCGGACTGGAAATAGAAGGTCGCCGACGGAAAAGCGGCCGGCAGCACCTCGCGCAGCCGCCGCACGTAGTCGGCGGTCGGCGCGTGCCCCTCCTTGAGCGATACCAGGATCACGCCGTCATTGACGTTGATGGTCGAACCGTCGCTGAAGGCGAGGTTGTACGGCCGTTGCGGCACGCCAATGTCGTCGACGATGAGCTCGCGATCGCGCGCCGGAATGACCTCGCGAATCTTGTCCTCGATCTCTTGGAAGATGCGCTCGGTCGATTCGATGCGGGTTGCCGCCGGCGCGCGGACGTGGAGCTTGATCTGTCCGCCATCGATGGCGGGGAAAAAGTCGCGACCGACCATCGTCAGCATCACCCCTCCCAGCGTGAGCATCAGCGCGGCGATGACCGGGACGATAAGCCGCCGCTTGAGCAGCATCGTGAGCACCCGCACGTAGCCTCGGCGCAACAGCTCGAAGCCGCGCTCGAACTGCTGGTGAAGCCGCGCAAACCAATTGCCCGATTCCTCCGTCCCGCCGTGGTGCTCGCCCTCGAGCAGCAAGCCGATAGTGACCGGCGTCAATGTCCGCGAAAGTACGTAGGACGCCAGCATGGCGAACACGACGGCGAGCCCGAGCGGCGTGAACAGGAATTTTGCCGGCCCTTCGAGAAACACTACCGATGTGAACACGCAGCAGATCGCGACCGTCGAGACCATGGTCGGCACCGCAATCCCGGCGGAGCCGTGCAGGGTCGCCGCCGCAAGGTTCATGCCTTCGCTGCGCAGCCGGTGGGTGTTCTCGATCGTCACCGTCGAATCGTCGACCAGGATGCCGACCGCAAGCGCCATGCCGCCGAGCGTCATGGTGTTGAGCGTGTGGCCCATGAAGTAGAGAATGACGATCGACGTGAGGATCGACAGCGGGATCGAGATTAACACGATCAGAGTCGACCGCCACGAGCCGAGAAACAACAGGATCATCAGCCCGGTGAGACCGGCCGCGATCGCTCCCTCGCGGAGCACGCCCGCGATCGATGCGGTGACGAGCTTCGATTGATCGAACAGCTCGTTGATGCTGAGCCCGGGCGGCGCCGCGGCGCGGGCGATGTCGAGGACCTTGCGGACTCCGTTGACCACCGCAACGGTCGAGGCATTGCCGTTCTTGAGCACGCTCAGCAACGCAGAACGCTGCCCGTCGTTACGGACGATGTTCTGCTGCACGGCCCAGCCGTCGTGCACCTGGCCGACATCCTTGAGCAACACCGTCTGCCCGTTGGTATACTTGATTGGAATTTCATTGAGGTCGGCGATGCTCACCGGCATCGCATTGGTCCGCACCGTGTATTGCGTATCGCCGATCTTGGCGAGGCCCGACGGCAAGGTCAGGTTCTGAGCATTCACTGCGTTCACCACGTCCGCCGGAGTCAGGCCTTTGGCCTGAAGCTTGACCGGATCGATATCGACCATGATCTGCCGGTACTTGCCACCGTCGGGAGCCGGGAACGTGACGCCATGGACCGGCGCGAGCTGCTGGCGCAGGTTGTAAAGCCCGTAGTCATAGAGCTGCTGCTCATTAAGGCGGTCGGACTTGAGGCTGAGCTGCAGGACCGGAACGCTCGAGGCGTTGTACGACACCACAATCGGGGCCTGGATGCCCTGCGGCATCACGGCTCGGATCGTATTCGTGGCAGAGACGATCTGCGAGATGGCAAGGTCGAGGTTGACGTCGGGCTGGAAATAAATCTTCTGCACCGAGATGCCGTTGAGGGTCTGCGCCTCCATGTTCTTGATGCCAGTGACACTGGTACTGATCGCGTACTGACCATAGGTCGTGACGCGCTGCTCCATCTCCGGGACGCTCAGGCCGGTGTACTGCCAGATCACCGACACCACCGGAATGTTGATTTCGGGGAAGATATCCTCCGGCATCACCGTGATGGCGGAAACGCCGAGAAACACGATGAAGGCGCCCAGAACGTAGAAGGTGTAGGGAAACCTCAGCGCAAAGCGAACGATGCCCATCTCAGTATCCTCGTCCTTGCTGCAAACTGATCAACATGTGGCGCGCGACGTCCAGGAGCAGAATCCGCCAATTGTCATCGAGATCGGCGGAGATGCCTCCAGGTGAAAGAGCGAGAGCCGCCAGGTGGAGATCGCCCTGGCGGCTCTCCGGTCTGCCGGCGATCGCTCGGGGGGAGAGGCGCGAACGCGGCGACCTTAGGCAAGACGATGATGATGAGGCGACATCGACATCCTTCGCGATGCCGGAGACATCCGTCGAAAGCGGCGTTCGCTGCAGAGCCATGTCGAAGATGTCGGTCATCGAAAATCTCCTCCGCCGGTTTCCAGCAGACGTGGGGAGAGATGTTGCGCGACCGCCAAATGAGAATACTTAATGGTTGTATTCGGTACTGAGGGAGATTTACTAATGCAGCGCGCCGCCCTTCCTGACCTGAGCACCTTCCTTCTCGTGGCCGAGCAGCTGAGTTTTCGCGGCGCGGCCGCGCGACTGGAGCTGACCGCGCCCGCCGTCAGCCACTCGATCCGGCAGCTTGAGGCGCGGCTCGGCGCACGATTGTTCAACCGCACGACACGAAGCGTGTCGCTGACGCAAGCCGGTCTTCGCCTGCTCGATCGGCTGCGGCCCGCATTCGATCAGATATCCGGCGCGCTTGAGGAATTGAACGAGGAACAGAAGCGGCCGGTAGGACGCTTGCGGATCTGGGCGTCCCCCGTGGCCGCGACGATCGTGGTGATGCCGATCTGGCAGCGCTATCTGTCGACCTATCCGGAAGTGCAACTCGAAATTTGGGCTGACTTTAGCCAGCCGGATATCGTCGCATCGGGTTTCGATGCGGGAATCGGACCCAAGCGCTGGGCGGCGTCCGACATGATCGGCGTGCGCGTCGCAGCGCCAATGAAGGTCGCGGTCGTCGGCGCGCCGACGTATTTTGCCGGTCGGCGGCCACCGCGCACGCCCGACGACCTCGCCTCTCACAATTGCATTCAATATCGATTGGGAGCCAGGGGGCCACTTTTTAAATGGCAATTCGAGCAAAATGGAAAAACCCGCCAAATTGCCGTCGCCGGTCGGTTGAGCGTGAATACTCCCGAGCTCGCCATTCGCGCCGTGCTGGACGGCCTTGGGATTGCGTACCTCCCCGAGGAGCTCGCCGCGCCGTTTCTGCGCACAGGCCAACTGATCCGCGTATTGGAGGGCTGTTCGGCGTCCGTGGAAAGTCAGTTTCTCTTCTACCACGGACATCGGCAGGTTCCGACCACGCTGCGAGCGTTCATCGACATGGTCCGCGCCCCGAAATCAATCACGGACAGACGTTCGGTCAAAAATTTCTTTTGAGTCTCGGGCCGCACCTTAGAGACGGTGATCACTTTATTCAGCCCGACGCGCAGCCGCGCGGCCCGCGAGATGTTGCTGAATTATCCTCAACACTGAGTGTAACGGAGATCAGTTCATATTCAGGATCGTGCCACCACATTCCCAACGACCAGCCGCGGCAATCCGCAAGACGTGACTGTGCCGCGCGCGCGAAATCCGCGCGTTTTGGCGCGGTGACTGCAGACACGGACCTCATCGAGGCACCGCCATGTTGACCAAGGCAAAAGCAGCTATAGCGGCTGCCATCGTTCTAAGCGCCGCGTCCGCATCTGTGGCGAAGGATGCCGGTCTCCCCATGATCGACATTGAAAAGCTTTGCCGGGCGGACATCGACGCACTGCGCGCCGTCTTCACGACCAGCGAAGTACAGGCAATGGACGCGTGCATCGCCGATGAGCAGGCGGCGCGCGACTAACTCACCAAGAGCTGGGCGAGCTATCCGGCGCTCGCCAAGGCACAGTGCGTGCAGCCGCAGGAGTATCTGCCCGGCGACGTCGAGTGGCAGTCCTGCATTGAGATGACGCGGGATGTGCTCGACTTGCGCCGGCACCCGGCGCCCGCCGCCAGCACTGTGGGCCTGGGCGCCGGTCGCCAGCCATCTCGTCCTGCGAAGGCTGATCCTGCGGGCAGGTGAGAACCCAGGGCGACCCGATCAGCCAACGACCGACGAACTCAGAATTTTATCATCGCGCTGCGCGTCAGCGTGACGTTGCTGGTCACCCCCACCCAGCTGCCCTTGGCCAGATGGTACGCCGCGTATTGCTCGTGATACTCGTCCTCGCCCGCCGAGCAGTCGACCGGAACGATGATCTTGTAGCCGCGCTGCGCCGCCTCCTGCGCCGTTCCCACGGTCGCTCCCTGGAACGAGTTGCCGCAGATGATCACGGTCTTGATGCCGGATTCCTTGAGAATTGGCTCGAGCGTGGAGCCCAGGAATTTGTCCGTCCCGGTCTGGCGATACCATTCGCCGTCCCGCGGCTTGATCGCGGGGTCCACGATGTCGTCAGGCGTCGCCTTGCCGTTCGCGCCGACCAGGCTGTACCAGACGACCATCTTGTGCGCGCGCGCTTCATCGTGCAGCCGTTTCATATTCGGCACAGCGGCCACGCAGCGAGGACGCGCGCTGCAGCCGGCTTTCATCATATCGAGAAACAGCAGCGCCGTGGTCGAAGGATCGACCGTGACCTCCTTGAGCTCCGGCGGCGGCGGCACCACCGCCGTGCTCCATTCGGAAATGACGTCGGCAACGGACGGGGACCCGAGCCAGGCGATAAGCAGCGTTCCGGCGGCGGCGGCGGCGAAGCGTGACGATGTCATATTGTCCTCCCTGTATGGCGGCCGTGCAAAGAGCGGCCTCGCCCGAAGATAGAGCAGCCGCGTTGTGAAGGCTATTGCGCACATCGGCGACTCGTCACGGGCCCAATGCGGGGGCCGCGTGCGTCACACGATCTTCTTTCGCATCGCGATATGCGGAATTCCCGCCTCGTCGAACCGGTCGCCTTCCGCGACGTAACCCAGCCGCCGGTAGAAAGGCGCCACCGCAACCTGCGCATGCAGAACGATCTCGGCAAAGCCCCGCTCCGAAGCGATGGCGGCGGCGCGATCCATGAGCCGAGCCCCGACCCCGGTGCGCCGCGCGGCGGCGCGCACGGCGAGGCGGCCGATCTTTGCGGCGCCGTCATGGTCCAGCATGCGGAGCGTGCCGACGACCTGATCATCGCGGATGGCGACCAGATGGGTGGCGCACGGATCGAATTCATCGACCTCGAGCTCGCGCGGCACGCCCTGCTCGTCCACGAATACCTCATAGCGCAATTCAAATGCGTCCCGCATGAGGTCGGACGCGAATTCAATTTCGATGATCCGTTCGTCCTTCATCTCAACTCCGTAGGCCACGATTCATCAGACATGAATCATGAGCCCTGAATCACCACAGCGGCACCGCCAGACCTGCAAACTTGCCACGGGCTCCAATATAATGGCCAATCTGCATCCGCCAGAGGAGGAGCCGATGTCGAGATTGACAAGACGTTCGCTGGTGCTCGCCGCCGTCACGGCTCCCCTCCTGGCGCCGGTGACCGCGCCGGCGCAGAGCTGGCCGTCGGGGCCGATCAGGATCATCGTTCCGTTCCCGCCGGGCGGCTCGGTCGATGCGGTTGCGCGTCTCGCCCAGGCCGGATTGGCGCAGCGCTTGGGCGCAACGATCGTGATCGAGAACCGCACCGGCGCGTCGGGCAGCACCGGCAGCGCCGTGGTGGCGAAGGCGCCACCCGACGGCAATACCTGGCTCATCGTGTTCGATACCCACGCGGTCAATCCGAGCCTGCTGCCGAACCTCCCGTTCGACAACGACAAGGATCTCGAGCCGGTTTCGCTGATCGCCATCGCGCCCTATGTGGTCGCCCGCCACCCGTCGCGGCCGTACACGAATCTCGGCGAGCTGATCCGCGCCGCCAAGGAGAAGCCCGGGAGCATCAGCTATGCCTCGGTCGGCAGCGGCAGCATCGGCCATCTGGCGCTCGAGCTCCTCGGCCGAGAGGCCGGCATCGAGCTCATTCACGTGCCCTATCGGGGCGGCGCACCGGCGCTCAACGACGCCGTCGCTGGTCATGTGGACCTCATCATCGCCAGCGCGGCGCAGCTGATGCCGCAGATCGCGTCAGGCGCGATCCGGCCGGTGGTCCAGATGGGGCAAACCCGGCTGCAGGCGCTGCCGGAGGTTCCCACCATCGCGGAGAGCGGTTATCCGGGGGCGCAGGCGAACGCCTGGTGGGGCTTTTTTGCGCCGGCCGGAACTCCGAAGCCGATCATCGAACGCTTCCGCACCGCTCTGGCGGAAAGCCTGTGGGAGGAACGGGTCGCCAGGCAGCTCAGCGAGACGCAGCAGATGCGGCTTGTGCTCTCCGGGCCCGAGGAATTGCGCCGCTTCGCCGGCGAGCAGGCGCGCATCTGGGGCGCCGTGGTGCGCGCCAACAACATCAAGCCCGACGAGTGATCGCGTGCCGGCCGGCACTGCGATGACCGCCAGCTCACTGAGCTCAATAAACCCTCTGCCGTGGGCTTGATCCAACTCGGATTCCCGCCAACGCCGCGGGCGCCGTTTCCGGGGCGCCGGGCCGGCGGCCGGCTTCAAGCCTTCTGAAAGGCGGGTACCGCCAGACCGGGCTCCAGCAGTTGCCGGCCGCGCAGCAGGGTGGCGCGGGCGGCGCGCGCGTCGAGCGCGGTCCGCACCACCGCGGGAAAGTCGCTCGGCCGCTTGAGCATCGACCAGATCATTGCGGCGATATTGGTGGTGCCGTTCGGACGCATCGCGGCCAAGGCCGAAGGCGGGATCGCGCGGGCAGCCGGATCGGCGATGACCCGGATGGCAGCCATGGGCAGACCATGGGTGGCCGCCACGCCGCCCACGATGTGGGATTCCATGTCGACCGCGATGGCGCCGGTTTTCACGTACAGCGCGGCTTTGGCCCGGGGATGGGTCACCGGGCTCGGAACGCCGAAGAGCATGCCGCCAACCGCGCCGGGAATCGTCGCCAGCAGCTTTTGCGACCAGTCGTCATCGGTGTTTATGCGATTTATACGATCCGTCTCGAACAGGATCGCCGATCCGATGATGCAGGTGCCGGGCTGGAGGGCCGGCGAAAGTCCGCCGGCCACGCCAAAGCTCACGACGCCGGTGGCGCCTTCCGCAATGGCCCTTGACAGCGAAGCGACCAAATCCTTGCCGTTGCCGCTGCAAATAACCCGGACCCCCGGCCCGGCGGCGATTCGAGCTTCAAATGCCAAGCCCACGACGGCGATCAGCTGGTCGCCGCACACTTGCTCCCGCCCGATCCCCTGCATTTTCAGCGCGTCCCCGCCCCTTCGGTGAAGCATTTCTCGTGCCAAGACCCAGCGATGAGTCGAGAACTTTCCCAGATATGGCAGTAGACGCATTTTCTGGAAAAGTGCAATCCGGTTTCAGGGTCCAAAGGCGATATGTCAGGTCTCAATCATGGGGGAAAGGGACATCGGCGGCCGCGACCTGCTCCTGGTCACCGGCGCCAGCGGATTTCTGGGCGCCGCGATTGCAAATAACGCTCGCGCTGCCGGCTATCCGGTTCGCGTGCTGGTCCGGACCTCGAGCCCGCGCACCAATATCCATCGCCACGACCAGGTCGCGGTCGGCGATCTCCGCGACCGCGCATCCATAACTGCCGCGCTGCGCGGCGTTCGCTATCTTATCCATGCCGCCGCCGATTATCGGCTTTGGGCACCTTCACCGGACGACATCCTGCGCAACAATGTGGACGGAACCAGGACCTTGATGGAGGAGGCGTTGCGCGCCGGCATCGAGCGCATCGTCTATACCAGCAGTGTGGCAACCTTGGGATTGCGCGCGGGCGAGCCGGCGGACGAGACCTGGCCGCTGCCGGCCGCCAGGGCGGTCGGCGCCTACAAGAAGAGCAAGGTGATGGCCGAGCGCCTGGTCGACGACATGGTCAAGCGCGCCGGGCTGCCCGCGGTGATCGTCAACCCATCGACCCCGATCGGTCCCCGCGACGTCAAGCCGACCCCGACCGGACGCATCATCGTGGAGGCCGCCCGCGGACGCATGCCCGGCTTCGTCGATACCGGCCTCAATCTGGTTCATGTCGACGATGCGGCGGCCGGCCACTTGGCGGCGCTGCACCGGGGCCGGATCGGCGAGCGATATATTCTCGGTGGCGAGAACGTGCATCTCGGCACGATGCTGGCCGATATCGCGCAAATCGTCGGGCGGCGGCCGCCGCGGCTGCGGCTTCCCATTGCGGCGGTTTATCCCTTCGCGCTTGGCGCTGAGCTCTGGGCCCGCTGGAGCGGGCGGGAGCCGTTTGCCACCCGCGACGGCCTGCGGATGGCGCGCCAGCACATGTTCTTTTCGGACGCCAAAGCGCGGCGGGATCTCGGCTACGCCTCGCGCCCCTATCGCGAGGGTATCGTGGACGCCATTTCCTGGTTCCGGGAGGCCGGCTACTTGCGCTGAGGGCGACCCAGCGGCCGGTTTGCCGGCGCGCAGCCCTGCCCGGCGAGGCCCTCAGGGTGCATTCTAGCGTACGACAATCTCCGCGTCGCTTCCACGAGCTGCCCGGCCGGCAGCGATAAATAGGCTCTGCAGCATTTGCCTTTCGATCGGCTTTTGCAGCACTGGCACCTGAGCAAACCGGCGATCGATGCCTTCGGCGCCATATCCGGTCACGAACACAAATGGCACGCCCCGCGCCAACACCGCGTCGGCGACCGGGTAAACCATCTCGCCATCAAGATTGACGTCGAGAACCGCCGCCTGAAAGTCCTCGCGCCCGACTGCGGCCATGGCATCCGCCAATCGGCCGAAGGGACCGATCACATCAAAACCCAGCTCGGTCAGCATGTCGCTCATCATCATGCCGGTGAGCGCCTCGTCCTCGACCAGCAGAAGCCGGTTCCCCGGCACGACCTGTCGCGGAGCGGCGCCGTTGCCTTCCCCGGCGACCCGGCGTTCGCCCGGCACACTTTCCTCCTGCTTCGCTTTTTCGCCGAGGGGAATCGACATGAAGAAGCGCAAGCCCTCCGGGTGCCAGTCGAATGTCGCGCGGCCATCCAGCTGCCGCTCGACGCTCGCGCCGATGACTCGGGTGCCGTAACCCTCGGAGCATGGCGGCTGCACGAGCGGGCCACCGCTCTCGATCCATTGCAGGACCAGCCGGTTCGGGCCCAGCTCCCACGACAGCTTCACCCGGCCGAAAGCCGATGACAGGGCGCCGTATTTGGCGGCGTTGGTCGCCAGCTCGTGCAGAGCGAGAGCGAGAATTTGCGCGGTCGCGGGCTCGAGGAAGACTTCGGGCCCGCTGGTGACGATCTTTTCGACCTCGCTCCTGCGGTAGGGAGCCAGCTCCTCGTCGAGAATTCGGCTCAGATTGGCACCCTGCCATCTGGACTGGGACAACAGGACGTGAGCCCGCGATAGGGCGGTGATGCGGCCCTCCACGGCCGCGATATAGGCGTCCTTGGACTCCGCCCGGGTGAGGCGAATGATCGATTGCACGACCGCCAGCGCGTTGCGCGCGCGATGGTCCACCTCTCGCACCAGCAGAGTCTGGCGGTCCTCGGCGCTCTTTCGCTCGGTGATATCGACGGTCACGCCGCTGAGACCGACGATACGGCGGTTCGAATCGATGCTGGCCGCGGCGGCGCCGATGCACCAGCGCAACTCTCCGTGCGGCCGATGGACACGAAACTCGGCCTGGAAGGTCTGCCGGTGCTCGGTGACGCTCGCCAGCGCCGCACGCATCTTTTCCCAATCCTCCGGATGAATGAGCGCGCGAACATTGTCCGGCGTGACCGAGAAGCTCTGCGGATCGACGCCGAAAATACGATACTGGCCTTCATCCCAGGAAAATTCGCCGCTGACGGCATCCCAATCCCACGACCCCATTTGTCCCGCAGCCAGCGCCAGGCTGCGAAGCTGCTCGCTTTGCAGCAGGCGCGTCGTGGATGATTTCAACTCCGTGGTTCGTTCGGCGACGCGGCGCTCCAGCTCGAGATTCAGCTGCTCGAGCTGACGGGTCTTGCGAAAGAGCTCCGCAAAAACCTTGACCTTGGCGCGCAGGACCTCCGGCACGACGGGAACCGGAACATAGTCCACCGCCCCCATCTCGTAGCCGCGCAGGCGATCGACGTCGGTCAAATGGATGGCGGAGATGAAAATGATCGCCGTCTTCTGGAAGCGCGGATGCTCGCGGATCATTGCCGCCAACTGGAAGCCGTCCAAGTCCGGCATGCACACGTCCACCAGAACGACCGCGACATCGTTCTTCAGCAGGCATTCGAAGGCCTCGCGGGCGGAGGCGGTCTTGATCAGATTCTCTCCGAGTTCCTGCAGGATGACCTCATAGGACAGCAGCTTGGCCGGCTGATCGTCCACCAGGAGAACGTTGACCCTGTCATTTGAAGTCATGCTCTTCCTCGGTTCAGCGGTGCAGCCACATCCGCAGCGATGACAGCAGCTGCTCGGTATTGACCGGCTTGGCCAGGTAGTCCGACGCGCCCGCCTCCAGGCATTTTTCGCGGTCACCCTTCATGGCCTTTGCGGTCAGCGCGATGATGGGCAGGCGACGATAGGCCGGGCTGTTGCGGATCTTTTCGATCGTCTGGTAGCCATCCATTTCAGGCATCATGATGTCCATCAGGACGATGGCGAGGTCGGGCGTGGCGTCGATCAGCTCGATCGCCTCGCTTCCCGTGGTGGACGTCAGCACCCGCATCCCGCGCCGCTCGAGCACGCTCGAGAGCGCGAAAATGTTGCGGGAATCGTCGTCGACCAGCAGGACCTTGCGGCCCACCAGATCCTCGTCCGAGCTGTTGAGCCGCTCGAGCATGCGCTGCTTGTCCGGGGGCAGATCGGTGACGACGCGATGCAGGAACAGCGCCGTTTCATCGAGCAGCCGTTCGGGGGACTCGACGCCCTTGACCACGATGCTGCGGGCCATGGTGTGCAGCTGCGCGTCCTCCTCGGCCGACAGCTCCCTGCCGGTAAAGACCACCACCGGCACGTCGGCGAGGCTGGCGTCGCTGCGCATCCGCTCCAGCACCTCGAACCCGGACATGTCCGGCAGCCGCAGATCGAGCACGACGCAGTCGCATGGCTGCCGCCGCAGCGAAGACAAGGCCTCCACGCCGGTGCCCGCAGACACGATCTCGATGTCGTCATGGCCGAGCAGCTCGCTGATGCTCATCTGCTCGGCCTTGTTGTCCTCCACCACCAGCAGCCGCTTGCGGCGCGGCTTGGCGAATTCCCTGATCCTGGACAAGGCGTCGGCGATGCCCTCGGGCGTCGTCGGCTTGACGATGAAGGCGAAGGCGCCGCGCGCCAGACCGTGCTGGCGGTCCTCGTCAAGCGTTATGATCTGGACCGGAATGTGCCGGGTCAGCGGATTCTGCTTGAGCTGACTGAGCACGTTCCAACCGAGCATGTCGGGCAGGAACACGTCCAGCGACACGGCGGTCGGCTGATACTGCTTGGCAAGCTCGAGCGCGTCGTCGCCGCGCATCGCCAGCAAGGCCTTGAAGCCATTGTTGCGCGCGAGGTCGATCATGATGCGGGCATAATGCGGATCGTCCTCGACGATGAGCAGGATGACGTCGCCCGGGTGAATCTCGAGCCGGTCGTCCGGAATCTGCTCGATCGGACGTTCCGGCGCGATGTGGAACCCCGCGGCCTGAGCCGGCCGGGCCGGCGCCTCTGCCACGGTGCGGATCGCGGTCGAAGGGCCGACATATCGCAGCGGCAAATAGAGCGTGAAGGAGCTGCCCACGCCGGGCGTGCTGCGAAGGTGAATTTCGCCGCCCAACAGATTGGACAGCTCGCGGCTGATGGCCAGCCCAAGACCGGTGCCGCCATACTTCCGGCTGGTGCTGGCATCGGCCTGCTGAAATGCCTCGAAGATGATCTTCTGCTTCTCGAGCGGAATGCCAATTCCGGTATCCGCCACCTCGAAGGAGACCACCGCCGGCGTCTGGTTGAGAACGGGATGCTCGACGCTCCAGCCGCCGACCGCGGCCGAGACGTTGAGCCGCACGCCGCCCTGCGCGGTGAACTTGAAGGCATTCGACAGCAGGTTCTTGAGCACTTGCTGGAGACGTTTGGAGTCGGTGACCATGCTGCGGCCGAGATTCGCATCGACGTGCACATCGAACGAAAGCTGCCGGTTCTCGGCCTCGAGGCGGAACGGACGCGCCACCATCTCGAGCAGATTGGAGAACAGGATGTCCTCGGCCTCCACCGTAACGGTTCCGGACTCGATCTTCGACAGATCGAGGATATCGCTGATCAGATTCAACAGGTCGGTCCCGGCGCCGTGAATCGTGCGCGCGAACTCGACCTGCTTCACCGTCAAATTGCCTTCGGGATTCTCGGTAAGCTGCTGGCCCAGAATCAAGATGCTGTTGAGCGGCGTGCGCAGCTCATGCGACATGTTCGCCAGGAATTCAGACTTGTAGCGCGACGTCAGGGCGAGCTCCGTGGCCTTCTCCTCGACGGCGCGGCGAGCCTGCTCGATTTCCTGATTCTTGCGCTCCACCTCGACGTTGCGCTCGGCGAGCTGCTGGGCCTTCTGCTCCAATTGCTCGTTGGTCTGCTGCAGCTCTCTTTGCTGCGCCTGCAGCTCGCCGGCCAGCTGCTGCGACTGCTTCAGCAGGCCTTCGGTCTGCATCGTCGCCTCGATGCTGTTGAGCACGATCCCGATGCTGGCCGTCAGCTGTTCCAGGAAGGTGGTCTGCAGCGTGGTGAATGCGCCGATCGAGGCGAGCTCGATCACGGCCTTGACCTGGTTCTCGAACAGCACCGGCAGCACGATGACGTTGTGCGGGACGACCTTGAACAGGGCAGAGCCGATCGGGATCGCGCCCGGCGACATCTCGGTGATCAGCATGCGCCGCTTGTCGGCCGCACACTGGCCGATCAATCCCTCCCCGAGCCGCAAAACCGGGCGATGGCCGCTCATCCCGTCGTCCGCATAGGCCGACAGGAGCTTCAGCCTCGGCGTTTCCTCGCTTTCCATCTGGTAGATCACGCCCTGCTGGGCGTTGACCAGCGGGGTCAGCTCGGTGAGCAGGAGCCGGCCGACCGTGGCGAGATCGCGCTGGCCCTGGAGCATGTTGGTGAACCTGGCCAGGTTGGTCTTGAGCCAATCCTGCTCGGTATTGCGGTCGGTCGTGAGCCGCAAGTTGCCGATCATCGTATTGATGTTGTCCTTGAGCTCGGCGACCTCGCCGCGCGCCTCGACCTGAATGGACCGCGTCAGGTCGCCCTTGGTCACCGCGGTGGCGACCTCGGCGATCGCCCGCACCTGGGTGGTGAGATTCGCCGCCAGCAGGTTGACGTTGCCGGTGAGATCCTTCCAGGTGCCGGCGGCGCCCGGCACGTTGGCCTGACCGCCCAGGCGCCCTTCCACGCCCACTTCGCGCGCCACGCTGGTGACCTGGTCCGCGAAGGTGGCCAGCGTCTCGGTCATGTTGTTGATGGTCTCGGCCAGCGCCGCGACCTCGCCCTTCGACTTCACCGCCAAATTCTGCTGGAGATCGCCGTTGGCGACCGCGGTCACCACCTTCACGATGCCGCGCACCTGCTCGGTGAGGTTGGCGGCCATCACGTTCACCGTGTCGGTCAGGTCCTTCCAGGTGCCGGCCACACCTGGCACCTGCGCTTGGCCACCAAGCTTGCCGTCAGTGCCCACTTCGCGCGCGACACGCGTCACTTCCGATGCGAACCCGTTGAGCTGATCGACCATGGTGTTGATGGTGTTCTTCAGCTCCAGAATTTCGCCCTTCACATCCACCGTGATTTTGCGCGAGAGGTCGCCGCGCGCCACCGCCGTCGTCACCTCGGCGATGTTGCGGACTTGCGTCGTCAGGTTGGCGGCGAGCAGGTTGACGTTGTCGGTCAGGTCCTTCCAGGTCCCACCGACGCCGGGCACCACGGCCTGGCCGCCCAAACGCCCGTCGGTTCCCACCTCGCGCGCCACGCGGGTGACCTCGGCGGCAAACGAGCGAAGCTGCTCCACCATCGTGTTCAACGTTTCCTTCAGCAGCAGAATCTCGCCGCGCACGTCGACGGTGATCTTCTTGGAGAGATCGCCGCTGGCGATGGCGGTGGCCACCTCGGCGATGTTGCGGACCTGCGCGGTCAGGTTCGACGCCATGAAATTCACGTTGTCGGTGAGGTCCTTCCAGGTGCCGGCGACGCCGGGCACCTGCGCCTGGCCGCCGAGCTTGCCCTCGGTGCCGACCTCGCGCGCCACGCGCGTGACTTCGGACGCGAACGCGTTGAGCTGGTCCACCATCGTGTTGATGGTGTTCTTGAGCTCGAGGATTTCACCCTTCACGTCGACGGTGATCTTGCGCGACAGGTCGCCGCGTGCCACCGCCGTCGTCACCTCGGCGATGTTGCGCACTTGCGCGGTCAGGTTGCCGGCCATCGAGTTGACGCTGTCGGTCAGGTCCTTCCAGGTCCCGGCCACGCCCGGCACGTTGGCCTGCCCGGCGAGCCGGCCCTCGGTGCCGACCTCGCGCGCCACCCGCGTCACCTCGCCGGCGAAGCGGTTGAGCTGGTCCACCATCGTGTTGAGGGTCTCCTTCAGCTGAAGGATCTCGCCACGCACGTCGACCGTGATCTTGCGCGACAGGTCGCCGCCGGCGATGGCGGTGGCCACTTCGGCGATGTTGCGGACCTGCCCGGTGAGGTTGCCGGCCATCGAGTTGACGCTGTCGGTGAGGTCCTTCCAGGTGCCGGCCACGCCCGGCACCTGCGCCTGACCGCCGAGCTTACCCTCGGTGCCGACCTCGCGCGCGACGCGCGTCACTTCGGCCGCGAAGGCGTTGAGCTGGTCCACCATCGTGTTGAGGGTTTCCTTCAGCTGAAGGATTTCGCCGCTCACGTTCACGGTGATCTTCTTCGACAAGTCGCCCTGCGCCACCGCGGTGGCGACCTCGGCGATGTTGCGCACCTGTCCGGTCAGGTTCGAAGCCATGGAATTGACGCTGTCGGTCAAGTCCTTCCAGGTGCCGGCGACGCCGCGCACCAGCGCCTGGCCGCCGAGCTTGCCCTCGGTGCCGACCTCGCGCGCCACGCGCGTCACCTCTCCGGCGAACGCGTTGAGCTGGTCCACCATCGTGTTGATGGTGTCCTTGAGCTCGAGAATTTCGCCGCGCACGTCCACGGTGATCTTCTTGGACAGGTCGCCGCTGGCGATGGCGGTCGACACTTCGGCGATGTTGCGGACCTGCGCGGTCAGGTTGGAAGCCATCGAGTTGACCGAATCGGTCAGGTCCTTCCAGGTGCCGGCGACGCCGAGCACGTTGGCCTGGCCGCCGAGCCGCCCGTCGGTGCCGACCTCGCGCGCCACGCGCGTCACCTCTCCGGCGAACGCGTTGAGCTGATCGACCATCGTGTTGATGGTTTCCTTGAGCTGCAGAATCTCGCCGCTCACGTTGACGGTGATCTTCTTCGACAAGTCGCCGCCCGCGATCGCGGTCGCCACGTCGGCGATGTTGCGGACCTGGGCGGTCAGGTTCGACGCCATGAAATTCACGTTGTCGGTGAGATCCTTCCAGGTGCCGGCGATGCCGGGCACCTGCGCCTGGCCGCCGAGCTTGCCTTCGGTGCCGACCTCGCGCGCCACGCGCGTCACCTCCGAGGCGAATGCGTTGAGCTGGTCCACCATCGTGTTCATGGTGTCCTTGAGCTCCAGGATTTCGCCGCGCACGTCGACGGTGATCTTGCGCGAAAGGTCGCCGCGCGCGACCGCGGTCGTGACCTGGGCGATGTTGCGCACCTGGTCGGTGAGGTTGCCGCACATGGCGTTCACGGAGTCGGTCAGGTCCTTCCAGGTCCCGGCGACGCCGGGGACGATCGCCTGGCCGCCGAGCTTGCCGTCGGTGCCGACCTCGCGCGCCACGCGCGTCACCTCCGAGGCGAAGGAACGCAATTGGTCGACCATCGTATTGATGGCTTCCTTGAGCTGGAGGATTTCACCGCGCACGTCGACCGTGATCTTCTTCGACAGGTCGCCGTTGGCGACCGCGATGGTCACCTCGGCGATGTTGCGCACCTGGGCGGTGAGGTTGGAGGCCATCGAATTGACGCTCTCGGTCAGCTCCTTCCAAACGCCGGTCACCTCGATGACCTGCGCCTGGCCGCCGAGCTTGCCCTCGGTGCCGACCTCGCGCGCCACGCGCGTCACCTCCGAGGTGAACACGTTGAGCTGCTTGATCATCGTGTTGACGATCTCGGCCGACCGCAGGAATTCGCCCTTCAGCGGGCGCCCGTCGACATCGAGCCGCACAGTTTGCAGCAGATCGCCCTGCGCCACCGCCGCGATCGCGCGCGTGACCTCGGTGGTCGGCCACAGCAAATCGTCGATGAGCGCGTTGACCGAGCTTTCCATCTCGCCCCAGGCGCCGCTGCCGATTCCGAACCGCACGCGCTGGCGGGTCTTGCCTTGCCGGCCGACGACCTCGCCGACGCGCTCCAGCTGCTGGGCCATGCGCTGGTTGGCGGCCACGATTTCATTGAACGTGTCCGCGATCTTGCCGATGATGCCCACTTGATTGCCCGCCATGCGCACGGAGAAGTCGCCCACGCGCACGGCCTGAAGGGCTTGCAGCAATTCATGAATCTCGCCGGCTGAGCTGCCGTTGACCTCGCCGGTCGCCGGGACCGGCGACGAAACGGCGGGGGACCCATTGGGTCGTGGTTCGCCGACGGCTTCACTGCTCGGCTGCATGGCTTCGCTCCAAACGGCAGAAAAGGTTAAGTCTCGACAGCATGGTGGCCGATCCGGGCGGGCTTTGGTTGAAATCGTGCTGCGGGGTGCCTGCGCGTCTCGGTCCCGGCGGCATGGGAGCTTTTTCCCCGCGGTCAATCAAGGCCGCGGAGTGCTCTAGCGCAAGGCGGGATTTGCGGAGCTGCCGGCCGATGTCGCCCTCCCATGCGGCCCCCCAGAAAGGCCGACTGGTAACATGCGCAGGCGGGGAACGCCGAAAACGCGTACTAGTTCCGTTGGTTCCACGTGCGGCGTACGTTTTTTATCCTTTTTTCGACGGGCCGACTGGAGATCGATCCCTCTCGCCCCGGCGCTTCAAATAAACGCTTGTTTTTATTGACATATTTCAGCTATCCCGACCGGCCCCATGCCCGTCTGCCGGCAGACGAAAGCGGAGAGCGTCATGCTTGCGATTGGGGAGACCTCCAGCCCAAGGCCACGCATGCGGCCCCGTGTCCTGCGCGGAACGCCCCTGCGGGCGGAAACGTTAACCCGCCGTTCAGCACAGGAAGAGACCATGAGGAATCGTCTGCGGTTTGGGGCGATTGCCTTGGCATTCGTGTCAGGTATCGGCGTGGCGGCCGCGGATCCGCCTGGGACCGAAGGGAACGCTCAGTCGGGGTCCGTGAGCCCGCCCTCCCAGCTCAAGCTCAGCCCCGCCCAGCGCATGGCGATTCTCAATGCCGTGCTGCGGAATAGTGCAAAGATCGCAGCGCCGACCAATTTCCAGGCAGCGGTGGGGCGGCCGGTTCCACCTTCGATAGAGCTGTATGTTCTGCCGAGCGATGCCCAATCACCGGAACTGCGCGGCTTGAAATACACGATGGTCCAGAACCAGGTCGTGCTGATCGATCCCGCGACGATGCGCGTGGTCGACATCATCCGTCAGTAACGCCCCGCCCCATCCTCCGCCGGTCACTCACCTAAGGCCAGCCGAGAGCGCAGCTGCGCCCGCGACGGCGGCTTTCTCCACACGCGATCGCGACATTGCGGCGGGCCGGCAATTATTGTGCGGCGCCTTCGGTCCACTTGCTGACCATGGTCGGCAGGACATCGAGATACGGCCCCATGAAAAAGGCCTCGCCCACCCCTTCTCCGAAGTACCGATCGTAGCCGTCGATCATGGCCCGAACCGGCCGAACGCAGGCCGGTATCGAATCGGTGATGAGGTCGCCGAGATTGGACGATAGGTTGTTACCAAAGCGCGGATCGCCCGCGACGGTGCGTGCGATGCATTCCGTTGCGGAACGCACCAGCGGCTGCATGGCGGCGTGCTTTTGTTGCGCAGTCATTTGCGTCATCGAAGCCTTCGGCTCGATGGCGGGGCCGGTCGCGATGCTCACGACGAGCACGGCACCGGCAAGCGGAGCAAGCAGCATTCAGTCCTCCCCCCATGCCCAGCTGAATTGAATCAGCCACCCTCAAGGCATTTTAGCAAAAATTGCGCCAAAACGGACCAGCATTGTCTCACCCGTGTCGCTCCGCCCGGAACCATCGATGTTACAACGCGTTACCCCACACGCTTGTCGGGTCGGACGGGGCGAAACGATGAAACCAACGCGATCGCTTCGCGAATCGTCCAAACCCGCTGCCGACACCCCGCAATCAAGGTCAGGACCGGGCGTGCCGCTGGCGGCCCAAGCAACTGCGAATCGGGCAATGGAGGGGGTCGTCGAGACCGACATTCCGGCGCGTCTCGATTGCCTGCCTTGGGGCCGCTTTCACACGCTCGTGGTGGTCGCTCTCGGCATCACCTGGATCCTGGACGGGCTCGAAGTCACCCTGGCGGGCGCGTTGTCCAGCACCCTCAAGGAGAGCTCCACCCTGGGGTTGACCAATTCCGAGATCGGCCGCGCCGGCAGCGCCTATCTGGGCGGGGCGGTCCTGGGCGCGCTGTTCTTCGGCTGGCTGACGGACCGCCTCGGCCGCAAGAAACTCTTTTTCATCACAATCGCGGTCTACCTCACGGCCACCGCCGCGACGGCACTGTCGTGGAATTTCTGGAGCTTTGCGATTTTTCGCCTGTTGACCGGAGCAGGCATCGGCGGCGAGTATACGGCGATCAATTCGACGATCCAGGAGCTCGTGCCAGCGCGCTTGCGCGGCTGGACCGATCTTGCCATCAACGGCAGCTTCTGGGTCGGAGCCGCGATGGGGGCTGCCGGCTCGATCGTATTGCTCAACCCCGCCATCATCGATCCGGCGGTGGGTTGGCGTCTGGCATTCCTCATCGGAGCGGCACTGGGTATGATCATCTTCGTCATGCGCCGTTGGATTCCCGAGAGCCCGCGCTGGTTGGCGACACACGGGCAGCCGCAGCGCGCGGAGGCCGTCGTGGCGCAAATCGAGCAGCAATCGGCGTCCCCCGGTCGTGGCGCGCGCCCGCGCCTTGCCAAGGTGAAATTGCGGGTGCGCACCCATACGCCGCTCGGCGAAGTCGCACGGACATTGTTCCTGACCTATCCGCGGCGAACGTTCGTCGGCCTGAGCCTGATGGCCGCGCAGGCTTTCTTTTACAACGCGATCTTTTTCACCTATGCGCTGATCCTGACCGATTTCTACGGCGTGCCTGCCGAGCGCGTGGGCTGGTACATTCTGCCGTTCGCGGCGGGAAATTTCGCAGGCCCGCTCGTGCTCGGCCGGCTGTTCGACACCCTCGGCCGCAGATTCATGATCGGCATGACCTACGCGGTCTCCGGAATTCTGCTGGCCGGCACCGGATATCTCTTCAGCAAAGGGCTGATGTCGGCGGAAACCCAGACGATCGCCTGGATGATCATCTTCTTCTTTGCCTCGGCGGCGGCCAGCTCCGCCTACCTGACGGTGAGCGAGACCTTCCCGCTGGAGATTCGCGCCATGGCGATCGCGTTCTTCTATGCGATCGGCACCGGGATCGGCGGGGCGGCGGGGCCATGGCTGTTCGGCACGCTCATCGATACCGGATCGCGCTCCAGCGTGGCCGCCGGCTATTTTCTGGGTTCGGTCTTGATGATCGCCGCCGCTTCGATTGCATGGCGCTGGGGCATCGCCGCCGAGAGAAAGCCGCTCGAATCGGTCTGCCGGCCGCTCGGCCTCGTCGAATAGACTCCATGGCGACCCTGCCACGCCACCACAATCTGGGATAGAACTATGAATTGGGACAGAACTATGGATATTGTCGCACCATCCTTGATTCCAAGCCTGCGAGAGTGCGCCATCCTGCTCGATGTGGACGGGACAATTCTCGATCTGGCCGCGACCCCGCGGGAAGTCTGGGTTCCGCCCTCGCTGCGGCATGACATGAGCCGGCTCATCGAACGCACCGGCGGGGCGGTGGCGCTGGTGAGCGGCCGTTCGCTCAATGATCTCGATCTGCTCTTTTCACCGTTGCAACTCCCGGCGGTCGGCGGCCATGGCGCCGAGTTTCGCCCCTATGTCGGCGGCGAGCGGGATCTGCGGCGGAGCGTGCCGCTCGACGCATCGCTCAAGCGCAAATTTGCCACGGTAGCCGAACTCGGACCCGGCATCGTGATCGAGGACAAGGATTACTCGATCGCTTTGCACTATCGCCTCGCGCCGGCCCTGGAAGGCGCCGTAAAGGCGGCGGTCGCGCAAATTTGCGCGGAAAATCCGCTGGCGCCGATCGAAGTCCTGCATGGCAAATCCGTCCTGGAAATCAAGCAAATCGGCTTCAACAAGGGCACCGCCGTGCGCGAGCTGATGCGCTACCCTCCGTTCGCCGACCGTCACCCGATCTTCATCGGCGACGACGTCACCGACGAGTCGGTGTTCGAGATCATCTCGGAATTCGACGGCCTGGCGTTCTCCGTGGGCCGGATGGTCGTGGGCGTCAACGGGCACTTCGAAAAGCCGGAAGCGGTACGCGGCTGGCTGTCACGCATAGCAGATGAAGGCGAAAGTGCCGCCTCATGACGGATCATGGACTTGACCTTGCCGTCATCGGCAATGGGCGCACCGCCGCGCTGATCGATCCTTGCTCCAGAATCGTGTGGTGGTGCTTCCCGACCTTCGACGGCGACCCGATCTTCTGCCGGCTGGTCTCCGGAAACGAAGAGAAGGGTTTCTCGGATGTCGTGCTCGACGACATGGTCGATTTTCAGTCCGAGTACCTGCGCAACACCGCCATCGTGTCGACGGTCCTCACCGACCGGCGGGGCGGCGCGGTGCGGATCACGGACTTCGCTCCGCGCTTCCACCAATTCGGGCGCGTCTTTCGGCCGCCGCAACTCTTTCGCATCATCGAGCCGGTCTCGGGCCTGCCGCGCATCACGGTTCGGGTAAGGCCGACGCACAATTACGGTCAACGGTTTCCGCGTCATTCCATCGGCAGCAATCATATCCGCTACGTGGACGAGGGCACGATCATCCGCTTGACCACCGATGCGCCGCTCTCGCTGATCGAGCACGAGTCGCCTTTTGTTCTGACGCATCCCATCCATTGCGTGTTCGGGCCCGACGAACCGCTCACCAGCGGCCTGGCCACGACAAGCCGGGAGTTCAGCGACCGGACGCGCGACTATTGGATGGACTGGGTCCGCGGCCTGTCGATCTCTTATGATTGGCAGGAGGCCGTCATCCGCGCCGCCATCACGCTCAAGCTGAGCAATTTCGAGGAGACCGGCGGCGTCATCGCGGCACATACGACCTCCATCCCCGAATCTCCGGCGTCTGGCCGGACCTGGGACTATCGCTATTGCTGGCTGCGCGACGCCTATTTCGTGGTGAAGGCGCTCAATCGCATCGGCGCGACCCAGACCATGGAGGATTTCATCTCCTTCATCCTGAGCATCGCCTCGAACCCCGACGAGGCCCTGCGGCCGGTCTACGGCATCGTGCCGACCATCCCGTTGGAGGAACGCATAGCCCCGGACCTGCAGGGCTACCGCGGCGACGGACCGGTCCGGGTCGGCAATGCCGCCGGAAATCAAGTCCAGAACGATACCTATGGCAGCATCATTCTGGCCGCCATGCCGATGTTCTTCGACCGACGCCTGCCGCGCCCCGGCGACGAAGGACTGTTCCGCCTGCTCGAATCGCTTGGCACCCACGCGGCGAAATCGGCGCTGCAGCCCGATGCCGGAATTTGGGAATACCGCGGGCGGCAGCGCATCCACACCCATTCGACCGCCATGTGCTGGGCCGGCTGCCACCGGCTGGCCGCGATCGCGTCCCGCCTTGGCCTGGAGGATCGCGCCCAATATTGGAACAACATCGCCGCTCCCCTGCATACCGAGCTCCTCAAGCGCGCCTGGAGTGAAAAGCGAGGCGCCTTCACCTCGGCGTTCGGGTCCGACGACCTCGACGCCAGCGTGCTGCTGCTGCCGGACCTCGGCGTCATCGAAGCCGAGGATCCGCGCTTCAAGAGCACGGTGGCCGTCATGGAACGCGAGCTCCTGCGCGAGACGCATGTCATGCGCTATGCCAGCGCCGACGATTTCGGCTTGCCGGTCACGGCCTTTCTGATCTGCCGGTTCTGGCTCGTCGATGCCTGGTGGTCGCTCGGCCGGCACGAGGATGCGCGCGGCCTTTTCACCGATGCCCTGAACCATCGCAATCGCTACGGGCTGCTGTCGGAGGATATCGACCCGCACACCGGCACCTTATGGGGAAATTTTCCCCAGACCTATTCCATGGCCGGCCTCATCCTGACCGCGATGCGGCTGTCGCGCAGCTGGGAGGATCGCTACTGGCGCTGATCGGCTAGTGGGGCTGATCGATGGCGAAGTCGATGACAACTTTGATGTCGCCCGGACGGCGCGCAACCGCATCCGTCCACCGATCGACCGGAACCCGGCGCGTGATCAGCCGGCCGAGCCAGCTTCTGTCGGCGCGCTTGAGCGCGTCGGCGGCGATCTCATAGTGTTCGCGGTTGGCATTCACCACCCCGAACACGGTATCGTTGTCGAGCACCAATGTTCGATTGACGCGCCCGATATCGAGCTTGACCTCGTGGCCCGGCGCGGTCACGCCGACCAGGCACACGATCCCGGCCGGCGCCGTGCGTCCGAGAATTTCCGCGATCAGCGCCGGCGCGCCGGTGCACTCCATCAGGATATCGGGCCGCAGGCGATCGACAATCTCGATTCCGCCGGTGTGGTAGCTGCCGCCGAGCTGGCGGACGAGATCGGCTTTGTTTGCGTCGGTCTGGTGGTCAAGGAGATGGACGTCGAGGGCGCGCTGCGCCCCCATGAGGGCGGCGAGCAGCCCGATCGGGCCGCCGCCGGTGACCAGCAGCGTCCGCGGCTGCCACGACCGCGAACGTTGGCCGATACGCCAGGTGTGATCCCAGGCCTTGGCGAGAATGCTGGCAGGTTCCAGCAGGACTCCAAGCGGGCCCAGGCTCGGATCGATCTTGACAATGAATTCGGGCTCGACGCGGAAGCGTTCCGCGCCGTAGCCGTTGCGCTCCTTGATGCCGCGCTCCGTGTAGCGGCCGTTGCGACACATGTCCCATTCGCCCGCCGCGCAGGCCACGCAGGGTACCGGATCGGGACGGCGCACAATGCCCACCACCAGGTCGCCCGGCACCAGGCCGCAGCCCGGCGGCGCCTGCTCGACCACGCCCAGCGACTCGTGACCGAGAACAAGACGATCCTGCCCGGGCGGCGCCCAGCCATACTCGCCGGCAAGGATTTCGCGGTCGGTTCCGCACACACCGAGCGCCAAGGTTTTGACCAGCACGTCACCGTCGGAGAGCGGCGGTTCCGCAATCTCGTCAACCCTGGCCGAATCGGGAACCCCGGGCGCAGTGGTCAGCGCGCGCATGCACGGCGTCCAACATGGGCTCGAAAATTCACCGATCCAAACCCGCAATCCATCGCCCCGGAGGGCGCGATAGCACCCCGCGCGCCGCCAAAGAACGCGCAAGCCGCGGAAATGTTCCGGTCGGACCCGCAAAAATTGTGATCCAGCATGAAACCACCCGGCCGGTGGGGCGTTAGAGGCCGCGGGAGGTCATTCAGATGGACGCGATCGGTCGCAAGCGATGGGCAATCGCGGAAGGATACATTCCCTCGCAAAGCTCCTTCTCCGACCGGGCGCTGATCTCGCATGAAACGGCCTGCATCCTGAACACCGGGGATCGCGACGCCCATGTCGCGATTACGATCTTCCTTGCCGATCGAGATCCGGTCGGGCCCTATCGGGTCACGGTATCGGCGCGCCGCTCCTTGCATTTGCGGTTCAACGATCTTGACGATCCGCAGCCCATCCCGCGCGACACGGACTATGCATCGGTTTTCGAATCGGACGCGCCGATCATTGTGCAGCACACGCGGCTCGATTCCCGTCACCCGGAAGTGAGCCTGCTGTCGACGACCGCTTACGCGGAGGCATGATCGGCATCGGTCGTTCGCGGCGGCCGGACGATTGGTGAGAGCGATCGCGTCGGCGAGCGAGACGTCAATGCACGAGGGATACGCCAAAATTCAGACGCGGTCGGTGCCCGCGGAACTGGTGTTGGCGGCCGCGCGGAACCAAATAGCACCAGCCGCCGTTGTGTGGCTGAGCGCCAGGAGATCGGATTGTGATCGTCGTAGTTTCGAACCGCGTGGCCCGGATGCAGGTGGACGAGCCGGTCACCGGGGGTTTGGCGTCGGCCCTGTTGCCGGTCGTGAGAAATTCCGGAGCCATATGGGTCGGGTCAAGCGGCCGGGTCCGCGAGTCGTCGGGAAAAGATTCGTTTGCGGAAATCGAGGCGCTCGGGACGGGCGCTCTGGCGACGGTCGATCTGCCGGCGGCGTACTATCAAGGCTATTATGAGGGCTTCGCCAATTCCGGCCTTTGGCCGGCGCTGCACTCGCGCACGGATCTGATCCAGGTAACGGTACAGGACTACAAGTCATATCGGGAGGTCAACGCCTTCATGGCGCGGGCGCTGCTGCGATTTAATCGGCCCGACGCCAATTTTTGGATTCAAGACTATCATTTCCTGGCGTTGGGATCGGAGCTGCGACGGCTCGGAGTCGAACGGCCGATCGGATTTTTCCTGCACACGCCGTGGCCGGCGCGCACCATAATGCACAGCGTACCGCAGCACCGCGAGCTCGTTCTGGCGATGCTGGCCTATGATCTGATCGGATTTCAGACGAACGAGGATCGGCAGAACTTCAGGGACTATGTCAGGTACGAGCTTGGCCTGGGCGTCGCCAGCGATACGATCGTGTCGAATCATGGCAGGACGCGGCTGGCAACCTTTCCAATCGGCATCAACGTCGACGATTTCGCCGCCCGTGCGGCCAAGTCCGCCGCCCGTCCGGATGTCGCCCGCCTGCGGGCGAGCCTGCAGAGCACAAAGCTGGTCCTGGGTGTCGACCGGCTCGATTATTCGAAAGGCATTGCAAATCGGATCCGGGCTTTCGATCGCATGTTGCTGACCGAGCCCGGCCTGAAGCGGCAAGTCTCGCTCCTGCAGATTGCCGTCCCGACGCGCGGCCAGATCGAGGCCTATCGTCGATTGAAGACCGAGCTCGCGACCCTGGTCGGAGAGGTCAACGGGCGTCACGCGGACGTGGACTGGATACCGATCCGCTACCTCAACAAAGGCTTCGCGCAATCGACCCTGGCCGGCTTCTATCGCACCGCGCAGGTGGGCCTGGTGACGCCGTTGCAGGACGGCATGAATCTCGTCGCCAAGGAATATGTGGCGGCGCAGGATCCGTCCGATCCCGGCGTGCTGGTCCTGTCCGAATTCGCGGGCGCCGCCAGGGAGCTCGATGCCGCCGTATTGGTCAATCCGCACGACATCGACGGCATGGCGCAGAAGCTCTCCATCGCGCTGAGCATGCCGCTGCAGGAGAGGCGCGAACGCTGGCTCGCCATGATCGAGAAGCTGCGGTCGACGTCGGTCCAGGCCTGGTTCTCGGACTTCGTCCACGCCCTCGATGAGGTGCGGCGCGCCGCCGCCTTGCCGGCCGCCGCGCGCAACTTCCCATCGGTCGCATTCGGCCGGGAAGCGCAAAGCATCGTGCAGAGCCGCTGAGACGAACAGCGGGCTCGGTCAGCTCAGCGCCGATCACAACCCGTCAAAGCGCCATCCCGCCGTCGACCAGATGCGGCTGGCCGGTGACAAAGCTCGACTCGTCGGACGCGAGGAAAACGGCGAGCGCGGCCACCTCCGCCGGAGTCCCCAGCCGGCCCATGGGTTGGCGGTCGATGAAGCTGCGGCGTATCTCCTCGAGCGGTCGGCCGGTCTCCCGCGCCAACGCTGCGATGCGCTGCTCGAGCGAGGGCGACTGGATGGTGCCCGGGCAGATCGCGTTCGCCCGAATGCCTTGCTTGATGAAATCAGCGGCGACCGCCTTCGTCAGCCCGATGATCGCGGCCTTGGTCGTCCCATAGGCATATCGGTTGGGCACGCCGCGAATCGAGGAAACCGCCGAGGAGATATTGATGATCGAGCCGCCGCCATTCCTGAGCATGCCGGGCAGGAAGGCGTGCAGCGTCCGGTGGATCGAGGTGACGTTGAGGTCGAAGGAGAAATTCCAGTCGTCCTCCGAGCAGTCCAGCACGCTGCCGTTGTGCACATAGCCGGCGCAATTCACCAGGACATTCGGCGTACCGCCCTTCTCGGCAACCGCCTTCGCCAATGCGGCGACGTCCGCCGTCGAGCGGACGTCGAGCTTGTGGTGCTCGGCGCCGATGAGACCCTCGAGCTTGGAGCTGTCCACATCGGTTGCGATCACCTTGGCGCCTTCCGCCACGAAGGCTTCGGCGATGGCGCGGCCGATCCCCTGCCCGGCCGCGGTGACCAGTGCGACCTTGCCTTCAAGTCGTCGTGTCATGGCGTTCCCTGCCGGGCCCAAGATGCGTGCGGCTGCGCGTCATCATTGACCGTTGACGGCGATCGGACAAAGACCTGATCGCTCAAAGGAGCCGGGCGAGCTTCACGCGGCCTGCGGCGCAAGACGGCTCATCTCCCGTTGAACAAGATTTCGATACAATCCCTTACGCCGCGCCAATTGGTCCGGCGGACCATCCTGAACCGCCTGCCCGGCCTGCAATACAATGACCCGGTCGAATTGCCGCAGAGTCGACAGCCGATGTGCGATGGCGATCACGGTCCGTCCTTGCATCAGGCGAGCCAGGGCTTCCCGGATGGCTTCTTCGGAATCGCCATCCAACGCCGATGTGGCCTCGTCCAGCAGCAGCAGCGGGGCATCTTTCAAGAACGCCCGGGCGATCGCGATGCGTTGGCGCTGGCCGCCCGACAGCTTGAGGCCGCGCTCGCCGACGACGGTCTGCAGGCCGTCCGGCAAGGCTTCGATGAAGTCCCCGCACCGCGCCGCGATCGCGGCTTCGAGCACCTCATGGTCCGATGCATCCGGCCGGCCGTAGCGGAT
The DNA here is from genome assembly GCA_036502925.1 of Xanthobacteraceae bacterium. Taxonomy (GTDB): domain Bacteria; phylum Pseudomonadota; class Alphaproteobacteria; order Rhizobiales; family Xanthobacteraceae; genus VAZQ01. The sequence goes on from DASXXS010000073.1 coordinate 34,007, forward strand.
GTTCTCGATGACGGAGCGGTGAAACAGCGAAATATCCTGCGGCACGACCGCGATGGCGCCGCGCAGGCTCTCCTGCGTCACCTTGGCGATGTCCTGACCGTCGATCAGGATTTGTCCCTCCTGCAGGTCGTAGAACCGCTGCAGCAGGGCAAACAGGGTGGACTTGCCGCCGCCCGACTGACCGACCAGGCCGACGCGCTGACCCGGATCAAGCGTGAGATTCAAGCGCTCGAAGACCCGGTTGCCGCCGGCATAGCGGAAGCTCACGTTGCGGAACGTCACCCTGGCGCCGCGTTTGATCAGGGGCTCCGCCCTGGGATGGTCGCGCAGCTCATGCGGGATCAACAGCGTCGCCAGCGCCTCCGAGAGCCGGGCGATGTGCTGGGTCACGTCGACCAGCGCCACCGCCAAGTCACGCGTGGCATGAAGAACAGACATTCCCAATGTGCATGCCATGACCACGTCACCGGTGGTGGCGAGGCCGCGTTCCCAGAGAACGATCGCCCAGGCGAGCAATCCAAGCGTCAGGACGATGGTCACCATGGCGTGCATGATCCGCAGCTTTTCGAGATAGAGCAGGCTGCGCCGACGCGCCGTCATCTCGCGATCGATGGTGGCGTCGAAGCGGCGATGCTCCCGGCTCAAGCCGCAAAACGCCCGCACCAGCTGCATGTTGCTGACGACATCGACCATCTCGCCGTCGACCGCGGCAGTCTTGTCGGCAAAATCGTGATGCAGCGGCCGGCCCGCGGCCGCCAGCCGAAACATCGCCGCCACCGTGACGCCTCCCACCATGGCCAAGCTCACCGCCATCGGGACGCTGATGGTCAGCACGAACCCGATCGCCGCGACCGTCGCGGCGCAGGGCGGCAGCACGTTCCACATCGACATGTTTTGCACCGTGAACAC
>DASXXS010000074.1:0-7285 GCA_036502925.1 Xanthobacteraceae bacterium
GTGCTGGTCGAGATGAAGAACAGCGTGTGGCCGTCAGGCGGCGAGCCGGTGAGCTCGCGCACCGCTGGAATGAAATTGCCGCCCGCCTTGTTCTCGACCAGCACCGCGGTGTGCAGGCTTTCGCTCATCTTCTGGGCGACGATGCGTGCCATCACGTCGGTGGCGCCGCCGGCTGCGAGCCCGACCAGCATGCGGATCGGCCGGCCGGAAAAATCCTGCGCGTTCGACGGCGCCGGATGGAGCGCAATCAATGTCGCGCCTGCAAGCAGGCCGAGCGCTGCGCGCAGACGTTCCCCGAAAGTCCTCATCGCGTCCTCCGTTGCCGTGCTCATCGCGAAACGGCTTCACCATAAGCACCATTTCCGGGCATTTTCCATGCCGTACAAGGTTCGCCGATCGTTGGCCAGGTCGCCAGTGGCGTGTGTTCGCTATGGTTGAGGGCATGCGCACTTTTCCGTCGTCCCGGCCGAAGAGCCAGGACCCAACATCAGGGCGTTTACGCCCGTCTTCGATGGGCTATGCAGCCGCAGCTGATCGGGGGCACGGCGTATGGGTCCCTGCTTTCGCAGGGACGACATCGGGAAGAGGCGTTCGCAAAAACCAAGGCTGTCCAAATAGAGCAGGCCTTGGCTAGCGAGCGGAGCAGCCGGTCGCGGCTTACTGGGCCTTCGCGCAGGCGGCGATGAGCGGATTGCTGGCGGCGTTGCGGGCGCGGCAGGACGCGGACCGCTCGGTCGGGAAGGTGGCCGCGTTTCTCATGCTGCCGCAATAGGCGATGAGGAGCACTTCGTCATCACCGCATTGCGCCACACAGCTGGTCGCATCGCAGCTGGCGCGCACGATCCGCATCGAGCCCGACGCCCCCGGAGGCCCGGCCGGCCCGGGCGGCCCGGCGTCGCCCTTGGCGCCCGCAGGACCGGCCGGTCCCGGATCGCCCTTCTCGCCGGCGAATTTTCCGCAGCCCGCGAGGCCAGCCGCCAACGCAATGGCGATCAGCGTCCGATACATTCGAGGAAAGGATGTTCGATGTAGCTGGCGATGCAGATGCATGGCTTCCCCCGTCAGCACAGCTTCTCGCCGACTGTTTCAAGCAAGAATTATGCCGGCAGGTAGATTGTTCGAGGTTGTTGGCGCCGGCTGATTGCGATTAACATTTGCCTTATCGTTACGGCGCAACGGCTACGACGGGGCGGGAGCGGCCATGCAACAAGCGATTCGATCGGGCGAGCGGCCGCTGATGTGGGTTCTCTCGGCCGCGCTTGCGCTCGCCGCTTTGGCGCCGGCGGCACGGGCCCAGGATGCGGAGCGGGCCTTCTTCAACGGCAAGACCGTCAGGATGGTGGTGGGCTACGGACCCGGCGGCGGCTACGACGCCTATGCGCGCATGATCGCGCCTCACCTCTCCAAGGTGCTGGGGGCGGGCGTCGTGGTCGAGAACCAGCCGGGCGCCGGCGGCTTGGTGGCGCTCAACCGCACCTACACGGCAGCGCCCGACGGGCTCACCATGATGATCGTCAACGGCACCGGCGCGGCGCTCTCGCAGCTCACCGAGCAGGCCGGCGTTCGCTTCGACCTTGGACAGTTCGGCTATCTCGGCACCGTCAGCGCTTCCCCGTGGATGTGGCTGGTGGGGCCCAATTCCACGATCAAGACGCCGCAAGACGCGATGAAGCTCGGCAAGAAGATGAATTGGGCCGCCAGCGGGCCGGCCGACGGCTTGTCCGATGGCGCGGCCTTTACCTGCGAAGCGCTCGGCCTCGACTGCCGCGTGGTACTCGGTTACGCGGGCAGCAACCAGGCCGCCCTGGCGGTCACCCAGGGCGAGATGGATGCAATCTACGTCTCCGACACCTCGGCCAACAATTATGTGACCAGCGGACAGCAGCGCGTCGTTGCCGCCATGGGGCGGGTGAAGTCGCGCTTCTTTCCGGACGCTGCGACCATCTTCGAAGCCGTCAGGCTGACGCCCGATCAGCAATGGCTGTTCGACTTCCGCGGCAAGCTCGAAGATCTCGGCCGCATCCTGCTGGTGCCCCCGAACCTGCCGCCAGCCCGGCTCGCGGCCCTGCAGGCCGCGGTCAAGCAGACCCTCAACGAGCCGACGCTGGTCGCCGAGGGCGAAAAAAGCCAGCGCTACATTAACTATCTGGACGCCGCCGCGACCCGCAGGAACGCGCAGGATGTGGTCGCCAATATCGGCCCGGAGCAGCGCAAGCGGGTGCAGGATATCCTGGCCAAGGCCCGCTGACCCGGTATCGCGGTAACGCTCTGGTGAGGCTGTTGGGCTTGCCACAATCGGGCTACAATGCGTTGACTTTGCTTACGGTTCCGACCTCGGCCCGCGGCGATCGCGGGGCTTTGCTTCGCGCCAGTGGATCGGTCGATATGGCCGGTCGGTTTTTCTGGACATATGCTGGCGCGGACCTGATTCTACGGCTGCAAGGAATGCCGGGCGCTGACGAGCCTTTCGAGGAACGGCCGGATCGCGCTTCGAGCCAGGTCGAGACCAGCGGGCTTGGGCCGCGCGGCTCGCAATCCTGGCAAGCCGGCCTGTCGCACGTTGAGCTACTCATATTGAGAAGCTCACGCCGCGCAATTATGTCGCGTTGAGCAATGGTATCGCGGATTGGAGGCCGGGCTCGGCCGGTGGAAAGATGGAATCAAGACCGAAGTCGGCGCTCAGCCGCCTCGTGAACGGCCTGAAGCGGGAGCAGCACGATTATCGCGTGTCGCTGGACGTCTTCCCGGCCCTGAACACCGACAAGCTCGCGAAGGATCTGCGGCTCGCGAAGACCGGCGCCGAACGCGGCGCGCGCGAGGAACCCGCTTCCGACACGCTCGCCCTGGACGATATCGAGAACGCGATCGTCGAGCGCGTGGAGGCGGAGAAGAACGAGGCGCATGGCACGCTGCTCGATGAGGTCCGCACCTACAAGGAACGGCTGGCCGGCCTCGACTTCGAGGGCCGGTTCGGCACCATTCGGCAAGCAGCGCCCGCCGCCGTCACTGAATTCCGCGCCGAAGCGGCACAAGGCCGCGACGAATTGCACAGCCTGCGCCGGCATCTTGGCGACCTCGAGCTCGAACGGGATGAATTCCGCCGCCGCCACAAGCTGAAGCGCGCCGCGCACTGGGCATCGGGCGGAAATCTGACCATCAAGGTCGGCATCCTGCTCGTCCTGTTCGTGTTCGAGGTGTTCCTCAACGGCTTCTTTCTGGCCAAGGGAAGCGAGCTCGGCTATCTGGGCGGGGCGGCTGAAGCCTTCACCTTCGCGCTGCTCAATATCGGGGTGAGCTTCCTCATCGCGGTCGTCGGGGTACGCGAGCTCAATCACCGCAATCCGTTGCGCAAGCTGTTCGGGCTTTTCGCCCTGGCCTGCTATCTGGTGCTGATGGTCGCGATCAACCTCTCGCTGGCGCATTATCGCGAGGTTTCCGCCGCGCTGATCACCGACGCCGGGCGCGAAGTGCTGCTGCGTCTCAAGACCATGCCGCTCGCGCTGGTGGATTTCAAATCCTGGCTCCTGTTCGGCCTCGGCGTCCTGTGCTCGCTGATCGCGTTTGCCGATTCCTTCCTCATCTTCGATCCCTATCCCGGCTATGCGAGCCTGGAAAAGCGCCGCGCCGAAGCCCATGGGGCCTATATCAGGCGCAAGAACGAGCTGATCGAGCGGCTGCTAGAAATCCGCGACAATGCCATCGAGGTGCTCGAAGAGGCCAACCGCGATCTTTCGATCAGGCGTTCCGAGCACGACTCCATTCTCGAGAGCCGGGCCCGCATGGTTCGCCTGTTCTCGGCCCACCAGTCGCATCTCGACCGGGTGGTGAATGTGCTGCTCTCGGTCTACCGGGAGGCCAACAAAGGCTTGCGCAAGACGCCGCCGCCGCGCCGGTTCTCGGTGTCCTACATGCTCGAGAAGCTGCCGATCGAGCAGGACTGGCTGGAGACATCGGCGCGCGACGATCTGCGGCGGTCGATTGCGGAATCGCAGGGCGTCCTGGTCGCCCAGATAGAGGCCATTCACGGCGAATTCGAACGCGCTTTCGCGAGCTACCGCGAGATTGACAATTTTGTCGAGGAGAAGACCGTTGTCGCGGCGAACGCCAAGGCGGCCTAGCAGCGATCCGGGCGAACTGCGCAAGCACTTGCTCGGAGGCGCATTGACGGCGCTGGCGCTGGGCGTGCTGGCGGCCGGCGCCTATGTGTATGCCACCGTGGGCCGCCCTCCCACGCTTGATCCGGTTTCGCTCTGCCCGGTGGACGGCCCGCGCGCGGTCGCGGTGGTTCTGCTCGATTCCACCGACGAGATCCCGGAAATCGCCAAGCGCGAGATCAGGACCGCTCTGGTGGACATGGCGGAGACGCTGCCGGCCTACGAGCTCTTGGAGATCAGGCTGCTCGACCCGAAGGCGCCCGGCGGCCGATCGATCTTCGCCAAATGCAATCCCGGCGACGGGAGCGGGCTCAGCGAGTACACCGCCAATCCGCGGCTGGCGCGGCAACGCTGGCTGGATGGATTCCGCCAGCCGCTCGATGGGGCGCTGGAGGCCGGATTTCAGCCGTTGCCCGGCAAGACCTCGCCGATCATGGAGACCATCCAGCGGATCGCGGTCGAGCGTTTCAGCGGACGGACCGTCGAGGAGGTTCCCAAATCGCTGGTCGTCATCTCCGACATGCTCCAGCACGGGCCGGATTATTCGCAATACAGGGGCGATCTCTCGTTCGCCCGCTTCAAGACCTCGCCCGCCTACAAGAAGGTGCAGACCGACCTGCACGGCGCCGACGTGCTCATCTACTACATCCAGCGGCAGACCGCGCGACCGATCAATTCGGCGGACCACATCCGGTTCTGGGCGGACTGGATTCGCGACAACAACGGCCGGCTGAAGCAGGCGAACAAGCTGCAAGGGGTGGGCTGACGTGGCGCGGACCTATCCCGAGACCGGGTCGCCGAACGATGCCGGCCAGTCGTCCGGGCCCAACGTCGTCCTGTTCATGATCTTCGTGGCGGCCGGGTGCGCCTACATCGTCCTGGCCAAGCTCAAGGGCGTCGAGCCGTTCTACGTCACGTTCGCGCCGGTCGGCATCATGATCGCCTATGCGCTGCTCATCAGCCTGGCGCGCGGCTTGCGCCTGCGCGACGACCAGACGGGCGACAACCTCTATTACATGGGCTTCCTGTTCACGCTCACGAGCCTCGGGGTCTCGCTCTATCAATTCTCCGCCACGCACGCGGCCGAGGAGATCGTGCAGAATTTCGGCATCGCGATCGGCTCGACCATCGCCGGCATCGGGCTGCGCGTGATCTTCAATCAGATGCGCCGCGACCCCGTCGAGGTCGAGCAGCGGATGCGGCTCGAATTGGCCGAAGCGGCGCGCCGCGTGCGGCGCGAGCTCGACTCGAGCGTCGTCGAATTCGGATATTTCCGGCGCAACGCCCAGCAGTCGGCGGCCGATTCTTTCAACCTCATGACGGAGAGGTTCGACGATATCGTCGCCAAGCTGCTCGCCAGCCTGGAGGAGGTCACGGCCAAGCTGTCGGTGCCGGTCGCGGCGGCGGCGCGCCAATTGGAGGACGCAACCGGCGAGGCGACCCGGAGCATGGGCGCCAGCCTTACCGCCAATGTGGGACGACTCTCAGCCGAAACCGAAACGCTCTCGAGCCGCGTCGTCGCGATCTCGGGCGCGCTCGAGGAGGTCGCGGGGAAGCTCAACGCCATGCAGACGCCGGACCGCGTCTTCGAGCTCCGCCTCGAGCCCGCGATGCAGGCGCTTGCTCTCGCCGCCGAGCGGATTGCCGCGCATTCCGACGCGCAGGCCAAGTCGGTGACGGACGCTCTTGCGATCGCCAACACCGCGGCCGAAAGATCGATCGACCTGGTCAGCGCGCTGCGCGAGGATTTCGACACGACCGCCGCCGCTAACCGCGCCGCGCTCGAATGGGCGGGCGCGATGATCAAGGCGACCTCGGAGGTGCTGAACGAGATCAAGGCGAGCCAGCAGGCTTGCACCGAGGGACTGACCTTCATGCTGGAGCAAACCGATGGGACCATGCGGACCCTTACCGACGTGCTGGTCAAATCGGGCCTGGAAATGGCGGCCAGAACCGACCAGCTGAGCGAGGCGCTGCCCGCGATCGAGGCAAGGGCGCGCACGCTCGCGCTCGCCGCCGAACGGATCGCCGGGATTGTCGAGGACCTGCGCCTGCCGAAGAAGCGGCCGAAATGGGAGACCACCGAGTAATGTCCGATATCATCGATCGCCAGAATTCTTCCTATCGTCAGGGCCTGGTCCTTGGCCTGACCATGGCCGAGATCATGCTGCTGCTGGTGTTTTGCCTGCTCATCGCGGTCGGGGTGTCGCTCGCCAGCGAGCGCGCCAAGCGGGATGACGCGCTCAATCGGTTGAAGCAGGCCGAAACGGCGGCGGCCGCCAACGATCAAGTGATCCAGAACGTCAGGAAAAACGCCAGCCTGGCGGAGCTCATGCAGCGGAGCGCGAAGCTCACCTCGCCAGGCGAGATCGACGATTTCTGGCGCAAGCTGGTCGACAGCGACGACGTGGTCAGCAAGATGGAGCGGCAAGGCGTCCCGCTGGCGACGCTCAAGGAAGAGAGCGATGACCTCGCCAGACTGCGGCAGCTGACGAGCGCGGGCATTGATCCCGACAAGATCGCCAGAAGCGCGGCGCTCGCCGCCGCCATCGATTCGGTGATCGCCGACAAGAAGCTCGGGGATATGACGCCGCAGGAGATCGCCGCGCTCCTCGACCGGGGCCTGGCCACCAAGCCGGCGGACGACGGCGACCGCAAGCAGGGGCACAACTGGCCTCCGATCATCAACCTGAGCGAGGCCGGCGGCTATTACTTCGCGACCGGCAGCGCGGAATTGACGCCTGATTTCGCCACCGAGCTACGCACCGTGGTGGTCGACCGCCTGTTGGAGATCGCCGATTCCTACGACGTCGATGTGATCGAGGTGATCGGCCACACCGATGAGCAACCCGTCAACGGCCGCGCTTCGAACCTCGATCGGACGCTGTCGTCGGTGACCGCCGGCGGCAGCGGGGCGGGCGTGCTGCAATGGGCCGACAATGCCGGCTTGGGGCTCGCGCGCGCGCTGTCGGTGGTCGAGCGGTTGTCGGCCGATCCGCGCCTGCGCGGCTTTCGCATCCTGCCGCTTTCCGCCGCCCAGCTGATCGGCATCGATGGCAGGATCACCCGCTGGGACGGGCATGGCGACGTCCGCGAGCGCCGGCGGATCGAGATCAGAATGCGGAAATCCG
>DASXXS010000075.1:0-5840 GCA_036502925.1 Xanthobacteraceae bacterium
CTACGCCAAGCGCGATCTTGATCGCGCCGTTGCCGACTTCAGCGCGGCGATCGACCTCGATCCCGCGTATGCCAGCGCCTACAACAACCGGGGCAACGCGTACGACGACGCGGGTGACCATGACCGCGCCATCGCCGACTACGGCACGGCGATCCGGCTCGACCACAAAAACCCCGAGGCCTACTTCAACCGAGGCGTCGCGTACGCCGCCAAGGCCGACCTCGACCGCGCCATCGCAGACCTCAACGAGGCGATACAGCTCGATCCCACGTTCGCCTTCGCCTATCTCAGGCGCGGACTCGCAAGACGAGCCCAAGGCAATTCCGCCGGAGCCGATGCCGACATCGCCAAGGCCAAGCAGCTAAATCCGCGGCTGGGCAATTGATTCATACCAGCTTGATGTTCTTGAGCGGCAGGCTGCGCACCGGCTTGCCGGTCGCCGCGTGGATGGCGTTGAGCACGGCGGGCGTCACCACGCAGATGGTCGGCTCGCCGACGCCGCCCCAGAAATCGTAGGTCGGCACGATCACGGTCTCGACCTTGGGCATCTCGGCGAGGCGGAGCACTTCGTAGCTGTCGAAGTTGAGCCTCTCCATGCGCCCGTTGGCGACCGTGCATTCGCCGTAGAGCGCGGCGCTGAGCCCGTAGACCACCGAGCCCTCGACCTGGGCGGCAATCTGGTCGGGATTGACCGCATGGCCGCAATTAATCGCCAGCACCATGCGGTGCACCTTGAGCTTGCCCTCGGGGCTCACCGAGACCTCGGCGACGGCGGCCGAGTAGCTGCCGTAGCCCATGAACTGCGCGATGCCGCGATGAATGCCGCTCGGCAGCGGCTTGCCCCAATCGGCCTTCTCGGCCGCCGCATCGAGGACGGCGAGATGGTTGGGATGGTCGTGCATGAGCGCGCGGCGGAACGCGAGCGGGTCCTTGCCGGCCGCCCGCGCCACCTCGTCGATAAAGCATTCCATGTAGACGGCGTTCTGGTTGGTATTGACGCCGCGCCAGGCGCCGACCGGCACATGGGTATTGCGCATCGCATAATCGATGAGCAGGTTGGGCACCGTGTAGCCGAGCTGCGCGTCGCCCGGCTCCTCATAGAGTCCCTGCAACTGGCGAACGTCCTTGCCGCCGCTGATGCCGGCCGGATTCGAGAACGCATTGATGGACTGGCCGGATATGCGAACGTGCAGGCCGATGAGATTGCCGTCGGCATCGAGGCCGGCGGCGGCCCGGCACTGCGAGATCGGCCGGTAGAAGTCGTGCGCCATGTCCTCCTCGCGGCTCCAGATCATCTTGACCGGGGTGCCGGGGAATTGCTGGGCGATGGCGACCGCCTGATGGACGTAATCCTGCGGGCCGCCGCGGCGTCCGAAGCCGCCGCCGAGATCGTGCCGGTAGACTTCGCATTTGTTCAGCGGCACGCCCGAGCTCTCCGAGAGCGCGGCGAGCGAGGCCTCGGAATTCTGGGTCGCCACCCAGATCTCGGCCTTGTCGGCTGAAATTCTGGCGGTGCAATTCATGGGCTCCATGGTGGCGTGGGCGAGGAAGGGCGTGCTGTAGACCGCTTCGACCTTCTTGGCCGCGCCCGCAATCGCCGCGGCCGCATCACCCTTGCCCCAATCGCCGTTGCTGGCGGTGGCGGTGAGACCCTCCTTGAGATGCTCGGCGATCAACGCGCTCGACTGGGAGGCGCCCGGGCCTTCGTCCCATACGATCGGCAGCGCGTCGAGCGCCGCCTTGGCGCGCCACCAGGTATCGGCGACCACGGCCACGGCCGTATCCTTTACCCTGACGACGCGGCGAACGCCGGGCCGGCCGGCGATCTTTGATTCGTCGTAGCTCTTGAGCTTGCCGCCGTATACCGGGCAATCCTTGATGGCCGCGCACAGCATGCCGGGCAGTGTGACGTCGATCGCATAGACCTTGCTGCCGTCGAGCTTGTCGGCGGTATCGAGCCGCTTCATCGGTTTGCCGGCGATCTTCCAGACTTTCGGATCCTTGAGCTTGATGCTCTTGGGATCCGGCGCGGTCAGCAGGGCGGCCGCAGCGGCCAGCTTGCCGTAGCTCGTGGAGCGCTGCGACGCCGCGTGGGTGATGACGCCGTCCGCGATGCTGAGCTCATTGACCGGCACCTTCCACGCCTCGGCCGCCGCCTGCAGCAGCATCATGCGCGCGGCAGCCCCGCCGCGACGGACATAATCCTGCGAGGTGCGGATGCCGCGGCTGCCGCCGGTTCCCATCTCGCCCCAGACGCGCTTGCGGCCGAGATTCTGGCCCGGCGTGATCGACTCGGTGGCGACCTTCTTCCAATCGCATTCCAGCTCCTCGGCCACGAGCTGGGCGAGGCCGGTGCGGGTGCCCTGCCCCATCTCGGAGCGCGCGATGCGGATCACGCAGGCATCGTCGGGCTTGACGACGACCCAGGCATTGATCTCGGCGCCCGCCGGAGCGGCGCTCTGCGCCGCCGCCGGGCCGATGCCGAGTGGCAGGTGGAATCCGAGCGCCAGCCCGCCGCCGGCCGCAGCCGTGGAGCCGACGATGAAATTGCGGCGCGAAAGCTTGGTGGCTTTGCCGTTGATCATCTGTTTCACGGAAGCTCTCCTCGAGGCCTAGATTTTGGATGAATTGTTGCCGGTCGCGCCGGCCGCCATATGCACCGCGGCGCGGATGCGCTGATAGGTGCCGCAGCGGCAGATGTTGGTCATCGCCGTGTCGATATCGGCGTCGGTGGGCTTGGGAGTCTTCTTGAGCAGCGCCGCAGCCGCCATGATCTGCCCGGACTGGCAATAGCCGCATTGGGGCACGTCGATCGCCGCCCAGGCCAGCTGCACCGGATGCGAACTCGTGGCGGAGAGGCCCTCGATGGTGACGATCTGGTCGCTGTCCTTGACGTCGCCGAGCCGGATCGAGCAGGAGCGCCGCACCTCGCCGTTGATGTGCACCGAACAGGCGCCGCACTGCGCGATCCCGCAGCCGTATTTCGTGCCGGTGAGGCCGACCTGCTCGCGGATGACCCACAGGAGCGGCGTGTCGGCCTCCGCCTCCACCTCACGCGTCGTGCCATTGATGCTGAGCTTGGTCATGGGCGTCCTCCCGCGAGCGGCCGTTGCGGCGAATGTTCTGTCGTTGCTTGGCCGGCGGATCAGGGCAAAGCAAATACGCGAATTGGAAAAGCCTCTGCCGGCCAAGAGCAAGCTTAGCGCATCTGATGGGGGCGTGCCTATGGTCCTGGAAGCCGCTTTTGGTCACGCGGGCGACGGCCTATACTTCGGCGGTGATCCAGACGGATCGTGGGGCGATGCCGACTGTCCGAGCAGAAACTGCGGTGTCGTGCCGGCTCCGGCCGGGCGGGCGGCATCGGCTAAGTCGTCGACAGGGCTCATGCCGAGCGCTCATCGAATTGCCGTGTTTACGGGTTCGTGCCCCGAGGGGCGATGACGAGACTTGGAATCGCGTGCGGGAGCAGCACGCAATACACTAAGACGCAACCCATGTTCGGATGGCGCAAGCGCATCGGCTATATCGGCCCGACCGTCATGGAGGTCGTGCCATACGAGTTCTATCGGTTTGCGCCGGACGGCGTCGGCCTGCTCGGCGTCACCTGCAGCATCGATGATTGGAACTCCAACCCGTTCGACAAGGGCCTCGGCCAGGTCACGGCGGCGGCCGCTTATCTGGGGTCGCGCGCGGTCGATTTCATCATCCACGGCGGCGGCCCGCTGGTGGCGGCCCGCGGCAAAGGCTACGAGGAGAGCATCGTCAACGAGATCGAAACGACCGCCAAGGTTCCGGCCACCACCGGCGTGCGCGCCGCCATGGCGGCGCTTCGCCATATGGGCGCGCAGCGCATCGCGATCGCCTCACCCTATGCGGACCGGCATAACCAGGCGTTGTCGGCCTATCTGGAGCTGCACGACTTCGAGCTCGTTCGGGTCGAGGGCATGAACGTGCCCTTCAAGCGCATGTCGAGCATTCCGCCCGCCGACATCCGCCGCTTCGCCGGTGACGTGATCGCGCACGCGCGCCGTTGCGACGCGCTCTATCTGCCCTGCCCGCAATGGCAGGCGGCGCAAACCGTCGACGCGCTGGAACGCGACAGCGGCATGCCGGCGATCGCCTATAGCCACGCGGCCTTCTTCGCCGCCTTCAAGGCACTCGGAATCAAGGACTCGATCGGGGGCCATGGCCGGCTGCTGGCCTCGCTGGCGGAGCCGGCGCGCTGAACCGCTCGCTGAACCGCGCGCTCACTCCACGCCGAATTTCACGAACTCTTCGGCGATGTCGGGGCGCATCGCCTTGGCGGCCGCCAGATCGGCGTCGGCGCCGGCGCGGTCGCCCTTCTTGCGCTTGGCGAGGCCGCGGCCGTAGAGCGCGCCGGCGAAGCTCGGGTTGAGCTTGAGCGCGGCGTCGTAGTCGAGGATGGACTGGTCGAGGTCGCCGAGCTTGAGGCGGACGAAGCCGCGGTTCACGACCGCGACCGCATTCCTGGGATTGATCCGGACCGCCTCGGAATAGTCCGCCAGCGCACGCTCGAACTCGCCCTTGTCCCGATAGGCATCGCCGCGGTTGGTGAAGGCGTTGCCGAATCGGGGATTGATCCGGATCGCCTCCCCGTAGTCCGCAACCGCGTGATCGAGATCGCCCTTGTCGCGATACGCGATGCCGCGATTGTTGAAGGCCAGGGCGTAACGCGGATCGAGCCGGATCGCCTCCGAATAGTAGGCCAGTGCGTGATCGAGATCGCCCTTGATGAGATAGGCGGCGCCGCGGTTGTTGAACGCGACCGGATTCATCGGATCGAGCGCGATCGCCTCACTGTAGTCGGCGGCGGCGCGGTCGAGGTCCCCCATCTCGCGATAGGCGTTGCCGCGATTGGTGAAGGCGGTGGCGTAATGAGGATCGAGCCGGATCGCCTCGTTGTAGTCCGCGATGGCGCGGTCGAGCGCGCCTTTGTCGCGAAACGCGATGCCGCGGTTGACGAACGCGGTGGCGTTCCTGGGATCAAGCCGGATCGCCTGGTCGTAATCCGCGAATGCGCGCTCGATCTCGCCCCTGTCGTGCAGGGTCACGCCGCGATTGTTGTAGGCCCCGGCATAGCCAGGATCAAGCCGCACCGCCGCATCATAGTCCGCCAATGCGCGCGCGATGTCACCTTTGGCCCGGAAGGCGAGACCCCTGTTGTTGAGGGCGATCGCGACGTCGAGCGGATTCTGACTGCCCGCGCCGATCACCGAGCTGCAGCCATAGATCACAACGTCCGGCGGGTAGGCCTTGTCGGCGTTGTTGCACATGTCCGAACTCGACGGCGCCTGCGCGGCCGCGGGCCCTGCCGACAGCACATTGGTCGCAATGCAGGCCGCAGCCATCAGGGCGGCACCGACGAAGCGCCCGACCAGTTTCGGGGCTGAAACGTTGCCACGAAGCTGCGCGAGCGTTTCCGTATCCATGCAGATCATGGCCGGAGGCCTGAACCTGGATCTGATCATGGGTCTGAGTCTCGGCCCGGTTTCGGGCATGGCGGCTCTCTCATCCGACGGTGCGGGTGCCGCGATACTGCCCGATAAGGAGTCAGGCCGCAACGCACGTCAATGCGGCGTGGACGCGTCCATCCCGCAGAGTAAATGCAGGAACCGGAACGGAGAAAGGCGGCGCTCGATCGATCAGTTGCCGCCGCCGAAGCGGAAGTTCACGCCGCCGCGCACCACGTCGCTTTTGAGCGAGACGTTGTTGTTGGCCACGGCGCCGCAGCTGAAGCCGCAGTTCATGTTGCCGAGATCGACATGGAGATACTCGGCCTTGGCGGTCCAATTGTTGGTGAGCGCCAGCTCGACGCCGCC
>DASXXS010000076.1:0-3158 GCA_036502925.1 Xanthobacteraceae bacterium
GATCTGGTGGCGGCGCTGCGGGTATTTTTCGGCGACGACTTCCCGCGGGATACGATTAGTGAGATTGGCATTGCCGGGCTTTCGTTGCTGCCGTCCGGGATCGCGAGCCCGATCAGTGCGGCGCTCGCAGGCGCACGTGCGGCCGACAAGCTTATCTTCGATGCGGCGCGCACCAAGACCGTCGAAGAGATTGCGTTTGCCCGCGAGGCGGCGCGCATTGCCGAGCTCGGCTACGCAAGGCTCCTGCAGATCGCGGCGCCCGGAATGACCGAGGACGCGCTCGCGGTTGACTTGAAAGTCTACATGAAGACGCTCGGTGCCGAGGACAACTTCCTGCTGTTGTGCGCCGGGCCGCACAATCGCGCCGTCCAGCCTTCGACCGGTCGCAAGCTTGAGCGCGGCGACATCATCCTGGCCGAGATCACGCCGAGCTATCGCGGCCAGCTCACGCAGATTTGCCGCACCGTGGTGATCGGCGATCCGCCGGAAGAGCTCGCCCGCAAATACGCGCTGGTGGTCGAGGCCATGCGGCACGGCATCGCGGCCGCCCGGCCGGGTGTCGCCATGGCGGAGGTATGCCGCGCCATCAATGCGGTTCTGGAAGCGCGGGGCTACGGCGAATATTGCCATCCGCCGCACATCCGGCGCCGCGGCCATGGGCTCGGCTTCGCATCGGTGCGGCCCGGCGATGTCAGCCTCGACAATGCGACCGTGCTCGAGCCCGACATGCTGTTCATGATCCATCCCAACCAGTATCTCCCGGAGACCGGTTATCTTCTGTGCGGCGAGCCGGTCGTGATCACGGCGCTCGGCGCCGAGGTCCTGACGGCGGAGCAATCATCGCTCGGCATCGCGGGCCGCTGGAAGGATTGACGGCGATGCTGACCCCGCATCCCACGCTGCTGATCGGGCCCTCCGACTGGCAGGCCGAGCGCATGCCGCGCCAGGAGTTCACGCGCCGCATCGATGCGCTGTGGGCGCGCGATCCGCAAGCCGAGCGCGCCGTCGTGTTCGGGTCGAGCCGCCACCATGCCGAGCTCGCCTATTTCAGCAACCTCATTCCCAAGCTTGGGCCCGCGCTGGCGCTGCTGTCGCGCAGCGGGGAGCATCGGCTGTTCGTGGGCGACAGCGCGAACATGCTCGGCGCCGCGCGACCGCTCACCTGGATCGAGAATGTCTCCTCCATGCAGGATGCCATGGCCGCGCTCGCAGCCGGCAAAGCCGGTCCGCGCTCGCTCATGGTCGGGGCCGACTACATGCCGCCGGCGCTGCGCCGGGCCATCACGGAGGCGCTCGGCAAGGACGCATCCGTGCAGGACGCCACGGCTCACGTGTGGTCGCAGATGCGCCGCAAGTCGCGCTACGAGCTCAATGCGATCGATGCCGCCGTCAAGGCGACCGGCGCGGCCCGCAAGGCCATGCGCGAAGCCTTGATGTCGGGCGCGGGCGTCACCGACGTCATGTTGGCGGGCGAGCGTGCCGCCGGTGACGCCGGGGCGCAGGACGTGCGCACGCTTTTCAGCCTGGACGGAGGCGGGACGCTGCGGCCGTTTTTTGTCCCGGTCAGGCAGGAGGCCGATCCGCTGCTGGCCTATCTGGCGATCCGCCGATTCAACTATTGGGCTGAATGCTTCCCGCTGTTTACGACGCGGCGTGAATCCACTCCGCTCCAAGAAAAAGCATGGGATGCGATGGGCTCGGCCATCTCAGCGATCAAGCCGGGCGTCGGGACATCTGAGATCGGCCAGCTGATCGCCGCCGCGATCCACCCCTACCAGGCCCACCCGATCACCGCGCACGCATTCGCGCAGCACATGGGCCTGGCGCTCGATGACTCTCCCCATGCCGATATCGGCGCGGCGTTCGAAGAGGGCGAGGTGTATTCCCTGCGCGTCGGCGCCATGGAGGGATCGGGCGCAGGCATGATCTGCTCGCGCATGTTCATCGTTCAGGCGGACGGCATTGTGGCATTCGATGACGGGCTGCCGGAGTATCCGTAGCCCGGATGGAGCCATCAGCGCGTTCACGCGCGTCTTCGACGCGCTATGCGTAATCCGGGACGGCCGCTCCCGCATTCCGCTTACGCTTTATGCGGGCTACGAAGCTAACTCACCGCGAGCGGCGCCAGCGCGTCGATGTCGGTGACGACGTCGATGACGGCCGGGCGGTTGGCGGTGAGCGCGCGCTCGAGCGCGCCGGCGATCTCGCCTGGCTTCTCGACCCGGATGCCGAGCGCCCCCATGTCTTCGGCCAGGCGGGCGAAATCGACCTTGTTGTAGGTCCACAGCTCGCGCGCCTGCTCGGTCTGCTGGCCCCCATAGGCGCGGTCGAAGCCGCGTTTCGATTGATTGCCGCCGCTGTTGTTGTTGACCACGGTGACGGCATTGATCTTCCAGCGCACCGCCGTCTCGACCTCGGCGATATGATACCAAAACCCGGCATCGCCCGTGAAGGTGACGACCGGGCGCGCGGGCGTCCCGCATTTGGCGCCGAGCCCGGCCGGGAATGCCCAGCCGAGATGCCCGGCGCTGCGCAGATAGCTCTGCCGCGGGCTTGCGAGATCGAACATCCCGCCCATCCACATCCCGGCATGGCCGGTATCGACCACCGCGATGGCGTCCTGCGGCAGGTGCCGCGACAGCTCGTGACAGATGCGCTCGGGCCGGATCGGCACCGCATCGGAGGCAAGAACCGGCGAATATTTGGCGTGCCATTCCTGGCAGATCGCCTGCGCTTCCGCGACCCAGCCGGCGCGCCGCGCGGCGCTGCCGCGGTCGGCATGTTCCAGCATGCGGGCGAGCGTGACCTTGGCGTCGCCGTTGATCGCGACCTTGAGCGGATAGTTGCGGCCGAGCGCCTGCGGGTCGATGTCGATCTGGATGGCGGGGCGGCCGATCTCGGGCACCGCCCAGAAATGCGTGGTCATGCCGCCGGTCTCGGTGCCGATGAAGCAGACCAGATCGGCGCGATTGACCACCCGGTTGGCGCTTTCGCGCGAATAGCTGCCGACCACGCCGACTGACAGCGGATGGGTGGCCGCGATCGAGTCCTTGCCGTTGAGCGAGGTCGCGACCGGGATCTGCAGAGCCTCGGCGAGCGCGACGAGCTCGCGCGCGGCGCCCGATGCGCGCACGCCGCCGCCCGCGACGATCACGGGC
>DASXXS010000077.1:0-24905 GCA_036502925.1 Xanthobacteraceae bacterium
CCCCTTTCCATCACACGGCATTGTGAGGGCCGGCGCGAAACGGATCTTGGGAACGCGCCGTCACCAAGCCGGTTGCCCTCATATCGGAAGCTTCGGCGCCCCCGGCCGAACAGCTGAAGACATGGCGCCGGTACAGGAAAAGGAGAATCCTCATGAACCTGCCTTCGAAAGTTCTCGCTGTCGCTGTGCTTGCCGCAACCGCGCCATGGTTCGCGGGTTCAGCGGGGGCGGCTCCTCTCGGCGCGCCGCTCGCGTTGCAGAACGCTGCCGGCTCGGCCGTGCAGACGGTGCAGTGGCGCGGCGGATGGGGCGGCCGTGGTTGGTGGGGTGGACCCGCCGCAGGTTTCGCGGCCGGCGCCATCATCGGGGGTGCCGTCGCGGCCTCGCCTTGGTACGGCTACGACTATTACGGCTACTCCCCCAGCTATTACGGCTACGGCTATTCCCCCAGCTATTACAGCTACGGCTACTCCCCCAGCTATTACAGCTACGGGTATGACCCGGGCTACTACAGCTACGGGTATGATCCGGGCTATTATGGCTCCTACGACTATGGCTACGTCGCGCCGGGCGGCTATGTGGCCGCGGCACCGGGGCGGGACGCGGCTTATTGTGTGCAACGTTACAGGTCCTACGACTCGGCCTCCGGGACCTATCTTGGCTATGACGGGCTTCGCCATCCGTGCCCTTGAGGGACTGATGGCGACCGCGGCCGCAACGGGCGGCCGTTAGAATGGCGGAGGGCTGCCCGGCGGCAGCTCTTCGCTTTTTTGGGTGCAAGGGCCGACCCGCCTTTGGGGCGGGCCTACCCGGCGCGCTTGAAATATTGGACCGCGCGCTCGTGCTTTTCGGCAGCCGCACGGGTGCTGAAGGTGCCGAGGTTGCGGCGCTTCCCGGTCTTTGCGTCCTTGTTGCGGGAATAGAGCCGGTAATGTCCGGATTTCAGTTTGCGGATCATCGGTCTGCGATCCTGCCTTAACGGTTTGAATGCACAACACCGGCCCCCACGGCAGGTTCCGTGCGCGTATTCAGGAAAAGGGTGACCTGCGAGACCTCAATAGCGGTTGTAGTAGCCGCGCGGCTGCTGCGGATAATAAAAGGACCCGGGCGACTGCTGGTAAGGCGATTGCTGGTAGGGCGATTGCGGGTAATAGGGTGCGAAACGTTGCCCATAGCCGGGCTGTGGGGGCGGATATGCGCCAACGGCCGGTACACGTTGCTGCGCCGGCGCTTCTCCCGCTACCACGATGGTGGTCGCCTCCATGCCCTGTTGCCGGACCAGCGCATAGAGGGCCGCGGCATTGTCCGGATGCAGCCTGATGCAGCCATGGGAGGCCGGCCCGCCGAGCGCATCGATCTCATAGCTGCCATGGATCGCGAAGCCGCCGTGGAAGAAGATCGAATGCGGCATCGGCGAATTGTAGTATTCCTTGGAGAACCAGGTGAGCTCCATGCGCTGCGGATGAAAGGTGCCGCTGGGCGTGCCGTAGCCGGGGCGCCCGGTCGACACCTCGAAGCGGTAGCGCGGCGCGCCGTCGATCGAGACCGTCATCTGCTGGGAGCCCTTGTCGACGCTGATCAGCACATGGGCGCCCGCCGCGGATGCGAGCAGGATCGCGAGCGCCGCGGCGAGTGGCGCGCAGAGGCAAGAACGGAAATGCATGGATAAGCCCTCACCGCAAGCCGGGTGGCCGTGAAAGAGGCCCACCTGGCCATTCTAACCATTTCACAATTTTGTGGCGATGATTTGGTGCTGGCAAGGGCTGCGCCTGGCAACTCCGGGCGTGCCGCCCGGGACCAGTGAGTGCGCTCGGCGCCCCTAATGCTTGCGCGCCTGCACCAGGTAACCGATGATCGTGGTGTCACCCAGCGACTTGCAGGCCTCCAGGCGATGCAAGCCCTCCACCAGGATGAGGCGCCCGCTGGCCTCCTGCCGGACCATGATCGGAGTCTGCTGGCCGACTTCGAGCATGCTGGCGGCGATCTCCTGCACCACTTCCGACTTGAGCGTCGCGCGCCGCTTCACCGGCACGTAGATGTCCGCGATCGCGAACGTCTCGCGTTTCATCATCGTCATGGCAGGCTCGCCAACATGCGCAGGGCCTCGCCGCCAAAGCGTGTCGGCGGCGCAGCTCGCAACAGGATAGGCGCCGCCCCATGGCTCAGCAACCGAGCTGGCCAAATCCCGCGCGCTTCAATCGCACGATGGCCTGATCGAGGGCGGAGAGGAAGCTCGAGCGATCGCGCGGCGAGAACGATTTCGGGCCGCCGGTGATCTCGCCGGCGCTGCGCAACGACTCCATCAGGTTGCGGGTGGCGAGCGCCATGCCGATTGACTCCTCGGTAAACACCCGTCCGGTCGGCGCGATTACCGCGGCGCCGGCCTTCACGCAGCGGCTGGCGAGCGGAATGTCGGCCGTGATCACGATGTCGCCGCGGCTCACGCGCCCGGCAATCCAGTTGTCGGCCTCGTCTATGCCGGCGGCCACCACCACGCGTTCGACCAGCGGATCGCGCGGCACCGCGATGGGGCGGTTGCTCACCACGCTCACCTTGAGCCCGTGACGCGCCGCCACACGATAGACTTCGTTCTTCACCGGGCACGCATCGGCATCCACATAGATGGTGATAGGTTTGGCAGGGGCCGGGGGGGACGCGGAGGTCATGCGGAGAAGGTCACGACCGGTCGCTATTTCGCGAGCGGAAAGGTCAGATTACACCCGCTCCACGAAGCTATCCACCACGCGCTTCTCGCCGGCTTTGTCGAATTGGATGGAGAGCTTGTTGCCGTCCACCGCGGTGACATTGCCGTTGCCGAACTTGAGGTGGAACACGCGGTCGCCGATCGCGAAGGCGGAAGCCGGGCCGCTCGAGCGGGCGACCAGCTCGCCCTCGATGGTGAGCGGAGAAGATCGCGGCCGCGTCGCTCGTTCCCCGGCATCGGACCGCGCCTGCGCGCGGCGTCCGCCTTGCCGCCCGGCGGCCGGCTCCTGGTCGAAGTCTTGCGCGATGTCCTCCTCGAAGCCGCCGCGGCGCCGCTGCGCGCGCTGCCAGCCGGGCGTGCCGTAGCTCGAGCCGAAATGCGTCATCTCGTCGAAGCGGGAGGCCCCGTAGCCGCCATAGCCGCCAAAGCCGCCCCGCGATTCCGTCACCTCCACGCTGCCCTCCGGCAGCTCGTCGAGGAAGCGCGACGGAATGTTGCTCTGCCACTGTCCGCGCATGCGGCGATTAGTGGCGAAATAGATCTTGGCGCGCAGGCGTGCGCGCGTGATGCCGACATGGGCAAGGCGGCGCTCCTCCTCGAGCCCGGCGCGGCCCTGATCGTCCAGGGTCCGTTGGTTGGGGAAGACGCCTTCCTCCCAGCCGGGCAGGAACACGGTGTCGAATTCCAGGCCCTTGGCGGAGTGCAGGGTCATCACCGACACCGCCTCGCCGTTCTCGCTCTTGTCGGTGTCCATCACCAGGCTGATATGCTCGAGGAAGCCTTGCAGGTTCTCGAACTCGTCCATGGAACGGATCAGCTCCTTCAGATTTTCGAGCCGGCCGGCGGCATCGGCGCTGCGGTCCTTCTGCCACATCTCGGTATAGCCCGACTCGTCGAGCACGATCTCGGCGAGCTCGGTGTGGGGAAGCGCATCCTTCTGCGCCCGCCAGCGGTCGAACGCCGCCACCAGGTCGCGCAGCGCGCCGCGCGGGCGGGCTTTCAGCTCGTCGGTCTCGATCAAGGCCCGCGTCGCCTGCATCAGCGGCACGCGGCGCCGGCGCGCGTGCTCGTGCAGGAGCTGCACGGTGGCATCGCCCAGCCCGCGCTTGGGCACGTTGACGATGCGCTCGAAGGCGAGGTCGTCGCCGGGCTGGGCGACGAGGCGCAGATAGGCGAGGGCGTCGCGGATCTCCTGGCGCTCGTAGAAGCGCGGGCCGCCGATCACCCGATAGGGCAGGCCGAGGGTGACGAAGCGGTCCTCGAATTCGCGCATCTGGAACGACGCCCGCACCAGGATCGCGATCTCGTCGAGCCGATGGCCGCCGCGCTGCAGCTCCTCGATCTCCTCGCCGATCGCGCGCGCTTCCTCCTCGGAGTCCCAGGAGCCGGTGACGGTGACCTTCTCGCCCGGCACGTCCTCGGTGCGCAACGTCTTGCCGAGCCGGCCCTCGTTGTGGGCGATCAGATGCGAGGCGGCGGCCAGGATATGGGCGGTCGAGCGATAGTTGCGCTCCAGGCGGATCACTTTCGCGCCCGGAAAGTCGTGCTCGAAGCGCAGGATGTTGTCCACCTCCGCCCCGCGCCAGCCATAGATCGACTGGTCGTCATCGCCCACGCAGCAGATGTTCTTGAGGGTGCGGGGAGAGGTGGCGTCTGCATCCCGCCCCGTGCTCTGGCCCAGTAGCCGCAGCCAGAGATACTGCGCCACGTTGGTGTCCTGGTACTCGTCGACCAGGATGTATTTGAAGCGCGCCTGATACTGCCGCAGCACCTCGGGCTGGGTCCGGAACAGGCGGATGCATTCGAGCAGGAGATCGCCGAAATCGACGGCATTGAGCACTTTCAACCGCTCCTGGTAGGCGGAGTAGAGCTTCCTGCCCTTGCCGTTGGCGAAGCTCGCGCCTTCGCCGGCCGGAACCTGGTCGGGCGTGAGACCCCGGTTCTTCCAGCTGTCGATCAGCCCGGCCAGCATCCGGGCCGGCCAGCGCTTCTCGTCGATGTTCTCGGCTTCGAGGATTTGCCGCATGAGCCTGATCTGGTCGTCGGTGTCGAGGATGGTGAAGTCGGGCTTGAGGGAGACCAGCTCGGCATGCCGGCGCAGAATTTTCACGCCGATCGAATGAAACGTGCCAAGCCACGGCATTCCCTCGACAATCTGACCGACCATGGCGCCGACGCGCTGCTTCATTTCGCGCGCCGCTTTGTTGGTGAAGGTGACCGCCAGGATCTCCGATGGCCGCGCCCGTCCGGTCGCCAGGATGTGCGCAATTCGGGTGGTCAGGACGCGCGTCTTGCCGGTGCCGGCGCCGGCCAGAACCAGCACCGGACCGTCCAGGGTCTCGACCGCCGCGCGCTGCTCGGGATTGAGATCGGCGAGATAAGGTGCCGCTGCGGCCCGCGCCCGCGCAGCAATCCCGCCGGGTTGAGGAACCGGCGGCAAGGCATTGAAATCGCGCGGCGTGGGGGTCGGCTCGGCCATCTTCAAGCTGATCTTCAGATTATCCTTCGCGCGCCCCTCCGGGGCGAATCTCCAATTCAAAGATGGCACTCGAAGGGGCGCAACGCCACATCGGAAGCCGAACGGCTGCAGGTGTGAAAGTTCGGTTCCGGACGGCGGCGCTCGGCCCCGGGGCCGAATCTATGATCGGCCGGTCATGGCGATACGGCGGCCGGCCGCTTCCGGCACGGGCAACTCGGCATGGGCGGTCTTCATCTTGGCCAAGCCGACGGCGATGTCGGACGGAAAGGCGGCGGTCTTGCCGGCCCCTATGTCCACATGCAGTGCCATGTTCTCCGAGGTCGCCGAGACCCAGCCCTCGGCGGCGTGAAACAGCTGCTCGAAGAAGTGCACGCGCTTGGCGTCGTAGTCGAGCAGCTGAAACGTCACCCGCACCGGATCGCCCGCATGCAGCTCGCGCAGGTAGCGCACATGCGCCTCGGCGGTGAAGCAGGAACGCCGGCGCGACTTTACGTATTCGGCGCCGCAGCCCAGCAGCTCGAGCACCTCGTCAACCGCCCGGTCGAACAGCACGTTGTAATAGGCCATGTTGAGATGGCCGTTATGGTCGATCCAAGCGGGCTCGACCCGCATCACCGAGGAGACGAAGGGGGCGAAGAACACGGGTTCGAAGTCGACGCGATCGAGCATTTGGGCCATCCCGGGCTGGGCCGCCCTTATTCCGCCCGAGGCCACCGGCGGATGCAAGCGAAAGTTACGCCGGAATAGGCCCTCTTTAGCGCTGGCCTGTCTCAAGACCGTCGGTGCGTTAAGGCCCGGTGAAAGCCCAGCCGCCGGATCGCCGGGTCCTTCATTGCAGTATTACAGTATTGCGGTACCGACATAGATTTGCCGTCAAAGGCGGGCATGAGCGGGTTGCTCCGGCCTCGCGGCAGCGCCACGTAGCAGGCATCGCCGTGGGTAAGCCAATCGGGCGGCCACGATGGCACAGCCGGGATGGCCAGGCATTGAGAATCGTGCTCATTTGATCGGTGCTCGGGTGTTCGAAAGGCCCGCTCATCCGGCGGGGCGCGCGGATTCGGAAGCAGTTGCGGAGCCAGTTTCGGAATTGGTTTCGAGTGCACTTTCGAGGTCACTTGGAGTGGACACGGCGTGCAGACGGCGCTTCTGAGTGCTGGCATTGCGATCATTCTGGCGCTGGTGACGGCGCTGGTGGGGCCGTTCTTCGTCGATTGGGGGAGCTACCGGGCCGAGTTTCAGACTGCGGTCGGACGCCTCACCGGGCTTGAGGTGCGGGTCAGCGGCCCGATCGAGGTCCGGATCCTGCCGACGCCGACATTGACGTTGCAGCGGATCGAGCTCGGCCGCCCGGGCGACCCGGCCAAGACCCGCGCGCGGGCGCTGCGGATCGAATTTGCCTTGGGGGATCTCCTGCGCGGCACCTGGCGGGCGTCGGACCTGAGATTGCAGGGGCCCGAGCTCACGCTGAGCCTCGATCCGTCGGGCCGGGTTGCTTGGTCCGCTCCCACCATCGGCCTCGACCCGGACGCGGTCTCAATCGAGCGTCTCGAGATCGAGGATGGCCGCGCGACCCTCGCTGATGCGGCCAGCGGCGCGCGCCTGGTGTTCGACAAGCTGGACTTCACCGGGCAGGTGCGCTCGCTGCTTGGACCCGTCAAGGGCGAGGGATCGTTCGCCCTGGACGGGCAGCAGCATCCGTTTCGATTGTCGGTGAGCCGTCCCGGGGAGGACGGCGGCGTCAAGGTGCGACTCAATGCGGATAGCATCGACTATCCGCGCGCCCTCGATGTGGACGGCGCGATCTGGGTCGACAAAGGCCTCCCGCGTTTTGAAGGCACGCTGCAATTGACGCGTCCGGTCGGCCGCAGCCCCGACGGCATCACCGAATCATGGCGCATCAGCAGCCATGTGCGTGCCGACGGCGCGGCCGCGATTCTGGAGCAGGTCGAGCTCCAATACGGCTCCGACGAGCGGGCGATCAGGCTCAAGGGCGAGGCCAAGCTGTCGTTCGGCGCCAAGCCGGAACTGGTCGCGATCCTGTCGGCGCCGCAGATCGACCTTGACCGGATCCTGGCCCTGCCGGCGGCGGTCGGGCGCCGTCCGCTCGTTGCCATCAAGAGCGTGGCCGAGTCATTCGTCCGGGCGCAACACCTGCCGGTGGCCGTGAAGCTCGGGATCAGCGTCGAGACGGTGACGCTTGCCGGCGCGATGCTGCAGCGCGTAGGCGGCGACCTGAAATCCGAGGGCGACGCCTGGAACATCGAGAATTTCGCCCTGCGGGCGCCCGGCCTGACCCAGGTGGCGTTCAGCGGTCGCCTCGGGGCGGGCGCGGGCGGCGTCGCTTTCAACGGTGCGACCAAGATCGAATCCGCCGATCCACGGGCGCTGCTCGGCTGGCTCGCCGATCGCGGCAATGGCCCGGCGGCAACATCGGGGCCGCTACGCCTCATCAGCGACGTCGCGCTGAGCGGCGACAAGGTCGCCTTCGAGCGGTTGCGGGCGGAGCTCGACCGCACCAAGATCGAGGGCCGTCTGGATTATGCTTGGTCGGACGGTAACCAACCCGCCAAGCTCAACGCGGCGCTGCACGCCCCTGAATTGGACCTCGATCGCGTGCAATCGCTGCTGGCGAGCCTCGGGGATCCGCTCGAATGGCCCCGGGAAGGGACGCTGGCGATCGATATCGGGCGGACCGCGGTCGCCGGCGTCGAGGCGAGGGATATCGCCGTCAAGATGCGGCGCGATGCCGGCAGTCTGGACATCGAGCGCCTGGCGATCGGCGATATCGGGGGCGCCAAGCTCGCGCTCAACGGCCACATAGACACCCACGAATCGGTTCCACACGGCGCCCTCGCGCTCGATCTCGACGCCCGCAGCCTCGACGGCGTGGCGGCGCTGATCGGGAAATTCTCAACTCCGGTTGCGGATCGCATTCGCCGCACCGCGAGCCGCTCCGTGCCGGTCAAGCTGCATACATCGCTCTCGGTGGATCGGGACGCCGCCGTGGCGTCGGGCGGATCGGCCTTGGCCAAGTTCAAGCTGCAAGGCAGCGCCGGCGTGTTCCGTCTCGATCTGCAGGGCGACGCGGGCGGCAGCTCCCTGGGCTCGACCGATCCGGCGCGGCTCGGCGCGAGCAGGATTCGCCTGACCGGTCTGGTCGACGCCGCCGATGGTGGTGCGCTGGTCGACCTGCTCGGGCTCGATCGCCTCGTCACGGTCAATCAGCGTTCCGGCCGCCTCGCGCTCGAGCTGAACGGTCCGCTCGATGGCGACGTGGCCGTCAAGGGCCAGCTCCTCGCCGGCGGCCTTGACGTGTCGGCGAATGGAACCGTGCACCCCCTGGGCAACCGGGGACCGACAGCCCAGATTGCGCTCAAGGCTGCGGCCGCGGATATTGTCCCGCTGCGGTTTGCCGCCGCCACGCGAAGCGCTCAGCCGCCATGGTCCACGCTAGCGGCGCGGCTCATGCTCGCCGACAGCACCATCACCTTTGCGGATCTCGACGGCACGCTGGCCGGGGTGGCGGTCAAGGGCGCGCTGGGCATCGGCATGGCGGAGCCGGTGCGGATAAATGGCGACATTACGATTGCGGCATTGGATTTGCCGGCTGCGATCGGCGCCACGATCGGGTTCCCGCGCCAGAGCGGAAACAGCAGCAGTGCCTGGCCGGCTGATCCGTTCGAAGCAGGCCTGCTGGGCGCCGTCAGCGGACATGTCACGGTCAAGGCCGCCCAGCTCGCGCTCACCCCCAAGCTCACCGCCCGCAACTTGCGCGCCGTCCTGGACTTCAACCAATCGAAGCTGGCGGTCGCCGATATCGATGGCGTGCTTGCCGGCGGTCGAATCGCCGGCGACTTCGGTTTCGAACGCGGCGATGAAGGCATCACGGCGCGCAGCCATCTCAGATTTGCCGACTTGGATACCGCCGAATTGCTCGGCGGCGGCACAAGAGCGCCCTTGTCCGGCAAGCTGACGGCCGCGCTCGATCTCGCTGGCAGCGGACGCAGCCCGATCGCGTTGATCGGCTCGCTCGAGGGCGAGGGAACATTCGCGTTGCGGGATGGGGGCGTCGCCCGCCTCAATCCGGCGGCGTTCGACATCGTGACGCGCGCCGTCGATCAAGGTCTTCCGATCGACACGACGCGAATCGGCGACCGAATGGAGGCCGCCCTGGCGATCAGCGTGTTGCCGGTCTCGCTGGCCGAGGGATCGATCGCCGTCAGCATGGGACAATTGCGCCTTGTTGATCCGGTGGTGCACGCCAAGGACGCCGAATTGGCTCCGTCCGGGAGCATCGATCTCACCCAAAGCGCCATCGATGCACGCTTGGTCCTGTCGGGACCCAAAGCGGCTGATGCTTCGGCCGGCAGCTATCCGGATATTTCGGTCGGCCTGAGGGGACCGATCGACACACCGAAGCGCACGCTCGACGTCACCGCGCTGGCCAATTGGCTGGCGTTGCGCGCGGTCGACGAGAAGGCAAGGCGCGTTGACGTACTGGAGCACGCCGCGCGCGAGCATCCGGACGAGGCGACCACCGGCGGCCCGGCAGAGCGCGAGCCGTTCGCCGCCCTGCCGTCTGCTCCGGTGGCGCCGCCGCGCGCGGTGCGCCCAAGTCCAGTCGCAAGTCCAGTCGCAAGTCCAGTCGCCAGTCCAGTCACCACTCCGACTGGTGAACCTCGCGTCCGGCGTCCGAGTCCTGCGGCCGAACAGGCTCCGCTGTTGCCGCCGCCCATCGATATCCGTCCGCCGGCCTCGCCGCATGGGCCACGCGGATAGGCTGCGTCACCAAATATCAATGCGATCAGGCGGAAGGATCAGGCCGACGCCACCGAGCGCGCCACTATCATCTCGTCGTGCGGCGTGCCTTGCAGACCGATCTCCTCGCTGAGCTGGTTGCGGTAGAAATCCAACACGAACAGGCGCAGCGCCGATGACAGATTGCCGTGCTGGCGATCCGCGTCGATCGAAGCGACCAGCTCGGACAAAGTGGCGTCGCGTCCGCTCGCGATTTCCTTCAGCCCCTTCCAAAACGCGTCCTCGAGACTCACGCTGGTCTTGTGGCCGGCGATCACGATGGAGCGCTTGACGACAGGCGATTTCATCCTTCGTCTCCCGTTTCGACCCGGTGCTGATCGAGGTCCTGGCGGGCCTTCGCGTTGCGCGCAGCATCCAGATTGCGCTCGGCCTTGCTACGGCCGTGCAGCATCCGCTTGGCGGCTGCGCGCGTTTCGTCACGCAACCGTTTGGCTGCCTTGCGCGCCGCACGAAGCTTGATGATGTCACCCATCCAGAATTCGACGATCATCGGGCATGTGAAGGCGTTTGGTCACTGTCCGTCATTGGACCTAAAATGCGCCCGTAGCGTGGCAATGATGAAACGTTTCCATGCGCATGGTTTCTTCTCCTTGCATTGCGATAGGCAATCAGTGCCTCGAACTTGGAATTTGATGGCCAATTTCGGGCAAATGCCAATTTGAGCAAATTTTGCCGTCGCAGATAAGTATCCAGTTATCTCAAATAAGCATACGTAATCTGCGCGAACGTGATTGCAGAACCGACCGCGGAGGCCACTTTTGCTCGATTACGCGTGCAGGTCAGGGTCATTGGCATCATCCGGGCCGAACCATCTTTTCGGGCCGCACCAGGCGATCGAATTCCGCCGCCGAAACGTAACCGAGCCGGATCGCCTCTTCGCGTAGCGTCGTTCCTGCGGCATGCGCGGCCTTGGCGATTTCCGCCGCCCGCTGATAGCCGATCCTGGGAGCGAGCGCGGTGACCAGCATCAGCGAGCGCTCCATCAGCTCGCGGATGCGCGCCCGGTTGGCGCGGATGCCGGTGATGCAATTGTCGGTGAAGGAGACCGCCACGTCGCCCAGCAGGCGGATCGATTGGAGCATCGCGAACGCGATCACGGGCTTGTAGACGTTCAATTCAAATTGGCCTTGGCTTGCCGCCACCGTGATGGCCGCGTTGTTGCCGAACACTTGGCAGCAAACCATGGTCACGGCTTCGCACTGGGTCGGGTTGACTTTGCCGGGCATGATCGAGGAGCCCGGCTCGTTCTCGGGCAGGATCAGCTCGCCGAGACCGGAGCGCGGGCCTGAGCCGAGCAGCCGGATGTCATTCGCGATCTTGAACAGTCCGGTCGCAACCGAGGTGAGCGCGCCGTGCGCGAACACGATGGCATCATGCGAGGCGAGCGCCTCGAACTTGTTGGGCGCGGTCACGAAGGGCAGGCCGGTCAGCGCCGCGATCCGCTTGGCGACAAGCTTGGCAAATCGCGGCTTGGCGTTGAGGCCGGTGCCGACCGCGGTGCCGCCCTGCGCCAGCGGATACAGATGCTTGAGCGCCTGCGACACGCGCTGGCGTCCCGACTTCACCTGCGCGGCGTAGCCGGAGAATTCCTGCCCGAGCGTCAGCGGGGTGGCATCCTGGGCGTGGGTGCGGCCGATCTTGACGATGCCGGCGAATTCCTTGCGCTTACGCTCCAGCGCCGCGTGCAGATGCGCCAGCGCCGGCAACAAGCTTCGGGTGATCTCGGTCGTGGCTGCGATGTGCATCGCGGTCGGAAAGCAGTCGTTCGACGACTGGCTCATATTGACGTGGTCGTTGGGATGCACCGGCGCATTGGCGCCCGGCTTGCCGCCGAGCATCTCATTGGCGCGCGCCGCGATCACCTCGTTGACGTTCATGTTGGTCTGGGTGCCGGAACCGGTCTGCCAAACGACCAGAGGAAAGTGATGGTCGAGCTTGCCGTCGATCACCTCCTGGGCGGCGCGCACGATTGCCCTGGTGCGGCGGGCGTCGAGCAAGCCGAGCTCGTGATTCACCTCGGCGGCGGCCCGCTTGATGATGGCCAGCGCGCGGATCAGCGGGATCGGCATGCGCTCGGTGCCGATGCGGAAATTGCGGCGCGAGCGCTCGGTCTGCGCCCCCCAATAACGGTCGGCCGGCACCTCGATCGGGCCGAAACTGTCGGTCTCGACGCGCGTCCCCTGGCGCGTTTCGCTCATGGCCGGCCTCGCCCGCGATTAGTGTTTGGTTCCAGTGAACTATAACACGATTGCGGCAGCGCGGACCCCGTCGCACTCGTTCCCGCGGACGCGGGGAACCAGGCTTGACCCCAACCGACGTGGTACGACTTGGCAAAAAGGGCCGGATTTCCGCGTCCGCGGGAATGAGCTGAGATGGACTATTTCGGGTGCGCCGGCACGGAGGAACTCGGGCCGCTGGGCCCGTTCAGCTCTTTCGGCTCTTTCGCCAAGTGCAAGCCGCATTCCTTTTTCTCTTCCTGCTCCCACCACCAGCGGCCGGCGCGCTCCGGCTCGCCCGGCGCCAGCGCGCGCGTGCACGGAGCGCAGCCGATGGAGAGAAAGCCGCGATCATGCAGGCTGTTGTAGGGAATCCGGTGATCGCGCACGAAGGTCATCACGCGATCGCGCGTCCAATCCAGGAGCGGATTGAGCTTGAGCAGGCGATGCTGCGCATCGATCGCGGCAAAGCTCATCATCGCCCGATCCGCCGATTGCTCGGCGCGCACGCCTGTCACCCAGGCGGAGGCGCCTTCGAGCGCGCGCCCCAGCGGTTCGACCTTGCGCAGCCCGCAACATCCAAGCCGCGCCTCGACCGAGGCACGGAAGCCATCGATGCCGTGCCGGGCAATCCATGCCTCGACGCCACGGCGCTCGGGGAGGAGGGCCCGGATGCGCCGTCCATAGCGCTGCTCGGTCTCCGCCCAGACCTGATGCGTCTCCGGGAACAAGCGGCCGGTGTCGAAGGTCACGACCTCGACCGCGAGATCCTGGGCAAAGATGGCATGACTGATCGCCTGGTCCTCGATACCGAAGCTGGTCGTGAAGACGAGGCGGCCGGGTACCGCGGCGCAGGCCGCGCTCAGCCGCTCGTCAAGACCGAGGCTCCCGAATGTGTCGGCAAGCCGCTTCCCGATGGCAGCCAGAGCCTGCGCGTCCGGCGCGGGCCGATTCGGCAAATGTTGCGCAAGCGATTGGTCGTTCATGAGCCACGCACGCCTGGAAGACATGCCTTGAGTAGAATATTCTTTCGTTGAGATTCAATAAGTCCTCGGAAAAAAGAAAATTACTACCGCCATGCGGCGGTGTGCGAGACGGAAACGCTCCGCTCCACCAGGCCGGCACGCGAAATCGCCTCGCCGCCGCACGCTCACTTCTTGCGGAAACGATCAAGCCGCACCACCTCGCCTCCGCCCGCGGACCTGTCGGTCGGCTTTTCGGGCGGTCTTTCGCCTTGATCGGCCGATCCGGTTGTGTCCGGATTGGCGGGCGTCGGCACCGCCGGGGTGGTGCGTCGGGGCTTGACCTGCATTGGCGAATCGGCCGGCTGGCTGCCGCTCGGCTTGGGCGCGGGCAGGGTTTCGGGCTTCGCGCCGGCGTCCGCCACGCCGATCTGCTCGAACTGCAGCCCGAACTCGACCGAGGGATCGAAGAATCCCTTCACCGCCGCGAAGGGAATCGAGAGCCGTTCCGGAACCCCGCCAAAGGACAGGCCGACCTCGAACGCTTCCTCGCTGACCGCCAAGTCCCAGAACTGGTGCTGCAGGACGATGGTCATTTCCTTGGGATATTGGGCGCGCATCCGCTGCGACAGCCGCACGCCCTCGGCGCAGGTATCGAAGGTCACAAAAAAGTGGTGGTCGCCGGGCAGGCCGTTCTTGGCGGCGTCGGAGAGCACCGTGCGCAGAACGCCGCGCAGGGCTTCCTGGGTCAAAAGGTCGTAGCGGATATGATCGACGGCCATGAAACGATCCTTGGAGCGATCCTGAAACGGTCCCTTGCGGCAGCCCGCTTGCTTCAGCTTTCTGCTCGAGATTCGCCGGCACGGCCGATGCTAGATCATGATCCGTTCAAATGAAATCGGATCATGCTCCCGCCTTGTTGATTTTCCACGCCGCGTCGCCGGCGAATGATCGATGCGGCCTTGCCGGCGCGTGCCGGGTGCCGGAGCTCGCGGCAAAGGACCTGCTATTGGAACTGAAGTGGGGGCTTCTGTTGCCAGGTGCCCCCGAACCCCGCCTGACGCTGCTAAGACGCCAGGGCTTCAGATCGGTATTTCAAACCGCATTACGCGGCTTGAGCAACCGGAGCATAGTTGTCGTTTGCAACTATGGATTGGCCCGATAACGGCGGAACCATGCCGAGCAAAAGCACGTCCTTTACGCCCTCGTCGATCCTATTTCGCCCCCGTGATCAGGGAACAGTGGTCAGTAACAAGAAAAAAGCGGTGAAGCCTCTGATTACTGCCCTCTGATTACTGCCCCCTGGAATTGGTGGAGGCGCCGGGTACTGCCCCCGGGTCCGAAAGGTTTATTACGACGGCCATTTATCGCCATATCCGGCTTGCGCCGGCACCTCTCAATATAGGCGCAGATGGTTGACGAATAAAGACCCGCAGGACCCGCAGGGCCAATTTGGCACCCCTTGATTTACGCCGGTCCGGCGCCACCGCCACCGCCGGGGCACCCATCGCCCATTAATCCTTGGTTCTCCGGGTGGGGCCGGTTTAAGTCTCATTCGAGAGGCCTTCATGTCCGACACGACCCCGATTTCCACCCAACCCACGCCCACCGCCCCCAACCCGCTCCAGCTGTTCATCGCCTTTTCGCTCATTTCGGTCTCCGGCTTCGGCGGCGTGCTGTACTGGTCGCGGCGCATGATGGTCGATGAGCGAAAGTGGATGACCGCCGAGGAGTTCAACGAGGCCTACGCGCTCTGCAATTTTCTTCCCGGCCCGAACATCGTCAATTTCTCGGTCGTGTTCGGGCGGCAGGTCGGCGGCACCGCCGGCGCGCTGGTCGCCTTGCTGGGCTTGCTCGGGCCGCCCTTTGTCATAGTGACGTTGCTCGGCCTCATCTATGCCTACTACGGCGATATCGCGGCCCTGCAACGGGTCTTGGCCGGCGTCGCGGCGGCCGCCGCCGGCCTGACCATCAGCACCGGCCTCAAGATGGCCGCGCCGCTGCTGCGCCAGCGCCCCGGCTTCGCCCACGGCGTGGCGATGGCCGCATTCCTCGCGGTCGGCCTCCTGAGCTGGCCGATCTATTGGGTGCTCGGCGTGCTGATCCCCTGCAGCATCGCCCTGGCGTGGCGGATGCGGCGATGAACAGCCCGATCGGCACATTGCTGACCCTGGCCGGCTATTTCGCCCTGCTGTCGCTGTTTGCGATCGGCGGCGCCAACGCCGCGCTGCCCGAGATGCACCGTCTCGCCGTCGAGGTCATGAATTGGATGAGCGACCGGCAGTTCGCCGACATGTATGCGATCGCGCAGGTGACGCCGGGGCCCAATGTCATCGTGGTGACGCTCATCGGCTACCACGTGGCCGGCCTCCCGGGCGCGCTGGTGGCGACGCTGGCGATGTGCGGGCCGACCTGCATCTTCGCGTTTTTCATCGGCCAGGTCTGGGATCGCTTCAAGGACGCGCCCTGGCGCATGGTGATCCAGGCCGCGCTGGTCCCGGTTTCCATCGGCCTGATCGGCGCCAGCGCCGCAGTGATCGCGCGCGCGGCGGCGCAAAGCTGGGTGGCGGTGGCGGTGACGGTCGTGACCGCGCTGGTGACCTATACGATCAGGGTCAACCCGCTGTGGATTTTTGCCGGCGCCGCCCTGCTCGGCCTCGGCGGGTTGATCTGAGGACTCTAAGGTTTTGCTCGGTCGCGCGCAGCGCTACTCTGGCCCGCGAGCGGTCGAGTCGGCTCAGGAACGAAGTCCCAAGAACGGGTCCCAAGAACGAACGTCCAATGCGCCAATACCATGAGCTGATGGAGCGGATCCTCGCGGACGGCGTCGAGAAGGGCGATCGCACCGGCACCGGCACGCTGTCGGTGTTCGGTCATCAGATACGCTTCGATCTGGCCGACGGCTTCCCGCTGACGACCACCAAGAAGCTGCATGTCAAATCGATCATTCACGAGCTGCTGTGGTTTCTCGCCGGCGACACCAATGTCAAATATCTCAACCAGCATGGGGTGCGGATCTGGGACGAGTGGGCGGACGAGAACGGCGATCTCGGTCCGGTCTATGGCCGGCAGTGGCGCTCGTGGCCGAGCCCGGACGGCAGCACCATCGATCAGATCGCCAATGTGCTGGCGGCGATCCGTCGCAACCCGGAATCGCGCCGCCTGATCGTGACCGCCTGGAACCCGACCGAGGTCGACCGGATGGCGCTGCCGCCGTGCCACTGCCTGTTCCAGTTCTACGTCGCCAAGGGCCGGCTCTCCTGCCAGCTCTATCAGCGCTCGGCCGATGTCTTTCTGGGGGTGCCGTTCAATATCGCGTCCTATGCGCTGCTCACCATGATGGTGGCGCAGGTGACGGGGCTCGCGGCCGGCGAATTCATCCACACCTTCGGCGACGCGCATCTCTACCTCAATCACATCGAGCAGGCCCGCCTGCAGCTGGCGCGCCCGCCACGCCGGCTGCCGCGCATGGTGCTCAATCCCGCGGTCCGGGATCTGTTGGCTTTTCGCTACGAGGACTTCACCCTCGAGGGCTACGACCCGCACCCGCACATCAAAGCCGAGGTGGCGGTGTGACCGATCTGCGGCCCGAGCGCCCACCGGCGCCTGCCCTGGTCCTGGTCGCTGCCGTCGCCGACAACGGCGTGATCGGGCAGGGCGGCGGCCTGCCCTGGCGGCTCAAATCCGACCTGCGGAATTTTCGCGCCATCACCATGGGCAAGCCGGTCGTGATGGGGCGAAAGACCTATCTTTCGATCGGCAAGCCGCTGGCCGGCCGCACCAATATCGTGGTCAGCCGCAATCGGGATTTTGCCGCGCCGGGCGTCATCGTGGCGCCCGGCATCGAGGCCGCGCTCGCGGTTGCGCGCGGCGATGCGTTGCGGCGCGCGGTCGATGCGGTCGCGGTGATCGGCGGAGCCGAGCTCTATGCGCATGTGATCGGGCATGCCGATCGTCTGGTCATCACGCATGTTCATCTGCGGCCCGAAGGCGATACCATGTTCCCCGCCATCGATCCCAAGCTCTGGCATGAGGTGGAGCGCAGCGAGCACGCTCCCGGACCGGATGACGCAGCCGGTTTTACGGTCCTTGTTTATGAGCGCCGCGCCACCCATTTGGGACGCGATAACGGCGGCAGCTGAAGGATTTGGGTTGACGCAGCGAGTGCCTGGCGTGCGGACGCGCGTTGTAACCAACCGATGCCTCCCCTATAAGCCGCCCCAGATGAGCTAAAGACGCCCGCCATCCGAATGCGAAAGGATGCGCGGTCGATGAGGAGACAGCCGATGCCATGGAGCAATCAGGGCGGCGGGCCCTGGGGATCGGGGGGCAAAGGCCCGTGGGGCTCGGGACCGCAGCAGTCCGGCCCGACGCCGCCGGACCTGGAGGAATTCCTGCGCCGCAGCCAGGACCGGCTGCGCACCGTGCTGCCGGGCGGCAATCTCGGCGGCAAGGGCATCGGCCTGATCGCGCTGGCCGCGATCGCGATCTGGGGCTTTTCCGGCTTCTTCCGCGTCGACCCCGACGAACTCGGCATCGTGCTCCGCTTCGGCCAATATGTGCGCGACGCCAAGCCGGGCCTCAACTACCACCTGCCGTATCCGATCGAATCGGCGCTGACCCCCAAGGTCACGCGCGTCAACCGCATCGACATCGGCATGCGCAGCGTCGACGACCTGCGCCGCGGCAGCACCAGCCGCGACGTGCCGGAGGAAAGTCTGATGCTGACCGGCGACGAGAACATCGTCGACGTGGATTTCTCGGTGTTCTGGCTGATCAAGCCGGACGGTGCCGGCGACTATCTGTTCAACATCCAGCAGCCCGAAGGCACCGTGAAGGCGGTCGCCGAAAGCGCCATGCGCGAGGTGATCGGGCATTCCGAGATCCAGCCGATCCTCACCGGCGCGCGCGCCACCATCGAGACGGCGGTGCAGGAGCTGATGCAGAAGACGCTCGACCATTATGGCGCCGGCATCCAGGTGACCCAGGTCCAGTTGCAAAAGGTCGACCCGCCCGCGCAGGTGATCGATTCGTTCCGCGACGTGCAGGCGGCGCGCTCCGACGCCGAGCGGGCGCAGAACGAGGCGCAGACCTATGCCAATCGCGTCGTGCCTGAAGCGCGCGGACGCGCCGCGCAAATCACGCAAGCCGCGGAAGCCTACCGGCAGCAGACGGTCGCGGAGGCCACCGGCCAAACCTCGCGCTTCCTCCAGGTCTACGACGAATACAAGAAGGCGCCCGACGTCACCCGCGAGCGCATGTATCTCGAAACGATGGAGCGCCTGTTCAGCGGCACCGACAAGATCATCCTGGATCCCGGTTCCGCCGGTCAGAACGGCGTGGTGCCGTATCTGCCGCTCAACGAGCTGACGCGGCCGCAGACTCCACGTCCGGCGGCACCGACGGCACCGACGCAAAATCCGCCGCAGCAATCCGCAGCGCCGGCCGGAGGCACTCGATGAGGTTCAATCTCGCGGGCGGCATCGTGGCCGCGCTGGTGCTGGCGGCGCTGATCGTCGCCTATGGGTCCCTGTTCACGGTCTATCAGACCGATCAGGTGATCGTGGTGCGGCTGGGACAGCCCATTCGCGTGGTGACCACACCCGGCCTGAACTTCAAGGTTCCGTTGCTGGACAGCGTCATCTCGGTCGACAAGCGCATCGTCGATCTGGAAAATCCGGCCCAGGAGGTCATCGCCTCCGACCAGAAGCGCCTGGTGGTCGATGCTTTCGCCCGCTACCGCATCAGTGACGCTCTGAAGTTCTATCAGACGATCGGCGCGATCGAGGGCGCCAATGCCCGGCTGTCGACCCTGCTGAACTCGGCGCTGCGCCGGGTGCTGGGCGAGGCGAGCACGACCGACATCGTGCGCGACAAGCGCGCGGAGCTGATGGCGCAGGTGCGCATGCAGCTCGAGAACGAGGCGCAGTCCTTCGGCATCGCCGTTGTCGACGTGCGCATCCGGCGCGCCGACCTGCCGGAGCAAAACAGCCAGGCGGTCTATCAGCGCATGCAGACCGAGCGCCAGCGCGAAGCCGCCGAGTTCCGCGCCGAGGGCAGCCAGCGCTCGCAGGAAATTCGCGCCAAGGCGGATCGCGACGTCACCGTGCTGATCGCGGAGGCGCAGTCGAAGGGCGAGCAGACGCGCGGCGAGGGCGATGCCGAGCGCAACCGCATCTACGCGGAGGCCTATGGACGCGATCCCGATTTCTTCACCTTCTACCGCTCGATGCAGGCCTACGAGGCCGGGCTGAAGTCCAACGACACCCGCATGGTGCTCAAGCCCGATTCGGACTTCTTCCGCTATTTCGCCGATCCGACCGGCAAGAATCGCGAGGTGGCGCCGAAATAGCGGCCGTGCTTCGGCGACCGCGCCGAAGGCGGTGAACCCGTCATGTCCGAATTCATCGTGGCCATCGGCCTCGTGCTCGTGATCGAAGGGCTGGTTTTCGCCGGCTTTCCCGCCGCGGCGAAACGCCTGGCTGCGAGCGCGTTGGAAAGCCCGGACACTTCGCTGCGCATTGCCGGCATTGCATCGGCCGTGATCGGCCTGGTGTTGATCTGGCTGGTGCGGGGTTGAGCCTACCGGCGCTAGCTAGGGCGGCGGGAAATTCAATCCGGTCTTGCCGGAATCGCTCTAACTTTATGATTTGGTGTGCAATCCGGAGCGGCCTCAGACCGAATCGAGGCCGCCCCCAGAAATGGGCTTGGCCGACGTCGGCCAACCCTGCGGCCGGGTCCCGAATTCCGCCCTAATCGCCGGGCAATCTTGACATTTCCGCGAGCGCCCTTGCGTCTGCAGCCGGACAGGCGCACTGTCTCCGCATCAATCTTTTCAGGAGCTCAGATGCCCATGCTCGGCACTCTTGCCCAATTTGCGCGGCAGACCCGCCAGCCCGCTTTGGCCGTGGTTGCCGCCACGGTTCTGGCGCTTCCCGTCTTCGTCACGCCGTCGTTTGCGCGCGGACCGGATGGAATCGCGGACGTCGCCGAACAGGTGATCGACTCGGTGGTCAATATCTCGACCTCCCAGAACGTCGAGGCGCACAACGGCCCGATGCCGCAACTGCCCAACGACCCGCAGCTGGATGAGCTGTTCCGGGATTTCTTCAACCGGCGCGGTGGCCAGGGCGGCCAAGGCGACCAGAGCAACCGCGCGCCGGCGCCGCGCCGGGTCAACTCGCTCGGTTCCGGCTTCATCATCGATGCGGCCGGCATCGTGGTCACCAACAACCACGTTATCGCGGATGCCGACGAGATCACGGTCATCCTCAATGACGGCACCCGCCTCAAGGCCCAGCTCCTGGGCAAGGACACCAAGGTCGATCTCGCGGTGCTCAAGGTGACCACCGACCATCCGCTCAAGGCCGTGAAATTCGGCGATTCCGAGAAGCTGCGGCTGGGCGAATGGGTCATCGCCATCGGCAACCCGTTCAGCCTCGGCGGCACGGTCACGGCCGGTATCGTGTCGGCGCGCAACCGTGACATCAATTCGGGACCCTACGACAACTACATTCAGACCGATGCGCCGATCAATCGGGGCAATTCGGGCGGACCGCTGTTCAATCTCGAAGGCGAGGTCGTGGGCATCAACACCGCGATCATCTCGCCCTCGGGCGGCTCGATCGGCATCGGCTTCTCGGTGCCGTCGAAAACCGCGGTCGCGGTCATCGACCAGCTCAAGAATTTCGGCGAGACACGCCGAGGCTGGCTGGGCGTGCGCATCCAGATGGTGACCGACGAGATCGCCGAGAGCCTGAACATCAAGCCGCCGCACGGCGCGCTGGTGGCCGGCATCGACGACAAAGGTCCGGCGAAGCCGGCAGGTATCGAGGCCGGCGACGTCATCGTCAAGTTCGACGGCAAGGACATCAAGGAGATGCGCGACCTGCCGCGGGTGGTCGCCGATACTACGGTCGGCAAGGCGGTCGAGGTCGTCATCATCCGCAAGGGCCAGCAGGAGACCAAGACGGTCACGCTCGGACGGCTCGAGGACGGCGAGAAGCAGATGGCCGAGGCCAAGACCGATGCCCAGCCGGAGCAGAAGCCGGTGGTCAAGAAGACGCTGGGCCTCGACCTCGCCAATCTCGACGATGCGCTGCGCACCAAATACAAGGTCAAGGACAGCGTGAAGGGCGTGGTGATCGTGGGCGTCGACGCGGATTCGGCTGCCAACAGCCAGCATCTTGCGCCCGGTGACGTGATCGTCGAGGTGGCGCAGGAGGCGGTGGCGAGCGCCGACGACTTCCAGACCAAGATCGACAAGCTCAAGCGCGACGGCCGGCCGTCGGCGCTGCTGCTGGTCGCCAATCCGGCCGGCGATTTGCGCTTCATCGCGCTGAGCCTGAAGTAGCACGCGCATCGACGACAACTGCAAGGCAGAGGGGTCGCGCCCCTCTGCCTTTTGCTTTGCGCACGGCCGATCGGCCATCTCAGTGCGGCGCCGGGTTGATCAGTCCGTCCCGGTTGATCGGATCAACGCCTATGTTTTACGTGGCAACACTGATCTCGCATCCGGATCGCCCGGCGGTGACCGAGGAATTGGCGCTCAAAGCGGCGCGCTATCTGCCCCACGGGCGCGCGCTCCCCTGGCTGGCTCCAGGGATCGCGATGGACATTCCGTTCCTCATCGACGACCTCGCGGGCGACGACGTTGCCGACGCCGGCGAGGAGCGGGCCCTGGTGAAGGACCTCGCCGGCGACCTGCGCGATATCATCGGCGGGGCGCCGCTCGACGTCGTCATCCAACGACAGGAAGGGCGCCGCAAGAAACTGTTGGTCGCCGACATGGACTCCACCATGATCGAGCAGGAATGCATCGATGAGTTCGCCGACTATGCGGGCCAAAAGAGCCGCGTGGCCGCGATCACCGAGCGCGCCATGCGCGGCGAGATCGCGTTTGCACCGGCACTACGCGAGCGCGTCGCCCTGCTCAAAGGCCTGCCCGCTACGGTGATCGACCGGGTGATCGACGAACGCATCCGGCTGACGCCGGGCGGCACGACGCTGGTCGCGACCATGCGGGTGAATGGCGCACATACCTGCGTGGTGTCGGGCGGCTTCACGGCTTTTACTTCACGCATTGCCGCCATGATCGGGTTCGACGAGCAGCGCGCCAACACGCTGCTGGTCGACGCCGGCGGGCAACTCACCGGCGGGGTGGCGGAGCCTGTGGTCGGTCGCGAGGCCAAGCTCGACGCGCTGATTGAGCTGCGCGAGCGCTTTGGGCTCGCGCCCGAAGACACGCTTGCGGTCGGCGACGGAGCCAACGACATCCCGATGATCGAGGCGGCGGGGCTCGGCGTCGCCTTCCACGGAAAGCCAGCCATACGGGAAGCCGCCGCGGCCTGTATCGACCACGGTGACCTCACCGCGCTGCTCTATGCTCAGGGCTATCGGCGCGAGGAGTTCGTGAAGCCGTGACCACCGTGCTCACTCTGGCCGTGGCGGAGGCGCTTGTCGTCGATACGCTCGCGCGCTGCCGGACGTCGCCCACAAATGCCCAATGTGTCGCCCGCGCCTTGGTTGCCGCGGAGGCGGATGGGCTCAAGGGACACGGCCTCTCCAGGCTGCCGAGCTATGCGGCGCAAGCGAAAGTGGGCAAAGTCGATGGCTTCGCCACACCGGCCGTGACGCGACCGCGTCCCGCGACCATAGCGATCGATGCCGGCAACGGTTTTGCCTATCCGGCCATCGATGCCGCGGTCTCGCTCCTTCCGGAGGTCGCGCGCAGCCAGGGCATCGCCGCCGCGGCGATCCGACGCTCGCACCATTGCGGCGCCGCCGGACATCCGCTCGAGCGTCTCGCGCAAGCGGGTCTTGTCGCGCTCATGTTCGCCAACACCCCTGCGGCCATCGCCCCGGCGGGCGGCACCAGGGGGGTGCTCGGCACCAATCCGATCGCGTTCGCCTGTCCGCTCCCGGACCGGCCTCCCGTCGTGGTCGATCTGTCCCTCTCCAAGGTCGCGCGCGGCAATATTCTGGCCGCACAGCAGCAAGGTGAGCGCATTCCCGAGGGCTGGGCTCTTGACGCCGCCGGACATCCGACCACCGATCCGACGGCTGCGCTCGCCGGCACCATGGTGCCGATGGGTGATGCCAAGGGGGCGGCGTTGGCGCTCATGGTTGAACTCCTGGCCGCCGGACTGACCGGGGCGAATTTTGCCGCCGAGGCCTCCTCGTTTCTCGATGCCGAAGGGCCGCCGCCCGGCACTGGCCAATTGCTCATCGTTCTTGGCCCGACCGCCTTCGGCGGAACCGGAGTGACGGCGCGCTTTGCCGTTCTGGCGGCGTCGATCGAGCAGCAGGCGGGGGCGCGACTGCCGGGCACGCGACGGCTTGCCGCCCGGCAGCGAGCGGCGGCGAGCGGCCTTGTTATCGGCGACGCGCTGCTGGCCGAAATCCGCGCCGCTTGACCGCAGGGCCAATTTCCGTCTGAGAAGGATCGCTGCGCCTCCGGCGCCGGGCGCAGCGAGCTGTGCCATAGGAGCCTGATCGCGCAAAGCGGGAGCCGGTCTGTTGAAGGTCATCCTCATCGCGGGGCCGACCGCGAGCGGCAAGTCGGCGCTGGCGCTGCGGCTCGCGCGGCGGCTTGGGGGCGTCGTCATCAACGCCGATTCCATGCAGGTCTACCGCGACCTGCGGGTGATTACGGCGCGGCCGACACCGGCCGAGGAAACCAGCGCGCCCCATGTCCTGTATGGCCATGTGGACGCGGCAGTCCGCTATTCGGCGGGCGCCTGGGGGGTCGATGCGCTGGCGGCGCTCGCGGCCGCAGCCCGCGATGGGCGCATCGCGATCCTGGTCGGCGGCACGGGTCTTTATTTTGAGACCCTGACCAAGGGTCTTGCGGCGGTGCCGCCGATCGCCGAGGACATTCGCGCCGCCGTCCGGGCGAGTCTTGCGGCCGAGGGCTCCGCAGCGCTGCATGCGGAGCTTGCGCGCCGCGATCCGGTAATGGCGCAACGGCTGATGCCAGGAGACCGCTCCCGCATCGCGCGGGCGCTCGAGGTCGTGCTGGCGACCGGCCGCTCGCTCGCCGACTGGCACCGCGACCGAATGCCGGCGGCCGTGGATTCCGCCCAGGCGATCAAGCTCTTCCTCAATCCTGACCGGGCGGAGCTGCAGCGTCGGATCGAAACCCGCTTTGCCGGCATGCTGGCCGCCGGTGCTCTGGACGAGGTACGCCTGCTTGCGGCGCGCGGGCTCGACCCGACGCTTCCGGCCATGAAAGCCCATGGCGTACCCTGGCTGATGCGCCATCTTAAGGGTGAGATCACGCTGGCGGATGCGACCCTCGGCGGGATACGGGACACTTGGCGCTACACCAAACGGCAGGCCACCTGGTTCCGTAACCGGATGCCGAACTGGCCCTGGATCGAACCGCAAGCCGCCGAAGCCGCGATATTGCGCGAAATCGCGCGGATTCCAGCTTGACTCTTCAGGGTGCACCGCCATATAAGCACGCGCAAGGAAATGACGGAAGATACTTGAAATGCGCAATTTTATTACCAGAGGCGACGTGGTCGTGGGCAGGCGCATCGCCCGGGGTTGCTAGAGCAACCCCGATCCGGCGATGCGCAAAGGGGCTTTCGGGCCCCTTTTTGATTCTCCGTGATCCGCAGCCGCGCAAGGTAAGCGCAAGGAGCCAAGGATGACCAAGGACAAGGAAATGAACGGCGCCGAGATCGTGATCCAGGCCCTCGTCGACCAGGGGGTCACCGACA
>DASXXS010000078.1:0-34363 GCA_036502925.1 Xanthobacteraceae bacterium
CGATTATCGCGGCACGCATCCCGGGTGGAGTCATGCGATACCTCCTGCCCATGATTGCTACAATTACCGATCTCTCGAAGAGACCAGCATCATTGACATTGGTCCGATCGGAAAAAATGTCAAGATGCGCGCCGGTCACGAATAGTCGCCTGGCGACCAGGAATGGTCGCGTGGCGACCAGGAAATGGTCGCGTGGCGACCAGGAAATGGTCGCGTGGCGACTCGATGGCCTGGGACGGATGGAGGGCTCGCGGCATTGCCGCAAAGCAACGACCGCCCCCGCCCGCTCCCAAGGTGACCGTGGTGCAGCCTGCCACTTACTGAGGACAGGCGGAAACCCACTGTCCCTCGATGGTCTGTTTCGCATCGGCCATCGTGACGCCGCCCATCGCGGCTTTGGTCTGCACCGTCGCGGTGTAATGGTGCGGGCTGTCGAAATCGAAAGCGCCGTTCAACTCCATGTCGAGCTGGCCCTTGCAGACCAGCCGCCAGGTCAGCTTCTGGCCGTCGAAGCTGCGCTCGATCGGTGCGCAGACGGAGTTGACGGTACGGGAAACCGGCGAGAAGGTCGTGGGCAGGTCGCCGGTCTGCTCGGCCGTGAGGCAATTGGCGGTCTCCTGCGGCGGACTGACCACGCCGGCGGCCTCGTTCCGGTTGATGGTTCTCCAGAGGCCGGGCTCGATCCCATCGGCGCAAGCGCTCGCGGCCGACAGCGCCAGGACGGCGGCAGTTACGACGACTCGATAGTTCAGCGCCATTGGTTCCTCATATCCGTTCTTCGGCTCTATGACCGGCAGTGGGCATCCGCCGTGGTATCGCCCGCAATACCAGCATTGCGGATAGCGCGTCGATGCCGCACGCGCGCAGCATGGCCCCCAGTTGCGCCGGGTAGGCCTGGTCCGCTTCACCCCGCCGGAATGACGACCTTGGCCTCCGCCGGCGGTGTCGCTCGCGCCCGGCGCAACGATGTTGAGCGACGCCGCGCTCGCAATCCGCGCTCACCAGGAAAGCGAGAACGGCAAGGCTGGTCACAATCCTGCGCATGATCCCCCGGAGATCCCGTAACGTCTGCCGGCCGCCCAGCGCTCATGCCGGCGCACGACCGCCCCCCTCAACCCGCCCTTTTTCAATCTCCAGTGTCGGAAATGACCGGAAAGACCTTGTCCGACAGCCCGCGATGAGGCGCCACGAACACGGAGAGCTTCGAATTGACCCCGCCGTCGGTTGCCGACATGTTTGTGATGAACATCAGACGACCCTTGAAAACCAAGCTGGCATTGAAGTCGAGCGCGTTGTCTCCAGCGCCTTGGTAGCGATGGATGAGCCGTCCGTCGGGCGAGAACATCTGAATCTCGTCTGCCAGGTTTGCCATCACGTAGAGATTTCCCTTCACATCGAACTGCAGTCCATCGGCAAAATAGAGAGCGGTCGGTCCCTGCAGATGCAGCTCTTTGTCGATTGTCGCGCCGTCCGCGAACAGCTCAATCTTGCCGGCCACCGTCCTCATCGACCGGCACACGCAAGACCTGACGGTTTCCCGCATTGTCGACGTACAGGAAGTGCTGCTCCGCGTCGAAAGCCAGATCGTTCGCGCCGACATTTTGGTTCGGATTGCGTGAAAGCAGCGCCGCATCCTTGAACCAGACCGAAAGCTGCGAGCTCTCTTTCGAAAGCTTGAAAATCGTCCCGAGCAGAGAATCGGCCACGTAGATGTTGCCGCGGCGATCCTCTGCCATCCCGTTGGGGAACGCCATGCCGGAAGCCACGGTCGTCACGTCGTGAGTGTGCGGATCGATTTTGAGTATTCTCCCGTGCGGCTGGAGATTGTCCGCTTGATCGAGGACATAAAGCGAGCCGTCCTCGAACAGCTCGCCCAATAAGCCGATTGCGCTCGCCCCGGGGCCCGCCGGAACCGCGATGATCTCCACCAGGACGTCGTTGATGACGCAGACGTGGCCTACCGTTGTCGCGCTGTCGGAATTCGACGCCGCGTAGAGGTTGCCGTCGCCGTCGATCGCGAGGCCCTCCGGTTGCCTGCACAGGCCGTTGGCGGTCGTCTGCAGGTTGGGGCCGAAGTTCCGCACCGTCCCGACCGCAAGGTCGTCCAAATCGTGAGCAACAGTCGGCAGCGAGATACCTGCCACCGCGAATGTGAGAAC
This sequence comes from Xanthobacteraceae bacterium, assembly GCA_036502925.1. Lineage (GTDB taxonomy): Bacteria > Pseudomonadota > Alphaproteobacteria > Rhizobiales > Xanthobacteraceae > VAZQ01. The sequence goes on from DASXXS010000078.1 coordinate 2,160, forward strand.
GAATGACAAAGGCCAGGATGAAGCAAGTCGGCTCATGTCCGCGCTCCTCTGTCATACGGCCAACCCAATGTCTGATCGGTGGGCGCATGGGCAGAAAGGCGCAAAGCATATGCGAAGGCGAAGGGCGCCGCCAAGGCGGTGCTTGAAAAAAGCTTGGAATGTGTCGGCCGCAATCAAAGCCGCCAATTAGATCACCCGCGTCGGTGCGGCGTGCCCCCATCGTGCGGGGGACCGGCCAACGCCCGAGGGCGCGGAAGCCCTTGCCGCTTCGCCTTCGACAAATGTCGCCTTGGACGAATTGCCGTATTTGCGCGTCACTGAGCGGGCGCACGGATCGATCCTTATTGTCGGGCATGGATGCCCTCATATCGTCGAGCCAGCCACCGGCACCTGTCTGAGACCTCTGGTGACGGCGGGGGCTCGTGTCCAGTTTTGATCACCGCGACGATCGCAATTATTCCGCCGCCGAGATGCGGACGAGCTCCATCGCCTGACGCTCGAACAGGCCGCGATAGATGCCGCCGGCCCGCGCGGTAAGCGCCGCGTGGGTCCCCTGCTCGACGATCTCGCCGCGATCGAACACCAGAATGCGATCGAGGCTCCGCACCGTCGACAGCCGGTGCGCGATCACGATCGAGGTGCGTCCTTTCATCAGCCGCTCCATCGCCTGTTGAATCAACGCCTCCGATTCGGAATCGAGGCTTGAGGTCGCCTCGTCCAGGATCAGCACCGGCGCGTCGGCAAGGAACGCGCGCGCCAGCGCGACACGCTGCCGCTCACCGCCCGATAGCTTGACCCCGCGTTCGCCGACCAGCGTGCCGTAGCCATTGGGCAGGCGCAGGATGAACTCGTGCGCATTGGCGAGCCGCGCGGCCTGCTCGATCGCCGCCATGCCGGCGCCCGGCCGGCCATAAGCGATGTTCGCGGCGAGCGAACGGTGAAACAGGATCGGATCCTGCTGCACGATCGCGATCTGGCCGCGCAGCGAGTGCTGCGTCGCCTTGGCGATATCCTGGTCGTCGATCAGGATGCGCCCGCCGGAAACATCGTAGAGCCGCTGCACCAGCTTGACGAAGGTGGTCTTGCCGGAGCCGGAGCGGCCGACCAGGCCGACGCGTTCGCCGGCGGCGATGTCCACCGACAGGCCGTCATACAGCGGCGCGCGATGGCCGCCGTAATGGAAGGTCACGTCCTCGAACACGATGCGCCCGCCCTGGACGTCGATCGGACATGCATCGACGGCATCGGCGATGCCGATCGCCTCGTCATGGATCGCGACCAGCTCTTCCATGTCGTTCACCGAACGCTGCAGATTGTTGATGTGCATGCCGACATCGCGCAGATAGGCGTGGATGATGTAGTAGCTGGTCAGCACATAGGTAACGCCGCCCGGCGAAGCGCGGCCGGCCATCCACAGCAGCAACGAGCCGCCGATCACGGATGCGCGCAGGCACAGCAGCACCGCGAGCTGCGCCGTGGAGGTGTAGTTGTAGCGCAGCCAGGTCCGCCGCACCCGCCCGCGCCACCGGCGCAGCACGCGCGCCAGCCGCGCGTCCTCGCGCGCTTCGGCGCTGAAAGATTTCACCACGGCGTTGCAGGTCAGGGCGTCGGCCAGCGTGCCGCCAACCCTGGTGTCCCAGGCGTTGGAGATGCGCGCCGCGGGCGCGATATAGCGCGTCGAGAACACAACCGTCATCGACACATAGATCAGCGCGCCCAGCGCGACCACGAGACCGAGCGAGGCCCAGTGCAGCCCGAGCAGGATCATCGAACCCAACAGCACCACCAGCGACGGCAACAGCGCCATCAGGATGGTGTCGTTGAGGAGGTCGAGCGCCCACATGCCGCGCGTGATCTTGCGCACGGTCGAGCCGGCAAAGCTGTTGGCGTGCCAGTCGGTCGAGAAGCGCTGCACCCGCATGAAGGCGTCGCGCGCCACGTCGGACATGATCCGCAGCGTGAACGGCACGATCGCCCGCAATCCGGCGAAGCGCAGGATGATCGACAGCAAGCCGAGCGCGACGATGGCGCCGAAGGCCGACAGCGCGGCGTGGCGGGCGGCGGGTTCGGCCGCGCCACGCGTCAGCGCGTCGACCAGATGCCCCGAGAACACCGGCATGAACAGGTCCGCGACGGTCGCCCCCAGCAGGCCGCCGGCGACGGTGAGCGCCAGGGCCGGCTGCTTGCGCCATTGGCGAAAAACAAACGGAATCACCACGCGTATCGCGGCGGGTCGCTTGTTGATTGCGGCGGTCATGTCGTCATCCGGCGGTGCTCGCGCACACGCCGGCTCCATCCGGGTGACGCACGGCGGCAAAACAGCCGGCCACGAGCGTCGTTAAAGAAATCAGTGACTTACTGGGAAGTTGGGGATCGCGGGCGGGCCCGATCGATGCTGTCGTAAAACGCCCCTAAAGGGCGACGCCAGCATCCGGCACGGGCTGCGGACGCGAGGAGGCGATGTGCGAATGTGACGTAATCATGCAAATCCTCCCCGGTTCGAGCGACGGGGCGCGGCTTATAAATGCTTCGGGGAGGTTTTGCAAGAGAGCGCCCCGGACGGCGCGCCGTGGACCTGCCGCGCCGGCGGCGGGTTGGCGGAGCTGCTCCCGGTGCCGCAACAGACCCTCGGAGCGATGGAAGGTCAGTGGGCTCAGTTGGCCCTCACGTCAATTCGGGCCTTTGTACCCCGGCAAACTGCTCTAAATCGCTCTGAATTTTGCACCATTCGCGCGGCCAAAAATCGCATGATATCAAGACATGCCAGGTGCGTTGCCTCCCTCATCCAGTTTGCTAAAATTGCGGCAATGCGTCTTTCTTGGCGGCGTCGGTACGATGCTGTCACAACCAATCGTAGAGACATGATCCAGCGGGAGGCTTGCCGGTGTTCGCTAAAATCAATCATTTGGCTATCTGCACCACGCGTTATGCTGTCAACGCCCGCTTTTACCAGGCGCTTTTCGGAATGAAGGCAGCGAATACGCAGCGTCCCGCGCGGGCGGCGCCGACTGGCGACGGCCAGATCGGCCTTAACAACATCCCGCTTCGCGATGGACGCCGAAGCGGCCTCGATCATTTCGGTTTCGAAGTCGAAAGCATTCCGCTCGCCATCGAACGGATGAAAAAATTCGATCCCAATCTGCCGGTGGTCCAGCGTCCGGCGGTCCGTCCAAACGCGGCATGGAGCGCGGCTGATCACGACATGATCATCTACGACTTGGCGGAACGGGATTCCGGAAAGGCGCAGGATATCTTCGCCGAGAACAAAGGTGGTGAGCTGCCGCCGCGCTACATCAATCATATCGCCTTGCGCGTCACCAATCCGGAGCGCAGCACTGAATTCTACTCCACCGTTTACGAACTTCCAGTCTCCAACGAGAGCAGCGACGGCAATTACCGTCTCAGCGACGGCCGCGTCACGCTCCTCATCATGCCGTGGAAGATGGAGAATTTCATCGGCCACGATCCGGAGCCGCCGCGGCTAGAGCATTTCGGCTTCAAGGTCGAAAGCATCGAGGCCGTAAAACGCGACATGGACGAGATCGTCGGCGTCAATCCCCTGATGGTGACGAAGCCGCTCGGCCATGGTGCAGAAGGAAAGGCGCGGCTTGATGTTTTCAAGCAGTGCCCCATCGGCCAATTCCATCTAACCGATCTCGAAGGTGTCTATATCGACGTCAATGCTTGATTTGGAGCGGACTCCGGTTGGGTTGAGCAGACAGGTGCGCTCGTTGATCGACGGTGAATTCCTTCTTCAGTGCCCGGCGTAACCAAGCTGTCCGGCTGGCCGGGCTCCGCATCCCGCCGGCGCAGTCTTCCTTGTGCCGGCGGATGGTTCCGACTAGTGTGCCGGAGCCGCTGCGTCCTGCCGTCCGGTCTGGCTGGGAATGCCAGTAAAATCAAAGGGTTGTTATGCCGCTCGGTCGCCGGATGGGGCCGGATGCAGGGGTCGTGCGATCAGCCCGAAGCGAGCCTGGAAAGTCCAACCGTGCGCTATGTCTCAACCCGGGGCGAAGCCCCGCCGCTCGGCTTCGGCGAGGCCATGCTGGCGGGCCTTGCCCGCGACGGCGGCCTCTATGTGCCGGAGGCTTGGCCGCGGCTCGCGCCGGGCGCGATCGCGGGCCTTGCCGGACGGCCCTATGCGGAGGTCGCGGTCGAGGTGATGCGGCCCTTCGTGGGCGACGCCATTGCCGAGCATGACCTCGCCCGCATGGCGCGGGAGGCCTATGGGACCTTTCGGCATCCCGCCGTCGCCCCGCTGGCGCAGCTCGGGGTGAGCGATTTCGTGCTCGAGCTGTTCCATGGACCGACGCTGGCCTTCAAGGATCTGGCCATGCAGCTCCTCGCCCGGCTCATGGACCATGGCCTTGCGGCGCGCGGCGAGCGCACCACCATCATCGTGGCGACCTCGGGCGACACCGGCGGCGCGGCCATCGAGGCGTTCCGCGGCCGCGCCCGCACCGACCTCTTCGTCCTGTTTCCGCACGGCCGCATCTCGGAGGTGCAGCGGCGCATGATGACCACGGCGACGGAGGACAACGTCCACGCGCTCGCGGTCGAAGGCACCTTCGACGATTGCCAGGCGATCGCGAAGGCGATGTTCAACCATCACGCCTTCCGCGACCGGGTCGGCCTCTCGGGCGTCAATTCCATCAACTGGGCACGCATCGCCGCGCAGGTGGTCTATTACTTCACGGCGGCGGTCGCGCTCGGCGCGCCGCATCGCAAGCTCGCGTTCACGGTCCCGACCGGGAATTTCGGCGACATCTATGCGGGCTACGCCGCGCTTCGGATGGGCTTGCCGATCGACCGGCTGGTGATCGCCACCAATGTCAACGATATCCTCGCCCGAACGCTCGCCACCGGCACCTACGAGCTGCGCGAGGTGACGCCGACGACCTCGCCGTCCATGGACATCCAGGTGGCGTCCAACTTCGAGCGTATCCTGTTCGACGTCTATGACCGCGACCCGCGGCCGGTGCGCGTCTTGATGGCCTCGCTCGCCCACTCGCGGCGCTTCGCGCTCTCGGCGCCCGCCTTGGCGAGCCTGCGGGCGGTCTTCTCCGCCGGTCGCGCCGATCCCGAGGAGACGGCCGCCAGCATCCGCACCGTGCTGCGGGAGAGCGGGTATTTCATCGATCCGCATACCGCCGTCGCAGTGGCGGTAGCCGAGAAGGAAGCCAGGGATCCGGCGATCCCGATGGTCGTGCTCGGCACCGCGCACGCGGCCAAGTTTCCCGACGCCATGGAAGCGGCGTGCGGCATCCGGCCGCCGTTGCCCGACTGGCTTTCCGATCTCCATGAGCGGCCGGAACGCGTCACCACGTTGCCGGCCGACCAGGCGCAGGTCGAGCGCCACATCCTCGCCACCAGTCGGGCCACCCGTGAAGGAGCTGCCGCATGAGCGTTGAAGTGACCCGTCTATCCTCCGGCCTGTCGGTCGTCACCGACGCGATGCCGCATCTGCAGACCGCTTCGCTCGGGGTCTGGGTCGGCGCCGGCAGCCGTGACGAACTGCCGGACGAGCACGGCATCTCGCATCTGCTCGAGCACATGGCATTCAAGGGGACATCGCGGCGGACCGCGCGGCAAATCGCCGAGGAGATCGAGGCGGTCGGCGGCGATCTCAATGCCGCGACCGGCATAGAGGCCACCGCCTACTATGCCCGCATGCTCAAGGCCGACGTGCCGCTCGCCCTCGACGTGCTGTCCGATATTCTGTCCGACCCGTCCTTCGATCCCGAGGAGCTGCAGCGCGAGCAGAACGTCATCGTGCAGGAGATCGGCGCTTCGGAGGACACGCCCGACGATCTGGTGTTCGAGCGGCTGCAGGAAACCGCCTTTCCGGCGCAGCCGATCGGGCGCTCGATCCTGGGCAAGCGCGAGACCGTGCGCGCGTTCGACCGCCGGCGGCTCGCCGCCTATCTCAAGCGCAATTATCGCGCGCCCGATATGCTGGTGGTGGCGGCCGGCGCGGTCGATCATCGGGCGGTTGTCGGCGAGGTCGAGCAGCGATTCGCCAGCTTCGTGGGGCCGGCGGCGCCGGTGCCGGAGCCGGCGCGCTTCGTCGGCGGCTCGCACATCGAGACGCGCGATCTCGAGCAGGTCCATGTGGCGCTGGCGATGCAGGGGCTCCCCCAGCGCGATCCCGAGCTCTTCAGCCTGCAGATTTTCAGCAGCGCGCTCGGCGGCGGCATGTCGTCGCGCCTGTTTCAGGAGGTTCGCGAAATTCGCGGCCTCTGCTATTCGATCTACGCGTTCCACTCGCCCTATTCCGACACCGGCATGTTCGGCCTCTACGCCGGCACCGATGCCGCCGATGTTCCCGAGCTGATGCGCGTGGTGGTGGACGAAATCGAGAACGCGTCGCTGACCGTCACCGAAGCGGAGGTCGCTCGTGCCAAGGTGCAGATGAAGGCGAGCTTGCTGATGGCGCTCGAAAGCTCAGGTGCGCGCGCCGAGCAGCTCGCGCGCCAGATGTTCGCCTGGGGACGGCCGGTACCGCTGGAAGAGCTGGTGGCGCGGATCGAAGCCGTCACGGTGGAAAGCGCGAGAGCCGCCGGGCGGGCCCTGATCGCGCGCGGCCGGCCGGCCATCTCCGTGCTTGGGCCCGGGCCCGGCCTTGAAAGTGCCGCCACGATCGCGGAAAGTCTTGCGCGCAAGGCGGCATAGAGACCAGACGACAGAGGACGGACGACAGAGGACAGAGGACGAAGGCCGAGGCGGTACTACCATCAGAGCAACCGAGGAAAATATTTCGCTGCTAATCTGTCTGTCCTCCGTCCTCCGTCATCCGTGATCCCATGGCGTTCTTTCGAACCGTTACCCTGTCCGAGCAGCTGCCTGCGATCGTCGGGGATGGGGTGGTGCTGCGGGCTCCGCAGATGTCCGACTACGCGGAATGGGCGGCATTGCGCGAGGCCAGCCGCGAGTTCCTCACGCCTTGGGAGCCGACCTGGCCCCCTGACGACCTTACGCGCGGGTCGTTTCGCCGCCGGATCAAGCGCTACTCCGAAGACCAGCGCAGCGATCTCGCCTATCCGTTCTTTGTGTTTCGCAAGAGCGACAACGTTTTGGTCGGCGGGTTGACGCTCGCCAACATCCGGCGCGGCTGTGCCCAGACCGGCAATCTCGGCTATTGGACCGGCGCCGCCCACGCGCGCCAGGGATACATGACGGCGGCGGTCGGCGGCTTCCTGCCGTTCGCCTTCCAGACGCTGCGGCTGCATCGCATCGAGGCCGCCTGCATTCCCGCCAATATCGCATCGATCCGGCTCCTGGAGAAAACCGGATTTCGGCGCGAGGGCTTTGCCCGCGAATACCTGTGCATCGACGGCGTGTGGCAGGACCATCTGCTCTATGCCCGTCTCAAGCACGACCCGGCGCCTTGACCGAGCTCCGCAGGCGGCCTGCAGCGGGCTTGCTTGCAACGGCCTTGGGCCCGCCACGGTTAGGCTGATATAAGAGCGGTCGAGGGCCGCCTTCGGATACTTTCGGAATGCTCCGCGTGAAGTCCATGCGCTGTGCAAGGATGCACCCCCGATGGCGTGGCGAAAGGGGCGCGGCGTTGCTGGCCGCTGCGCTCGCTTTGGGGGGCTGCTCCTCCGCGTCGCCCCCGGTCGGTACGGCTGATACAGGCTCGATCAGCCGCTTTTCCAGCCTGTTTTCCGGGTCCGCAAGCCCTGCCGCGCAGGGGGCGGCCGGCGGTTCGGCCATCGACGCGGACGATTGCCCAAGCGTCGAAATTCGCAACGGCGCCGGGACCTACACGGTGGCCGGCAAGCCTCCCGAGGCATCGGCGACCGATGTGCGTTATCAGCTCAGCTTTACCCAGCTTGCCCGTCAATGCACGGTGATCGGATCCGACCTGGTGATGAAGGTGGGGGTGCAAGGCCGCATCATCGTTGGTCCGCTCGGCGGTCCGGGCCCGGTCGACATACCGCTGCGCTATGCGGTGGTGCGGGAAGGTGCCGAGGCCAGGACCATCGCCACCAAGTTCAAGCGCGTGACCGCCGAGGTGCCGCCCGGCCAATCCAACGTGGTGTTTTCCGACGTCGAGGAGAGCTTGAGCTTCCCGATGCCCTCGCGCGCGGCGCTTGCCGGCTATATAGTCTACGCCGGCTTCGACGAGATCGGCGAGGGAGCCGAGAAGAAAGCCACGGCGAAAAAGCCCGCGGCGAAGCGCAAGTGATGTGATCTGCGTTCGATCGGGATCGCGGCGCCGGGACGACCGAACCGGCGTTTCGGACCGCACCGAGGTCAAGCAAACGAAAAAGCCAAGTACCGGTGGCCGATCCGGCGCGATGCCACCGAGGGGGAGGCAAACATGATCGTAATCATCGCGATCGCCTGGCTGCTGGCCATCTGGGCGGTCGTCATCGCGTTTTCCGTCTACTTCAGCCAGAACATGAAGTGAGCCGCTGAAACCGCGGCCGGGCTCAGTTCAGCTTGGTCTTCACGTCGTCGATGCCTTTGCCGATGAGGCGCTCGGCAACTTCGCCCTTGACGGCGCCGGTGAGAATCGTTCCGGCGGCGCTGACCGCGGCTTCGGCCGCGGCCGCCCGCACGTCGGCCAGCGCCTGGGCCTCGGCTTGGGCGATCTTGGTCTCCGCCATCTTGCCGCGGCGGGCGATGAATTCCTCCATCTTGGCCTTGGCTTCCGCCATCATCCGCTCGGCTTCGGCGGCGGCGCCGGCGATGATCCCGGCAGCTTCCTGCTCCACCTCGCGCTGCTTGCGCTGGTACTGCGCGAGCAGCGCCAGCGCCTCCTCCTTGAGCCGGAGCGCCTCGTCGAGCTCGGCCTTGATGCGGTCACGGCGCTGATCGATGTAATTGACCATCATCTCGTGCACGCCGAAATAGATCAGCACGCCCAGGAAGGCGACGAAGGCCACGGCCACCCAGAATTCTGCATCGAGCTCGAACATCCTCGATCCTCACCGCTTGAGAGCTTCGGCGACCGCGGCCGCCACGACATCGGGGCTGGCCGGCGGGATGCCGATGAGCCGTTCGACGATGGCAGCGGCGGCCTCGGTCGCTATGCCGCGCACGTTGACCATCGCCGCCGACTTGGTCTGCGCGATGCCGCGCTCGGCTTCGGCAATGCGGGCATTCAGCGTTGCATCGAGCGCCTTGCGTCCGGCTTCCGCCTCGGCGGCCTGCCGTTGGCGGGAATCGTTGACCAGCGCCTGGGCGCGGCTGCGCGCATCGGCGAGCGCCTTTTCGTAAGACGCGATCGCCGCATCCGATTGCTCCTTGAGCCGCAGCGCTTCGGCCAGATCGCCTTCGATGCGGGCGCGCCGCCGTTGCAGGATCGAGTCGATGCGCGGCAGCGCGATCCTCGACATCAGGAAATAGAGCGCCACGAAGGTCAGGGTCAGCCAAAGCAGCTGCGAGGGAAAGGTCTGCTTGTCGAACGGCGGGAATTCACGGTGCCCGCCGGCGGGAACCTCGGTATGCGCGGTCTCGTTGGCCATCTTGGACTCCGACGGCTATGCCGATCGTGCCGCCGTTCAGAGGGCGAACAGCAGCAATAATGCGATCAGCAGCGAAAAGATGCCGAGCGCCTCGGTCACCGCGAAGCCGAAGATGAGATTGCCGAACTGGCCCTGCGCCGCCGACGGGTTGCGCAGCGCGGCCGCGAGGTAATGACCGAAGATGGTGCCGACGCCGACGCCGGCGCCGCCCATGCCGATGCAAGCGATGCCAGCGCCGATAAATTTTGCTGCGGCGGGGTCCATGGAAAGTCTCCTTTCGAGTCCGTCTGATGATCGAGCGTCAATGCCCGGGGTGAATCGCATCGTTGAGATAGATGCAGGTGAGGATGGCGAAGACATAGGCCTGCAGGAAAGCCACCAGCAATTCAAGGGCCGTGAGCGCCACCGTCATGCTCAATGGCAGAATCGCCCCGATCCAGCCGAGGATCCCGAACGCGCTCAGCATGGTCACGAAGCCGGCGAACACCTTCAGGGTGATATGGCCGGCGAGGATATTGGCGAACAAACGCACGCTGTGCGAGACCGGACGCGACAGGAACGAGAGCACCTCGATGAAGGTCACCAGCGGCAGGATGTACCACGGAACTCCGCTCGGCACGAACAGCCTGAAAAAGTGCAATCCATGCTTCCAGAAGCCGTAGACGATGACCGTCACGAAGACCAGCAGGGCGAGCGACACCGTGATGATGATCTGGGCCGTCACCGCGAACGTATAGGGAATCAAGCCGATGACGTTCACGGTCAGGATGAACATGAACAGCGAGAACACCAGCGGAAAGAACCTCATTCCTTCCGGTCCGGCCGTGCTCTGCAGCGTGGAGGCGATGAATTCGTAGGACATTTCGGCGACGCCCTGCGCTCGTCCGGGGACCATCGCCCGTGTCCTGGTGGCGCCGAGCATCAGCAGCGCGATGATGGCGAGCGAGATCAGCATGAACAGCGCCGACTTCGTAAACGCAATCTCGACGCCTCCGATCGTTCCGAAGACGAATAAATTGGTGACCTCGAATTGGTGAATGGGGTCCATGAACGGGTCGGTCCTCGTCGCCGCGCTGCCATCATGCCGGCGCGCTTATCTCACTTCTTCGTCGCGGGCGGATCCAAGGTGTTGGGCGGGACCGCGCCCACGGCCCGCATCAGATTGAGAACACCGGCCGCAAAACCAAGCAGCAGGAACACGATCATTCCCCAAGGCGAGGTGCCGAGCCACCGATCGATCAACCAACCCAGGGCGGCGCCGACCAATATCCCGGCGACGAACTCGGCCGATAACCGGAAACCGCGGGCGAGCGCCGAGGGATCGGCAGTCGCACCTCGACGAGGTTCTTCTTCGGAAGGACGGTCGGAATGATGCTGGCCGAGCCGTTCGCCGAGTCGCTGCAACCTTGCGGACAGCGCCGCCTCGTCGGCCGGTGGCTCGTTGCGATCATCGTCTCCACGCGCTTGGGCCATGTCTACGAGGCATCATCTGGCTGATGCATCATGCATTCGATGCATTCGCCTTACATATGCGGTCGAGATGCATCCGACTCAAGCAGCGCTTCCAGCAAGATCGCGGCCGATCCACCGCCCCCGAAGCCGCGCGGACCATACTGAGTGGGTCCGCTCAAGTCAAGAATCGGCGAATGACACTTAAGTTATTGGTATAATGTGTGAATATGTCGATTCTGGGAGTCCCGGCCGGGCCCCCTGGAAGGCTTTTCGGTGCATCGCAATATCAACCAGGTTCTGCGCCGGCAGCCGCGGTGGTAGCTTGCCGGCCGGCGAGACGCGGTTGCACGTTGCAGCGAGGAGAGAGCCATGATCCGCAGGGGCGCGTTGCTGTTCGCCGCCGGTTACGCGCTGCTTTGCGGTCCCGCCTTCGCGCAAGGCACGCCGCCGGACAATGAGGAAAGCCGGTTCAGCTTCTTCCGCGCCGAAGACGGCTATCTGCGGCTCGACGGTCGCACCGGCCAAGTGTCGCTCTGCACCAAGCGCCAGGCGGGCTGGCTCTGCCAGGCCTTGCCCGAAGACCGGGCCGCCTTCGAAGCCGAGATCGCGCGCTTGCAGCTGGAGAACGCCGCCCTCAAGAAAGAGGTGCTCTCGCGCGATCTACCGCTGCCCCGCGAGGCCACGCCGCAGCGGCCGCCGCCGCCGGCCGACCGCGAGGTCAATCAAATCATCAGTGTCATCGAAAACGTGTGGCGCCGGCTCGTCGCGATGATACAGAGCGTGCAGAGGGATCTGCTCAGGAAGTCGTGACGATGCGGCATCGTGGCGACGCTGTCACGCAGCACCAGCTGTCCGAATTGACCAGCGTGGCGGCGGAGATCGTCGCCGCGGCGACGCTCATCGTCAAGACGGGCGGGCAAGGTTTCACCGAGATCACGGACGACGCGGCGCGCTTTATCGCCGCCGCCGGTGCCCGGGATGGCGCACTCCTGCTCTATCTGCGGCATACCTCGGCGTCTCTGGTCATCCAGGAAAATGCCGATCCCGATGTGCGCGCGGATCTGGCGACCGCGCTCGATCGCCTGGTGCCGCCCGGCCAGCACTGGCTCCATGACAGCGAAGGGCCGGACGATATGCCCTCGCACGTCAGGACCATGCTGACCGGAGTGTCGCTGCATGTCCCGGTGGCCGGCGGCGCGCTGCTGCTCGGCCACTGGCAGGGCATCTATCTGGCCGAGCACCGGACCTCGCCGCGGCGACGCGAGGTCGTGCTGCAGTTCATCGGCTCTCGCCGTTGAACGACCCGGTCGCCAAATCGATGCTGCCCGATCTTCCCACGCGCCAGGATTTCCTGCAGGTCGCCGAGACGCTTGTGATCGCGGGCGCCGGCGGCGTCGCCTTCAGCCTCATCGGGGTGCCGGCGGGGCTCGTTTCCGGCTCGGTGCTCGCGGTCGCCAGCGCCGCGCTCGCCGGGCGGCCCACCAGGGTTCCATTGTGGCTCGCGCGCGTGTGCTTCGTGCTGATCGGCATGCTGCTCGGTGCGGTAGTGACGCCGGCAACCCTGGCGGGGCTTTCGACCTGGCCGCTCAGTGTCGCGCTCCTCACCGTCTCGACGGTCTGCTCGATGCTCGCGACGACCTGCTACCTGCGTTTTGCCCATGGCTGGGATCCGCTCTCGGCGCTGCTCGGCGCCAGCCCCGGGGCCATGGCCCAGGTGGTCGCGCTGGCGGCGGAATTCGGCGCCGATATGCGCGGTGTCGCCATCGTGCAGACGATGCGCGTCCTGGTCATCACCATCGGACTGCCGGCCGGGCTGGCGCTGTTCGGCTTCGCGGCCGCCGGGGTGATCGTGGTGCCGGGGCCGGCGTCCGGCTCCTCGCCGGTGGAACTGGCGATGATCGCGATCGTGTCCTCGCTGATGGCGTTTGCCATGGCGCGGCTGCGTGTTCCTGGCGGCATGTTGTTCGGCGCCATGGCGGGTTCCGCCGTCTTGCACGGCACCGGCTACGTCCACGCGGTCTTGCCATGGTGGGTCGGCAGCAGCGCCGTCGTCATGCTCGGGGCGGTGGTCGGATCGCGATTTGCCAACGCCACCCCGCGAATGCTGTTGGGCTATGTCGGGGCGGCACTCGGCTCGACCGCGGTCGCGATCGCGGTGGCATCGTGCTTCGTGCTGATCGTGACCCACATCCTGCCGTTCCGCACCGCCGACGTGGTCATCGCATTCGCGCCTGGCGCCCAGGACACCATGATGGTGCTCGCGCTGGCGCTGCATCTCGACCCGGTCTATGTCGGCGCGCATCAGCTGGCGCGCTGGCTGGTGGTCACCTTTTCGGTGGCGCTGTCGGCGCGCCGGCTGGCCGGCCGCAAGATCGCGCCGCGCGCAGGCGCGCGCTGGAAGCGGCCAGGGCAGGGGACGCTCGACGATTGATTGCAGAGGGCGGTGCCGGCGATCGCGGCGACCGGCCCGAAACGTTCAGCGCGATGACGCGTCCATCCGGTGGCGACCTACTCGGCCGCCAGCGCGCGATCCTTGAGCGGAAGTCGCAGCCGTTCCCACACATCGACCAGCGCTTCGGCAAGGGTGTCGATCACGGCGTCCTCGTGGAACGGCGTCGGCGTGATGCGCAGCCGTTCCGTCCCCTTGGGCACGGTCGGATAATTGATGGGCTGAATGTAGATGCCGTGATCGGCGAGCAGGAGGTCGGTCGCCTCCTTGCACTTTTCGGCATTGCCGACCAGGACCGGCACGATATGGGTATCGTTTGCCATCACCGGCAGCCCGGCCGCGCCGAGCACCGCCTTGACGCGGCCGGCGCGATCCTGATGGCGTTGGCGCTCGAAGCTCGAAGTCTTGAGATGGCGGATCGCCGCCGTGGCGGCCGCGCAGATGGCGGGCGGCAGCGCGGTGGTGAAGATGAAGCCCGGCGCATAGGAGCGCACCGCATCGATCAGCGCCGCGCGTGCCGCGATATAGCCGCCAAGGCAGCCGAACGCCTTGGCGAGCGTTCCCTCGATCACGTCGATGCGTTCCATCACGCCCTGCAGCTCGGCCATGCCGCCGCCGCGCGGGCCGTACATGCCGACCGCGTGCACCTCGTCCAGGTAGGTCATCGCGCCATGACGCTGGGCGAGGTCGCAAATACGTCTGATCGGCGCAACGTCGCCGTCCATCGAATAGAGGCTCTCGAACACGATGAGCTTCGGCTTGGCCGGATCGGCGGCCTTCAGCAGCTCCTCGAGGTGCCCCATGTCGTTGTGGCGGAAGATCTGCTTTTGACATCCCGACTGACGCACACCCTCGATCATGGAATTGTGGTTGAATGCGTCGGACAGGATCAGGCAGCCGGGAAGCAGCCTGGCGATGGTCGAGATTCCGGTTTCGTTCGATATATAGCCGGAGGTGAAGACGAGGGCTCCTTCCTTGCCGTGAAGGTCGGCCAGCTCCTGCTCGAGCGCCACCAGGGGGTGATTGGTGCCGGCGATGTTGCGGGTGCCGCCGGCGCCGGTGCCCATCCGGGTCGCGGTCTCCACCATCGCCCCGATCACCTTGGGATGCTGGCCCATGCCCAGATAGTCGTTGGAGCACCACACGATCACGTCGCGGGGACCGTTCGGGGAATGCCAGATGGCGCGCGGAAAGCGTCCAGCCAGGCGTTCCAGGTCGGCAAACACACGATAGCGCCGCTCGTCCTTGAGCCGGGCGAGAGCGTCGGCAAAAAATCCATCGTAATCCATGAAAACCTTCCCCGGCGGCTTCAACTGGAACTCTGCCAGGGTCTTTCTAGAAGGGTTCCGGGCGGTTTGTCGAGCCGATAATGGGGCGGTCGATTGACGCGCGGACCGGTCCGTTTTCGGCCCCTGGCGGCCTGCCCGATGGGGCCCGCCAGGTCCGAAGCGGGTGCATCAACGCGCGGTCCGCGATTTCATGCGGCTCGATCGGACCGCGGAGCAGTCCGCCGCGCGCGTTCATTCGATCGGCATGACATTTCACGAGGTTATCGAAAATTGCGCAAGCTTTGGCGAAACTGCGTGTTTTCGCTTGCCAGATCCTTTCCCGTTGTTGCGCCGCAGGGGATAAGTTATTGGCGCTGGCGTAAAAACTGTGCTCTTGCCCGCTGGTGCCGGAGAACAAATCCATGACTGAACGGACCGTGGGCTTCGCCAATGGCCTGACCAATTACGGCGACCGCGACTTCTCGCTCTACCTGCGCCGCTCCTTTGCGCAATCCATGGGCTATTCGCGCGC
The DNA here is from genome assembly GCA_036502925.1 of Xanthobacteraceae bacterium. GTDB lineage: Bacteria > Pseudomonadota > Alphaproteobacteria > Rhizobiales > Xanthobacteraceae > VAZQ01. The sequence continues at coordinate 17,337 of DASXXS010000078.1, forward strand.
GATGCTGGCCAAACCCGTGGTCGGCATCGCGCATACGGCCTCGGGATTCAACAATTGCCATCGCCACTTCCCCGAGCTGCTTGAGGCGGTCAAGCGCGGCGTCCTGGCCGCCGGCGCGCTGCCGGTCGAGTTCCCGACCATTTCGCTGGGCGAGGTCTTTCTCGAGCCCACCAGCCTCAAATATCGCAACCTCATGTCGATGGACACCGAGGAGATGATCCGCGCGCAGCCCATGGACGCCGTCGTGCTCATGGGCGGTTGCGATAAGACCGTGCCGGCGCAGCTGATGGGGGCGGTCTCGGCCGGCCGCCCCGCCGTCATGCTGGTGGCGGGGCCAATGATGACCGGGCGCCATCGCGGCGAACGGCTCGGCGCCTGCACGGACTGCCGGCGCTTTTGGGCGCTCTACCGCGCCGGCGAAGTCGCTGAGGCCGAGATTACGGAGGTCGAGGGCCAGCTGGCGGTCACCGCCGGGACTTGCGCCGTGATGGGCACCGCCTCCACCATGGCTTGTGTGGCCGAGGCCCTCGGCATGATCCTGCCCGGCACGGCCGCGATCCCGGCCGTGCATGCGGATCGGCTGCGCGCCGCCGAGGCGACCGGTGCGGCGGCAGTGCGGCTCATCGGCTCGAACCTCACGCCCGACCGGATGATCAATGCCCGGTCGGTCGAGAATGCGCTGCGCGTCGTTCTCGCCATCGGCGGCTCGACCAATGCGGTGATCCATCTCACCGCGATCGCAGGACGCGCCGGCGTGAACCTGTCGCTGGCGCGCTTGAACGAGCTGTCGGATTCCACGCCGCTCCTGGTCGACTTGAAGCCGGTCGGCAACGGTTACATGGAGGATTTCTTTGCGGCGGGCGGGATGGGTGCCTTGTTGCGCGAGCTCAAGCCGCTCCTGCATCTCGATTGCCTGACGGTGACCGGCGAGACCTTGGGCGAGCGGCTGGCCGGCGACGGCGAGCTTTGGATCGACCGCTCGATCATCGCGGCGCGCGGTGAGCCGCTCGAAGCGAGCGGCGGCGTCATCGCGCTGTTCGGCAATCTCGCGCCCAAAGGCGCCATCTTCAAGCGCTCGGCCGCCGACGCCAAGCTGTTCGAGCATGCGGGCCGGGCGGTGGTCTTCACCTCGCTTGCCGATCTGGCCGCGCGCATCGATGATCCCGCCCTCGACGTGACGCCGCAGGACATCCTGGTGCTGCAGAATGCCGGGCCGCGATCGCCGGCCGCAATGCCGGAAGCCGGCTATCTGCCGATCCCCAGGAAGCTCGCCAGGAACGGCGTCAAGGACATGATCCGGGTGTCCGATGCGCGCATGAGCGGCACCGCGTTCGGGGCGATCGTGCTGCACGTGACCCCGGATTGCGCCTCCGGTGGTCCGCTCGGTCTGGTGCGGAGCGGCGACCGCATCCGTCTTTCGGTGCGCGAGCGGCGCATCGATCTCATGGTCGAGGACGCCGAATTGAAACAGCGCGCCGCCGCCGCCAAGCCGGCGCCGGATCAACCCGCGCGCGGCTATTCCAGGCTCTACGCGCAAGAGATCCTCGGCGCCGACGAAGGCTGCGATTTCGCGTTTCTCAAGCCGCGCTAGGAGGGCTTCCGGTTCGGTGCGTGGCCTGTGGCTCTCGTAAAAAGCACATAACAATTAAATATATTTATGATATATAAGTTTCCTTCCCGGCTGGGGTTTGTTGCATGCCGAGCGGATGAATACGGCACAACCGCGCCCTCCAGCCGGATTCATACGGTAGTCCAACACAATGAAATTGCTGTCAGTTTTCGAATTTTTGGCTCTCGAAACAAGAACCGATAATTTTATTTATACAAATCTTTCATTTATATTTTTTTTACCGTAATGTGGGGTCAGGCACGGGGGAACCGTGTCGGCAACAAAGGAGGAGGCGACCCATGAAGTCCAAGATCGTATCTGCCACGTTATCTCTGGCCATCGTCCTCAGCGGTGCCTCGGCCGCCTTCGCGGGCGGCAAGAAGGAAACCGCTGATCCTCGTCAGTCGCTGATTTCGCTCAAGAAGAAGAGCCCGGGGGGCTGGGGGACGTGGTGCGACATCGATCCGAAATGCAATGGTTGGGGGGAATGGCTCGACGGCGTTCACGCCGGCAAGAAGTTTAAGTCATAAGCCAAGCCCATCGATTCCCGGCGTCGGCGAACGCAAGCAAGCGCGTTCGCGTCAGCCGATCCCGAACCGTTACCACTTGCAAGTCCCGGGGCTCGTTCCCCGGGACATTCATTTCAGCGTCAGCGCCGATGCGCAAAGTGATGGCTGCACTCCATCGTCTTGACGCTGCTCGGCCGCGCACCGAAGATCGCTTCGCCGGAGGATGTTACCGCGTGGACCGCAGCCGATGCGGCGCGACGCGCGGCGGCTGATTGACCGGCGCGGCGGGAGATCGGGTTTCAGCCGTGATCAGAACCGTGACCGGAGACATCGCGGCCGTCCACGGCCGGATTCTCCTCCATGAGCACTTGCAGATCGACCTTTCCGCTCAGAAAGGGCCGGCCAATCGCATCGGCGAAGCGGAGGAGCAGGCGGTCATCGATGATCTTCGCCATGCCAGGGAATTCGGCCTGGCGGCGATCACCGACCTGAGCGCTCCCGATTGGGGACGCGATCCGATTGCGCTGCGGCGGATCAGCGCGCAGGCCGGCGTCGCGGTCGTGGCGGCGACGGGATTCTACTGGGACCCTTTTCCCGGCATTGCGATCGACGGAACCCTCGAGCAGATGCGCGACATCATGATCTCGGAAATCGAGACCGGCGTCGGCGGCACCGGCGTCCGTTGCGGCGTCATCAAGGTGGGGACCAACCGCGGCGAGCCCGATGCCGTGGCCGAGCGGCTGTTCCGGGCGGCAGCCGCCGCCGCCTTCGCGACCGGCGCGCCGGTCATCACCCATACGTCGAGCCCCGATCAGGCGGCCTGGCACGTGCGCGTGCTGGAGCGCGCCGGCATGGACATGTCGCGCGTGGTGATCAGCCACATGGGAGCGGCCCACGACGCAGGCGAGCTCGTCGCGCTCGCGCGCTCGGGCGCGTTCATGGGCATCGACAAGGTCAGCTTTCCGAAAGGGCCGAGCAATGAGCAACTCGCCGACCTGGTGCGCGACGCCTGCGCCGGCGGGCTTGAGCGGCAGATCATCCTGTCCTCCGATATCGCGCGCAGGACGTTGCTGCGGCGTTTCGGCGGGCGCGGCTACAGCACCGTGCTTGCCGATTTCGTGCCGATGCTGCTCGATCGCGGGATATCGCCGTCCCAGATCGAAACCATGCTGCATGACAATCCGGCGCGGCTCCTGACTTTCTCGAACGCAGGGACGAACGGTTGATGCTGCGGCCAAGGACCCTTCGGCAGGAGCAGGCCCGCGGATGAGCGAGCGCAGCGCATTGGCCGGCGTGGCCGGCGTCCTGGGCGCCGCCGCTGCGCTGGTGATTCTCTTGAGCGGTTCGGCGCCGGCGCAAAGCAGCCGGGCCGCCGAGGTCGCCGCCTATGCGGGCGCGGATCGCGAGCAGCGCCTGATCGAGGGCGGCAAGCGCGAAGGCGCGCTCACGATGTATTCCAATGCCCCGACCGACGACAACGCGGCCCTGGTCGGCGCCTTCGAGAAAAAATACGGGATCAAGGTCCATCTCTATCGGGCGAGCTCGGAGGAGATCCGCCAGCGTGCGCTGGCCGAAGCCGGCGCCAGACGTTTCGACGTGGATTTCATCCTCAACAACGGGCCGGCGATGGAAGCCTTGGCGGGCGAGAAGTTGCTGCAGGAGGTGAAATCACCCTACCTCGCCGATGTGATGGGGCGCGCGATCCCGTCCCACCGGGAATGGGTCGGTTTCTGCCTCAACGTCCTGGTTCAGGCCTACAATACCGACCTGATCAAGAAGGCCGAGTTGCCCAAAAGCTATTCCGATCTGCTGGATCCCCGCTGGAAGGGCAGGATCGCCATCGAGGCCGACGATTCCGATTGGTTTGCCGGTCTGATGGGCGAGTTGGGCGAGGAGGCGGGGGTGAGGCTGTTTCGCCAAATCGCCGCCGCCAACGGATTTTCGGCCCGCAAGGGCCATACCCTCTTGACCAACCTGGTGGCCGCCGGCGAGGCGCCGCTGGCGCTGACGGTGTTCAACTACACCGCCGAGCAGCTGAAGAAGCGCGGCGCCCCGCTCGACTGGTTCGTCATCGAGCCGCTTATTTCCATGCCCAACAGCATCGCGGTCGCCCGGCAGGCGCCGCATCCCTCGGCGGCGGTGCTGATGTTCGACTTCATGCTGTCGGATGCGCAGAAAATCCTGGCCGAGCGCGACTATGTGGTGACCAGCCGCAAGGTCGGCTCGCCGCTTGACCGCGACAAGCTGACGGTGATGGATTCCGCCACGGCACTGGCACACGGCGACAAATGGGAGCGGCTCTACCGACAGGTCATATCATCCCGCCCCTAACGCAACGCTTGCAGGAAACCATGCACACCCTCGCCATTCCCAAATCCGTCATCGACCGCGTCATCGAGCGCCGCGGCCGCGAGCATGCCTACGCCGATCTCGATCCGGCGAAATCAGCCCTGGTCGTGGTCGATATGCAGAACGCCTTCATGCTGCCCGGCGTCGCCCATTCGCTCTGCCCGATGGCGGAAAAGATCGTGCCCAATGTCAACCGGCTCGCCCGGGCGGTGCGCGATAGCGGCGGGACGGTGTTCTGGATCAAGACCACGTTCACCGAGGAGGCGCTGCGGAGCTGGTCGACCTATTTCGAGATGACGACCCCGCAACGCGTGGCCAAGCGCATCGAGGCGCTCACCGCCGACAGCTTGGGGCATGCGCTCTGGAACGGGCTCGATGTGCAGCCGCAAGATCCCATCGTGGAGAAGAATCGCTTCAGCGCCTTCATCCAGGGCTCCTCGGACCTGGCCGCCGCCTTGCGTGCGCGCGGCCTCGACACGATCCTGGTGACCGGCACGGTGACCAATGTGTGCTGCGAGTCGACCGCGCGCGATGCCATGATGCTCAATTTCAAGACCATCATGGTCACCGACGGCAATGCCGCCGCCACCGATGCGGACCACAATGCCTCGCTGATCGCGTTCTATCTGACCTTCGGCGACATCATGTCGACCGACATGCTGATCGGCTGCCTCGAGCGCAACGCCGGTCGGCATGTCGCCGCGGAGTAGGGTGGGCAAAGGCGCGCCGTTCTGTCCGTCCCCGTGGGCAAAATCGCGTACGCGCCGTGCCCACGCGGCCACGTCACGACGCGCGATTTTACCCACCCTACATCAGGCGCGGCTGCGCGTCGGCGCCTCCGCAGATCTCAGCTTGGCACGCGAGATTTCGGCCCGACCAATTGACCCGCCATCCGGCAATTGCGCTAAGCTGCTGCTTGGCAGGGGCAAGCTTTGCTCGACTGGAGGAGGCGTCGATGGTCCGGGAATCCCGCTCGCGCTTGCGGCATGCCGCGAGCCATCTGCATTCGGCATTGCATCATGCGCGCCTCTGGCCGGTTCCGGCGTTGGCGATCGCCGCGGCCGCGCTTCTGGCCGCCGCGCAGGCCCAGCCGGTACCAAGTCCCTCTCTTGCCAAAGGTACTTGGACCAAGCTCGCCCCCATGCTGCACCCGCAGAACGAGGCGGCATCGGTCGTCATCGGCAATCGCATCTATGTCATGGGCGGCTTCACGCTCGGCACCGATGGCCCGATCGACCGGGTGCAGATTTACGACACCGCCAAGAACGAATGGAGCGAGGGCACGCCGCTGCCCGATCCGGTCCACCACCATGGCGCCGCGCTGGTCGGCGGCAAGATCTATGTGGTCAGCGGATTCCATGAGCCGTTCCCCAAGCGCGAGCCGATCGACTCGACCTGGGTCTATGATCCGGCCGCCAACCGTTGGGACAAGCGCGCGCCGCTGCCGTCGCCGCGCGGCGCCATGGTGGTGGGCGCCATCGGCAACCTCATCTACGCGGCCGGCGGCGAGCACCGGCGGCCCGCCGGCACGCCGGTGCCGAAAGGCGCGCTGCCGCCCTATGAGCCGATCACGGACTTCTCGGTCTATGATACGCAGACCGATCGTTGGAGCTCTCTCCAGCCCATGAAGGTTGCACGCGATCACGCCTATATGGGCGCGATGAACGGCCGCTTCTATGTGATCGGCGGCCGCGACCGGCCCAAATACGATATCGTCACGGTGGAGGAATTCGATCCGCGCGCCGGCACCTGGACCGAAAAGGCCCCGATGCCGACCGGCCGGTCGGGCGGCAACGCCACGGTGCTGGGTGGCCGGCTCTACGTGTTCGGCGGCGAAGGCAAAGACGCGAGCCCGATCGGTCTCTTTAACGAGGTCGAGGCCTTCGATCCGGCCGCCAACAGCTGGACGCGATTCGAGCCCATGCCGTTGCCGCGGCACTCGCTGATCACGGCGACCGTCGGCAACCGTATCTATCTGCCGGGAGGCTCGACCGCGCGCGGCGGCGGCCCCAACATCAGCGCCTATATGGATGCCTTCGAGCCCGCCAAATAAGGCGCTTGCGCCTGCACCGGAGTCTAGCGACAACTTCGCGTGAAGGCGCGCAACCGCTGGCGGTCGACAGGGGCATGGCGATCGGATAATCGTAAGGCTGAGACGCGTCGTTGAGCCCGAGGCCATGCCTGGAATCCCCCGACGTTTTGCGCTCTTGCTGGTCAAGCCATCGCATTACGATGACGACGGCTACGTCATCCAATGGTTTCGATCCGCCATACCGTCGAACTCGCTGGCGGCGCTCTATGGGCTTGCGCAAGACTGCGCCGCACGCCGCGTGCTGGGCGATGAGGTCGCGATCGACATCCACGCTTTTGACGAGACCAATACCCGCATTCGCCCCGATCGCCTGGCCCGGATGATCGAGGACGCCGGTTCCGGCATGGTCATGCTGGTCGGCGTGCAGTCCAATCAATTTCCCCGCGCGCTCGATATTGCCCGCTTGCTGCGCCGGCGCGGCATCGCGGTCGGCATCGGCGGGTTTCATGTCTCCGGTACGGTCGCGATGCTCGGCGGCGTCGATCCCGATCTCGCGCGCGCCGAGGCCATCGGCGTGTCGCTGTTCGCCGGGGAGGCGGAGGGCCGGCTCGACGAGGTACTGCGCGATGCCTTCGCCGGGCGGCTCAAGCCGCACTACAACTACATGGACGATCTGCCCGGGCTCGAAGGCGCGCCGATCCCGCTGTTGCCGCGTGCGCGCGTCAAGCGCACCGCCGGCGGCGGCACCAGCTTCGATGCGGGGCGCGGATGCCCGTACCAGTGCTCGTTCTGCACCATCATCAACGTGCAGGGCCGCAAGTCGCGGCGGCGCTCGCCCGCCGACGTCGAATTGCTGATGCGTGCCAACCTGGAGCAGGGCCTCAATCGTTTTTTCATCACCGACGACAATTTCGCCCGCAACAAGGATTGGGAGCCGATCCTGGATCGGTTGATTTATCTGCGCGAGCAGGGACACAAGTTCAGTGTCATCATCCAGGTCGATACGCTGTGCCACAAGCTGCCGAACTTCATCGAAAAATGCGCGCGCGGCGGCGTCAGGCGCGTCTTCATCGGGCTCGAGAACATCAATCCCGACAGCCTGGCCGGTGCCAAGAAGCGGCAGAACAAGATCACCGAATACCGCAAGATGCTGCTCGCCTGGAAACAGGCCGGCGTGGTGACCTATGCGGGCTACATCCTCGGTTTCCCGAACGACACGCTCGAATCGATCCTGCACGATGTCGAGGTCATCAAACGCGAGCTGCCGGTCGATCTGCTCGAGTTCTTCTACCTGACGCCGCTGCCGGGCTCGGAGGACCACAAGAAGCTCTACTCGGCGGGGGTCGCGATGGACCCCGACATGAACAAATACGATCTCAATCATGTGACCACGGGCCATCCGCGCATGTCGAAGGCGGAATGGGAGCGAACCTACAGATTGGCGTGGCAGACCTACTACACCCGCGAGCACATCCGGACAGTGATGCGCCGGGCGGCGGCGACCCGGGCCAATCCATCGAATGTCCTGTTCCTCATCACCTGGTTCAAGGGCTGCATCGACATCGAGAAGATCCATCCGCTCGAAGGCGGGTTCCTGCGCATGAAGTTCCGCCGCGACCGACGCTCGGGTCTGCCGCTCGAGCCGGTCTGGTGGTTCTATCCGCGCTATTGGTGGGAAAGCCTGGCCAAGCAGGTGCTCTGGATCAAGCTCTACGTCGGCCTGCGGCGGATGTATCTGCCGATCAAGCATGATCCGCAACGCTTGCAGTACATGGATCTCGCGCTGACACCGGTCACCGACGACGAGACCGAGACCCGCGAGCTGTTCCGCTCGCAGGCGGCGCAGACCTATGTGGGTCAGGAACAGCATCTCGACAAATTCCGTCGCGCTGCCGGGGGCCACGCCGCGCGCGCGACCGAGCAGGCGCTTCCATTGGCTGCCGATTGACGCGTCGCACGCGAGCATTTCCCGGCAAAGCGGAAGCCGGTTTTCCGCTCGAAAATGCGACAATGCAAAAATGCTCTGACGGGCGCTTAAACAGATGGCCGTGAGCGAGCCGAGCCCAACCGCGGGAACGCAAGACGCCGCGCCCAAGCGCGAGGTCATCTACCGGCACGCGCTCGTGGTGCGGGCGACCCACTGGATCAACGTGCTCTGCCTCGCGCTGCTGCTGATGAGCGGGCTGCGCATCTTCAACTATCACCCGGCGCTGTATTGGGGGAACTACGGTTACCGCGGGGTTCCCGCCGTCGTCTCGATCGGCGCCGCGGTCGATCCCGACAGCGGCGCGCCGGTCGGCGTGACCCGCATCGCCGGCTTGAGCTTCGTCACCACCGGCGTGCTCGGCGTTTCCTACGATTCCGAGCGCGGCATGGTGGCCCGCGCATTTCCGGCCTGGCTGACGCTGCCGGGCGAGCCCGGCCTTGCGCTCGCGCGCGACTGGCATTTCCTGATGGCCTGGTTGTTCGTCGCCAACGGTGCCGTCTACCTGCTGTTCGGCGCGTTCAGCGGCCACTTCCGCCGCGACCTGGCGCCGGCGGCCGATCAGCTGCGCGCGCGGCACATCCTGGCTGATCTTTGGGACCATGTTCGGTTGCGGGCGCCGCGCGGCGAGGCCGCCCGCCGCTACAACGTGCTGCAGAAGCTCGCCTATCTGACGGTGGTTTTCCTGCTGCTGCCGGTCATGGTCCTGAGCGGGCTGACCATGTCGCCCGCGGTCACCGCGGCAGTGCCGGGGCTGTTCGACCTGTTCGGCGGCCGCCAATCGGCGCGCACCATCCATTTCCTGGTGGCCAACCTCCTGGTCCTGTTCGTGCTCGTCCACGTGATCGAGGTGCTTCTGGCGGGCGTCGTCAACGGGATGCGCTCCATGATCACCGGGCGTTATGTGATCAGGCCGCAGGCGGGGCCATGAGCCGCCTGATCTCCCGCCGCAGCCTGTTGCGCGCCGGCTCGGCAGCGGCCGGAACCCTGTTGCTGGCGGGCTGCGATGGCATGTTCGAATCGCCGGCGATGCGCGGCGCGCTCGATTTCGGCCAGCTTGTATCGCTGCGCGTGCAGCGTCTGCTCTTGTCGGGACAGCCGCTGGCGCGGGAATTCGCCGTCGCGGACATTTCGCCGGAATTTCCGCTCAACGGCACCTCCATGCCGGGCGGGTTTGGCTATTTTCAGATGATGGTATCGCAATTCGCGCGCTGGCGGCTGACGGTCGACGGTCTGGTGCGCCGCCCGCTCTCGCTGTCACTCGACGAGATCAAGGCGCTGCCGGCGCACACCCAGATCACCCTGCACTGTTGCGACGAAGGCTGGAGCGCGATCGGGCAATGGACCGGCGTCCAGCTGAGCCATCTCCTGCAGGCCTGCGAGCTGATGCCCGATGTCCGCTACATCGTCTTTCATTGCCTAGACGAGCTGGAGAGAACCCCCGACCGCAGCGGGCTTTATTACGAAAGCCTCGATCTGTTCGATGCCTTCCACCCGCAGACCATCCTGGCCTACGGGATGAACGGCCGGCCGCTGCCGGTCGCCCATGGCGCGCCGCTGCGGCTGCGGGTCGAGCGTCAGATCGGGTACAAGAATGCCAAATACGTCACCCGCATCGAGGCCGTCGCGAGGCTCGACCACATCGGCCACGGCAAGGGCGGCTTCTGGGAAGACCGCGGCTACCAATGGTATGCGGGTTTGTGAATGCTCTAATCGATTACTTCGTAGGCGGCCACGCCGGTCCGCGGTGGAAGCGCGACCCCAAGCTGTTGCGCGGTCTTGCGATTGACCACGAGATCGAACAGTGCGAGCTGCTCGATCGGCAGATCCCCGGCTCTCGCCCCCTTGAAGATCTTGTCCACGAACGAGGCCGCATGCCGGTAGAAATCCTTGAGGCTCTCGCCGAGGCTCATCAGCCCACCGGCCTCCACGTAGGTGCGCTCGGCAAAAATCGACGGCAAACGATATTTGAGCGCAAGATCGGCGAGCTGTTGCTGCTGCGTCAGGAAAAATCGGTCCGATGAGACTTTGAGCGCTCCGACATGCTCGCGGGCCAGGACCTGAAACGCTTCGTCGATGTCCTGCGGCACGCGCGCGCTCACCGGCACCAGCGCGAGCCCGGCCGTCTGGGCGGCGGCCTGCGTGCGCTCGAGGATGGCCGAAGCGTCGGAGTTTTCCGGGTTCTGCAAAAGCCCGACGCGCGACAGGCCGGGCACGAGCGCCGCCAGCAATTGCAGCTGCCTCGCCGAGGTGTCTTCGCCGGAGCTTGCCAGCCCGGTGATGTTGCCCCCGGGATGCGACAGGTTCGACACGAAGCCGTTGCCGACCGGATCGGTGGAGTAGCCCATGACGATGGGGATGGTGTGTGTCGCCTGCCGCACCGGATAGATCATGGCCGGACTGCCGAGGAAAATGACGTCGATATTCAGCTTCGCAAAATCGCCGACGACATCCAGAATGCGCAGATATCGTCCGTCGGCAAACCGCCACTCGATCGTGTAGTTCCTGCCCGCCACATAGCCGAGCTCGTCCATGCCCTGCAGGAATCCGTCATAGGCGGCGGATCGCATGCCTTCGACCACGATGCCGATGCGCCAGACCTTGGCGGGCTGCTGGGCGCGCGCGGCAAGCGGCCAGATGGCCGAACGTGCGGCCGCAGCGCTCCCGAGAAGGCTGATGAATTCGCGCCGCCTCATCATGTTCCCATCCTTGCGCCATCCGGCCGGTTGCGGCGGCCAAGCTAGCATAGTCCGGGTGCATTTCCCGGCAAAAGCCGGCCCGCGAGGGCTTGATCCACGTGGTCACTCGCAGCTACGCTCCTATAGGATTGTATGCGGCGGCATTCCACAGCGGGATGCGCGAGGTCTTGACGCACAAGGTTTGGCGCGCGAGCGGCCCGGAAATTCCCCGGACCGCTCGCAAGTAGGCTACAATTCGCCAACTCCGCGCCGCAGAGCCGGACGATCAGGGAGGTCTCCATGTCGCAATCGCCGTCGCAACATCCCGAGATCACATCGCGCCTCGGCGCCATCCTGCGTGCGACCGGCGGCAATTTCCTCGAAATGTTCGACTTCTTCCTGTTCGGGTTCTACGCGACCTACATCGCCAAGGCGTTCTTCCCGACCGTCAACGAGGTCAACGGGTTGCTGCTGACCTTTACGACGTTCTGGCTCGGCGCCTTGATGCGGCCGGTCGGAGCGATCGTGCTCGGCGCCTACATCGACCGGATCGGCCGCCGCAAGGGATTGATCGTGACACTTGCGATCATGGCCCTGGGCACGGTCTTCATCGCGGTCACCCCGACCTATGCGAGCATCGGCATCGCGGCGCCGATCATCGTGCTGATCGGCCGGCTGCTGCAGGGCTTTTCCGCTGGCGTCGAGCTCGGCGGCGTGTCGATCTATCTGTTCGAGATCGCCACTCCCGGCAACAAGGGATTCTACACCTCGTTCCAATCGGCCAGCCAGCAGGTTGCGATCTTCATCGCGGCGATCATCGGCTTCGCCATGAACGCGACCCTGACAACGCAGCAGATCACCGACGGCGGCTGGCGCATCCCGTTCTTCATCGGCTGCATGATCGTTCCGTTCATTTTCGTGCTGCGCCGCTCGCTGCAGGAGACGCCTGAATTCCTGTCGCAGAAGAAGCACCCGACCACGGCCGAGATTTTCAGCTCCATGGTGGCAAACTGGCCGATCGTGCTGCTCGGCATGCTGCTGGTCGTGCTCACCACCGTGACGTTCTATCTCATCACCGTCTACACGCCGACTTTCGGCAAGAACGTGCTCAAGCTCACGGAGGCGGACAGCCTTCTGGTCACCCTGTGCGTGGCGGCCACCAATTTTGTCTGGCTGCCGGTGGGCGGCGCGATCTCCGACCGGGTCGGCCGCAAGGCGGTGCTGCTGACGATCGCGATCCTGGCATTCCTCACCGCCTATCCGGCCTTGTCATGGCTGGTCTCCTCGCCGACCTTCGCCAAGATGCTCGTGGTCGAGCTTCTGTTCTCGTTCTACTTCGGGGTCTACAACGGGGCGATGGTGGCTGCGCTCTCGGAGCTGGTGCCTCCTCATGTGCGCGCGACCTGCTTTTCGCTGGCCTTCAGCTTGGCGGCGGCGCTGTTCGGCACCGCCACCCCGCTGGTATCGACCTGGTTGATCAAAATCACCGAGAACCCGGCTTCGCCGGGCTTCTGGCTGATGGCGGCGGGCGCGTGCGGGATCGTTTCGACGTTGGCGCTCTATCGCGGCGGCGTCGCCATGCCGGTGCGGGCCGCGGCCAGCGCGTAGCCCGCGGCTCTAATTCGTATTCACCGCCGCCTTGTAGCGGGCGATCAGGGCGGGCGGGGTCTCCGCCATGCGGGTCATGAGCTTTTGCATCTCGTCGCCCGCCATCGGGCTCACGTCGAGCTGCATCTCCTTGGCCTCCCGCAGGTAGTCGGGGTCCTGGTGCGCCTGCATGAAGGCCTCCGCGAGGATCGCGGCCTGCGCCGGCGGAATGCCGGGCGGCGCGACGAAGGGGCGCGACATCAGAAACGGCATCTCGGCGAGCTCGAGCAGCGCCATGTCGTCGGGCGTCGGCGCGAGCTCGCGCGCGGTCGGCACGTCCGGCAGGCCTCTCCAGCGGGTCGCACGGCCGAACTGCATCAGGATGCGCAGCATGCCGCGTTCCAGCCAATCCGCCATGCTCTTGCGCAAGGTCGAGATGGTGATGGCGCGCCCTTCGATCTCGCCGCGCCGCAGCGCCAGCAGCGTGTCGGTGCTGGCGCGATAGCCGCGGATGAACTGGATGTTGAGCCGGAACACCTCACGCGCGATCAGCACGATGTCGGTCTCCGAGCCGCCGGCGGCCTGACCGCCGAAGATCAGCGGACGCGCTGCCTTTTGCAGGTCGGCGATGTCGGCGACGCCGGTGTTGGCCCGGATGACGAGGCAGAAGGCGTCGTCGTCATAGCGTGACGAGGTGCCGAGCCAGGTGAAGTTCTCGGGGCGGAATTTGGCGGCGGTATTTCCGAGCAGCGGCTGGAGCGGGTTGTCGCGCGCCATCATGCCGATGGTGAGGCCGTCGCGCGCCACCGTGGTGTACATCGCATTGGCCATCGCCATCCCGCCGGCGGCGGGCTGGTTCTTGACCACGATGGCGGGCTCGCCCGCGATGTACTTTCCCATGTGACGGGCGAGCAGCCGCGCATACTGGTCGTAGCCGCCGCCCTCCGCCGAGCCGACCAGGAGGGTGATGGTCTTGCCTTTGTAGAAATCCTGCGCCGCAGCCGGCACCGCCGCCGTGAGGCAGGCGAAACCGAGCAGGAGGCGCGTGGGCCACGACATTGTTGGACTCGCTTTAGCGCACTTTCGGACGAAGTTGGTTACGCACTAGCGGCCGCGCAGGCCGACTCCCTCCCCCCTTGTGGGGCCTTGTGGCGGAGATGGGGAGGGGGTCGTGTAATGTGGCACCTCGGCGCCCCACAAGGGGGAGGGGAGGAATTCGCGGCACCGTCGCGCCCTAACTTGGCGCTGATTGGTCAAGCCCTGGCTTCTTCTCTCCACTGCGGCCGAGCGTGCCGATCCAGCGGATCAGCACGTAGAACACCGGGGTGAACATCAGGCCGAACAGGGTCACGCCCAGCATGCCGAAGAACACCGCGGTACCGAGCGCCTGGCGCATCTCGGCGCCGGCGCCGGTCGCCAGCACCAGCGGCACGACGCCCAGGACGAAGGCCAGCGACGTCATCAGGATCGGCCGCAGACGGGTGCGGGCGGCCCGCACGGCCGCCTCCTGACGATCGGCGCCCTGCTCCTCGGCCTGGCGGGCAAACTCGACGATCAGGATCGCGTTCTTGGCCGCGAGCCCGATCAGGACCACGAAGCCGATCTGGGTGAGGATGTTGTTGTCCATGCCGCGCAGCAGCACCCCGCTGATGGCGGCGAGCAGGCACATGGGCACGATCAGGATCACGGCGAGCGGCAGCAGCACGCTCTCATACTGCGCCGCCAGCAGCAGGAACACGAACACCACCGCCAGGCTGAATGCCGTCGCGGCGGTATTGCCGGCGATCTTTTCCTGCAGCGCGATCTCGGTCCATTCGAATCCGAAGCCTGAAGGCAGGTTGCTGCCGAGCAGGCTCTCCATGGCGGCGATGGCCTGGCCGGTGGAGAAGCCGGGGAGCGTCGCGCCCTGCACCTCGGCGGCCGGGAACAGGTTGTAGCGCGGCACCCGATAGGGGCCGGTGATGTCGCGGAAGGTCGCGACCGATCCGAGCGGCACCATGTCGCCGGAGGTCGAGCGGGTGCGCAGATTCTCCACGTCGCGCAGCGAAAGCCGGAACGGGTTGTCGGCTTGGGCGGTGACCCGATAGGTCCGTCCCAGGATGTTGAAGTCGTTGACGAAGGTCGAGCCCATATAGGTCGACAGCGTGTCGAAGAAGCGCGTGATCGGCACGCCCAGCATTTCCGCCTTGGTGCGGTCGATGTCGGCATAGATCTGCGGGGTCTGCGTGTTGAACAGGGTGAAGACCTGGACCAGGCCGGGCGTCCGGTTGGCGGGACCCACGATGGCTCCGACCGCCTGCTCGAGCGCGCGCGGGCCACGGCCGGCGCGGTCCTGGACGTACAGCTTGAAACCGCCGCCGGTCCCGATGCCGGGGACCGAGGGGGGCGGGATGATGAGCACGAACGCCTCGCGCAGCGCCTGCATCTGGCCGCGCAGATCGTTCAAGATGTCCGCGGTGACGAGCCCGGCCTTTATCCGTTCTTCGAACGGTTTCAAGGGGAGGAAAATAACGCCCGCATTGGGAGCGTTGGTAAAGGTTGCTCCGTCGAATCCCGCGAAAGCGACCGCGTGGCCGACTCCCGGCCGCTTCAGCAACAGGTCGGTGGCCTTGCGCACCACCTGATCGGTTCGCTCGAGCGTGGCGCCCGGCGGCAGCGAGATGGCGACGATGAAGTAGGCGCGGTCGAGCGGCGGGATGAAGCCCGACGGCGTGCGGGCGAATTGAAAATAGGCGAGCCCGATGAGGCAGCCGTAGACCAGCAGCATCAGTGCCGATATGCGCAGCACCCGCCGCGTCAGCCCGGCATAGCCCGACGACAGCCGCTCGAACAGTCGGTTGAAGACGGCGAAGAACGCATTGAACGGGCGCCCCAACGTCCGCCAAATGCCCGGTCTCGCTTCCTGACCGTGCGGCTTGAGCAGCAGGGCTGCCAGCGCGGGCGAGAGCGTCAATGACACCGTTGCCGAGATGACGGTCGAGGCCGTGATGGTGAGGGCGAACTGCCGGTAGAACGCGCCCGATATGCCGGCGATGAAGGCGCTCGGGATGAACACCGCGCACAGCACCAGCGCGATCGCGATCAGCGCGCCGCCGACCTCGTCCATGGTCTTGTGGGCGGCCTCGCGCGGGCTCAGGCCTAGACGCAATTCCCGCTCGACATTCTCCACCACCACGATGGCGTCGTCCACCACGATGCCGATGGCCAGCACCAGGCCGAACAGCGTCAGATTGTTCAGCGAAAAGCCGAACGCGGCCATCACGAAGAAGGTTCCGATCAACGATACCGGGATGGCCACGATCGGAATGATCGCGGCGCGCCACGTCTGCAGGAACAGGAGGATCACCAGCACCACCAGCACGGTCGCCTCGAACAGGGTCTTGATCACCTCGTCGACCGACTGCTGGATGAACTGGGTGGTATCGTAAGCGACGCTATAGTTCATCCCCGAGGGGAAGCTCTTGGCGAGATCCGCCATGGTGGCGAGCACGGCGGCGGCGGTCGCGAGCGCGTTCGAGCCCGGCCGCTGGAAGATCGCGATGGCGGTCGCGACCTGGTTGTCGAGATAGGCATTGGTCGTGTAGTCCTGCGAGCCGAGCTCGACGCGGCCGATGTCGCGCACGCGCGTCACCCGCCCGTCTTGGTCGGTGGCGACCACGATCTCCAGGAACTGGTCGGGGCTCGTCAGCCGGCCGAGCGTCTGCACCGCAAGCTCGAACGCCCCCGGCGATGTCGCCGGCGGCTGATTGATGGCGCCGGCCGCCACCTGGATATTGTTGCCTCGCAACGCGGTCACGACGTCGTCGGCGGTCAATTCGCGTGCCTGCATCTTGGCGGGATCGAGCCATACCCGCATCGAATAATCGCGCGCCCCGAACACGATGGTGTCGCCGACGCCGTCGATGCGCGTGATGACATCCTTGATGTTGATGGTGGCGTAGTTCGAGATGTATTGCTGGGTCAGGCTTCCATCCGGCGAGATCAGATGGATCACCAGCATCAGGTCGGGTGATCGCTTGCGCACTGTCACGCCGAGGCGCTGCACCTCGTCCGGCAAGCGCGGCAAGGCGACCGAGACGCGGTTCTGCACCAGCACTTGCGCCTGATCGACATTGGTGCCGGGCTTGAACACGACGCTGATCGTCAGCGCGCCGTTGCCGGTCGCTTGCGATATCACGTAGAGCATGTTGTCGACGCCGTTGATCTCCTGCTCGATCGGCGCCGCGACCGTGTCGGCGATCACTTCGGCGGAGGCGCCCGCGTAGGTCGCGGTCACGTT
>DASXXS010000079.1:0-3277 GCA_036502925.1 Xanthobacteraceae bacterium
GAGCAGCACGATGGTGAGGAAGACCGCGAACGGATCGTTGCTGCCGGATTCGACCTCGAGAATGGCGCCGACGCGCCGGCGCAAGCGCAATCCGCGGGCATGGATGAGGAAGAACACGGCCGCCGCATCGGTCGAAGCCACGACGGCGCCGGCCAGCAGCGCCTGCATCCAGCCGAGGCCGAGCACGTATTTGGCGACCGGCGCGGTCAGCGCCGCCGTCAGCAGGACCCCGACGGTGGCAAGCGCGAGCGAGGGCGCAAACACGCTGCGGAAGGTCGCAAAGCGCGTGCGCAGGCCGCCATCGAACAAGATGAGGGCGAGCGCGATCGAGCCCACCAGATAGGTGGTGTGAACGTCATCGAACTTGATGCCGCCCGGGCCGGTCTCGCCGGCCAGCATGCCCAGGATCAGGAACACGAGCAGGAGCGGCGCCCCGAACCGCATCGCGATGAGGCTCGACAGGATGCCGGCCAGCACGAGCAGCGCGCCCAGCAGGATGCCGATACTGACCGTGTCGAGGGAAGCCATCGCGCTCACCGATCTCCTGATCCGGCGCCGGGGAGCACGTTGGCATGGCGGTGATGGCCGGCGCAAACCTTGGCTGCGCGGGCTCCCTACAGCGGACGGCCGAAGTCCGGTAAATGGCAGGGCGATCGCATTTGAATTTGTTGTTTGGCACGCCGGTGCCGCATCCCTCCCCCTGCAAGGGGGAGGGAGGCGCCCATAGCGCGTCGAAGACGCGCGTAAACGCGCTTTCTGGCGCCGGGTGGGGGTCCCGCCTCTCCACGGATTCGGCGCTTGTTGCTCGACCCCAACCCGATCCGCCTCGCGGGACCCCCACCCGACCCGCTTCGCGGGTCGACCTCCCCCTTTCAGGGGGAGGTATCAGCGGCCGAAGTCGGGTCAATGGCAGGCGATTGCATTTGAATGTTGTTTGGCACGCCGGTGCCGCATTCCTTCCCCTGCAAGGGGGAGGTATCACTGAGGGCGCGGTGGATTCGTCACAGGCGATAGCCCTGGGGTAAACCGGGGCATGCGCTTCACCCGCCCGCTCATCGCCGCAACGCTGATCCGGCGCTACAAGCGCTTTCTGGCCGACGTCGCGCTGCCTTCGGGCGAGACCGTGACGGTCCACTGCGCCAATCCGGGCTCGATGATCGGGCTGGCGGCGCCCGGCGCGCGGGTGTGGCTGTCGAGGTCCGACAATCCCAAGCGCAAGCTCGGCCACAGCTGGGAGCTGGTCGAGGTCGATCTCGGCAGCGGCGCCGAATTGGTCGGCATCAACACGACAAATCCGAATGCGCTGGCGGCCGAAGCCATCGCGGCTGGCCTCATTCCGGCGCTGGCCGGCTACCGGAGCGTCCGCCGCGAGGTGAAATACGGCACGAATTCGCGGGTGGATTTCCTGCTGGAGGAACCCGGCCGGCCGCCCTGCTTTCTGGAGATCAAGAACGTGCATCTGATGCGGCAGCGCGGGCTCGCCGAATTTCCCGATGCGGCGACCAGGCGCGGCGCCAAGCACCTGGTGGAGCTCGCCCATATGGCGGCGGCGGGCGCCCGCGCCGTCATGCTGTTCCTGGTCCAGATCGCCTCGGCCGAGCGCTTGGCGCTCGCCCGCGACATCGACCCGGCCTATGGGGCGCAATTCGACCTGGCGCGCGCCCAGGGCGTGGAGGCGCTCGCGCGGCGCTGCCGGCTCACCCGCGACGGCATCGAGGTCGCCGAGGCCATTGCGATCATTGACTAAACGGCCGCGCAATGTGCTTGCGCCGGGCGCCGCGTTGCTTACATTGCAGGCAAGGTCAGGGACTGGTGGCGGATGCAGCTGTTGTTCGCGACGGCTGTCTTTTTCGGGTGAGCAGAAGTGAACGCATGAGCTATGTGGACGCGGCCTTGGCGCCGCAGCGCAAGACCGGTCAAATCAAGCTGCACGGCCCCGCCGCCTTCGCCGGCATGCGCAAGGCCGGCCGGTTGGCCGCCGAATGTCTCGACATGCTGGACGACGAGGTGAAGCCCGGCATCTCGACCGAACGGATCGACGCCCTGGTGTTCGAGTTCGCCATGGACCACGCGGCGACGCCGGCCACCTTGATGTATCGCGGCTACCGCAAATCGACCTGCACGTCGGTCAATCACGTGGTCTGTCACGGCATTCCGGGCGAGAAACCGCTCAAGGACGGCGACATCGTCAATGTCGACGTGACCCTGATCCTCGACGGCTGGCACGGCGATTCGAGCCGCATGTTCGCGGTCGGGGCGATCCCGCGCCGCGCCGAACGGCTGATCGAGGTCACCTACGAGGCGATGATGCGCGGCATCGGGGTGATCCGGCCGGGCGCCACCTCGGGCGACATCGGCTTCGCCATCCAGAGCTTTGTCGAAGCCCAGCACATGAGCGTGGTGCGGGATTTCTGCGGGCACGGCCTCGGCCGCCTGTTTCACGACGAGCCGAACATCGTGCATGTGGGCCGGGCGGGCGAAGGCATCGTGCTCAAGCCCGGCATGTTCTTCACCGTCGAGCCCATGATCAATCTCGGCCGGCCGCATGTGAAGGTGCTGTCCGACGGCTGGACGGCGGTCACCCGCGACCGCTCGCTCTCCGCCCAGTTCGAGCATACGGTGGCGGTGACCGAGAGCGGGGTCGAGATTTTCACGCTGTCGCCGCGCGGGCTCGACCAGCCGCGCATCGCGGCCGCCGATCGCGTCTGAGGCGACGGCCCGTTGCAAGGTCAGAATTTGCCGTCATCCTGAAGGCGCACGGGCGATCGGTATCC
This sequence comes from Xanthobacteraceae bacterium, assembly GCA_036502925.1. GTDB lineage: Bacteria > Pseudomonadota > Alphaproteobacteria > Rhizobiales > Xanthobacteraceae > VAZQ01. The sequence goes on from DASXXS010000079.1 coordinate 2,775, forward strand.
GGTGCCGATCGCGGGGCGCGCGGGGCGGTGCATGGCGGGCGATCGAGACAGCGAGGAGCCATGGCAACGTCGTGGTAGACGAGCGCGCGTCGTCGCAAACAATGCGGAGGTTTACAAATGAAGTCGCCTTTTATAGGGGCCGTAGCGGTCGTCCTGTCATTTCAATCTGCACACGCCACAGACTTAAGCTGCGTCAGCACCACGTTTAAGGCACTCTCTCCCAACGACAAGGTCTGCGTCAGCGTGTTTGAAGATCCACAAGTGCCTGGCGTAGCCTGCCATATTTCGCAGGCTAGAAAAGGCGGATGGGGCCAGCCACTTGGCTTAAACGAAGATCCATCAAATTTTTCAATCTCGTGCAGACAAATCGGTCCAATCGACGTCGACCTAGCAAAGCTACGTGAAAATGAAGAGGTGTTTAGTCAGAAAACGAGCATCTTTTTCAAGACGACTCGCATTTATCGCATGGTGGATAAACCTCGGAACACGATCATCTACCTCGC
>DASXXS010000080.1:0-8507 GCA_036502925.1 Xanthobacteraceae bacterium
GACACCGACGAATATCCGCGCGCCGGCACCACCAAGGACTTGCTCGCCAAGCTGAAGCCCGCCTTCCAGAAAGACGGCACCGTCACCGCCGGCAATGCCTCGGGCATCAACGACGGGGCGGCAGCCGTGGTGCTGATGACGGCGAGCGAGGCGGCCAAGCGCGGCAAGACCCCGCTGGCGCGCATCGTGTCCTGGGCGCATGCCGGCGTTGACCCCGCGATCATGGGCACCGGCCCGATCCCGGCCTCGCGCGCGGCGCTCAAGAAGGCCGGCTGGAAGATCGAGGATCTCGATTTGATCGAGGCCAACGAGGCGTTTGCGGCGCAAGCCTGCGCGGTCAACAAGGACCTCGGCTGGGACACCGGCAAGGTCAATGTCAACGGCGGCGCGATCGCGCTCGGCCATCCGATCGGGGCTTCCGGGGCGCGCGTGCTGGTGACGCTTCTGCACGAGATGCAGAAGCGCAATTCCAAGAAGGGCCTCGCCACCCTCTGCATCGGCGGCGGCATGGGCATCGCGATGTGCGTGGAGAGATAGAGGAACGGAGGACGGACGACAGAGGACGGAAGGAAGTGAGCGCATTTCCGTCATCTGTCGTCCGCCGTCTGTTCTCTGTCGCCTGACATTAGGATTTCGCTGGGGAGGGGATTTGTGGCTAAGGCACGCGTTGCGCTGGTGACCGGAGGAACGCGCGGCATCGGCGAGGCGATCTGCAAGGGGTTGCAGGGGGCCGGCTACAAGGTCGCGGCCAATTATGGCGGCAACGACGAGGCGGCGCAGAAGTTCAAGGCCGCGACTGGCATTCCGGTCTACAAATGGGACGTCTCTTCGTTCGAGGCCTGCGCGGCCGGCGTCAAGCAGGTCGAAGCCGATCTGGGCCCGATCGAGATTCTGGTGAACAATGCCGGCATCGCACGCGACGCCATGTTCCACCGCATGAAGCCGGAGCAATGGACCGCCGTCATCAACACCAATCTCCATTCGCTGTTCAACATGTGCCGCCCGGTGATCGAGGGAATGCGCGCGCGCAGGTTCGGCCGCATCATCAACATCTCCTCGATCAACGGCCAGAAGGGACAGACCGGCCAGACCAATTATTCGGCCGCCAAGGCCGGCGAGCTGGGTTTCACCAAGGCGCTGGCGCTGGAGAGCGCCAAGAGCGGCATCACCGTCAACGCGGTCTGCCCCGGCTATATCGCGACCGAGATGGTGAAGGCGGTGCCGCAGGACGTGCTGGACAAGAACATCCTGCCTCATATCCCGCTTGGTCGGCTGGGCGAGCCGGAGGAGGTGGCGCGTTGCGTGGTGTTCCTCGCCGCCGACGACGCCGGCCTGATCACCGGCTCGACGATCTCGGCCAACGGCGGCCAAGTGATGGTCTAGCATCGATCAAAGACTCTGACCCGGCCGCCATCCCTTGGGAGCGAGCTCAAGCTCTTCGAATTCGAAACCCGGGGCGACCGTGCAGCCGACCAGCGTCCAGGCGCCGAGGCTTTTAGCGGCTTGCCAGGCGCCGGCCGGGACGAGCGCCTGCGGGCGCTCGCCGGCGGCGAGATCAGGCCCCAGCGTCACGCGCGCGACTGCGGCCGCCTCGCCCGCGGTCGTTTCCAAGAGCAGCGGAGCGCCGGCGTAGAAATGCCAGACCTCGGCGGCATCGATGCGATGCCAGTGCGAGCGCTCGCCATGCGCGAGCAGGAAGTACATCGATGTCGAGGCCGCGCGTCCGCCGTCTACGCGGCGGTGGTCCCGGAACGTCTCGCGAAAATGCCCGCCCTCCGGGTGCGGCACGAGGTCAAGCAGGCGCACGATATCCGCGGCCGTGAGGGAGGAAGAGCTCAAAACTTGTTCTTCCGCTCGCGAATCTCGGCGAACACCTGCCAGGCCGGAGCGCCGCCGAGACCGAGCGATTTCGCCAACTCGGGCAGGTCGGCGCGGAGGAACGGATTGGCGGCTTTCTCCTCGCCCATGGTCGAGGGGATCGTCGGCTTGCGGTCGGCGCGCAGGTGGGCGACCTCCTGCTCGCGCTTGAGCAGCGCCTCATTGCCGGGCTCGATCGTCTTGGCGAAGCGGATGTTGGCTTGCGTGTATTCGTGGCCGCAATAGATCTGCGTATCGTCCGGCAGGCCGCGCAGCTTCAACAACGATTGCCACATCATCTCGGGCGTGCCCTCGATCACCCGTCCGCAACCGATCGAGAACAGCGTGTCGCCGACGAAAACAAGCTTTTCCTGACCGAACATGTAGCTGATGTGGCCGGCGGTATGACCAGGAGTTTCGATGACGCGTCCCTCGAGCGAGCCCACGCGGACGCGATCGCCCTCGCGTACGGTCTCGTCGACTTCCGGAATTCCGTCGGCCTCCGCATCCGGGGCAACGATGCGGCATCTGTGGCGCCCCTTGAGCTCTTCGATGCCGCCGGTGTGGTCGTGGTGATGGTGGGTCACCAGGATGTCGGTGAGCCGCCAGCCCTTCGCTTTCAGCGCCGCCTCCACCGCGGCCGCTTCCGGCGCATCGATGGCCGCCGTTGCGCCACTGGCCGGATCGTGGAGGAGGACGCCGAAATTGTCCTTGAGGCAAAGGAAGAGCTGGGTTTGGGCGGCCATGGACTCGGACTCCAGGTTGGCGGGTGCGCCGGCATCCGGTCAAGGCGGCGCCGCACCGGAGCTTGGCTGCAGACCGGATCAACGGTCATAAGGCGCGGTCAGCCAAAGGGAAAGCCGGTTTGGCTTCTATCGATCCGGTGGCTGCGCCGGCCGGCCGCAAGCCACGCGGCCTTAAGGTCGGCCGCGAGCGAGCGCAAGCCGGCACGGCTAGACCCGGATTTGTGGTATTTTCACGCCATGTCCCTGGATGTGATCGATCTTCGCAACTTCTACGCCCAGCGCCTCGGCGATGTGTCGCGGCGCTTGGTGGGCCGCGGCATTCGGGCCCGCTTCGCCGATACGCGCGGGTTACGGGTGGTCGGCATCGGCTACCCGACGCCCTATCTCGGCCTGTTCCGCGAGGAGGCGGAAAGATGCCTGGCCTTCATGCCGGCGGCGCAGGGCGTGATCAAGTGGCCATCGCTGCGGCCGGGGCTGGCGGCGTTGACGGATGAGTTCGCCTTGCCGCTTGCCGACGCGGCGGTTGATCGGGTGCTGCTGGTGCATGCGCTCGAAATGTCGAACCAGGCCGACGCCTTGCTGCGGGAGGTCTGGCGCGTGTTGGCGTCCGGCGGGCGGCTGCTTGCGGTCGTGCCAAATCGGCGCGGGCTCTGGGCCCGCATGGATACGACGCCGTTCGGCCACGGCCGGCCCTATTCACGCGCGCAGATCGTCCACCTGCTGCGCGAGACCTGGTTCACGCCCACCAGCTGGAGCGAAGCCCTTTATGTGCCGCCGATCGAGCGCGGATGGTTCCTGCGCTCGGCGGCGGCCTGGGAGCGCACGGGCTCGACGCTTTCTGCGCCGTTCGCGGGCGTTCACATCGTGGAGGCGACCAAGCAGGTCTACCGCGCCATTCCGGCGCCGCGTGAACGCCGGCGGCTGGTTCCCGCCCTCGCACCCGCGCTGGCGCCGTCGCCTGGCCGCTGAGGCTCAACGCTTCCGAATTAAAGCTGCGGGCTCACTCGTTCCCGCGCGAGCTGTCGTCGCCGTCGCCGCCCCCGCTTGGCGCCGCGCCCTGAATCTCGTGGCGCGGGCCGCGATGCCGGCGCCGGCGCCGGTGCAACGGGAAGCGATCGCCTTGATTTTCGTGACCGTTGGGTCCGAACCCTTGCGGGTTCTGACCCGGCTGCGGCTGCTGTCCGCCGGTGATGAAGGACGGCAGCCGGTCGACATCGCCGTCGCCCGCGGCCGCCGGAGCCGCCGACGGCTGCGGACGTGGCGCATAACCCTGCTGCTCGCGGGCCGGATAAGCCTGCTGCTCGCGGGCCGGATAGGGTTGCGGGTCGCGCGGCAGATAGGGCTGCGGCTCGCCGGGGCCGAACGGCACCTCGCCGGGGCCCGGCATTCCCTGCCCCCCGTCATCGCCATCATCGTAGCCGTCGTCGCGCATGTCGCGCGTCTCGTTTTCGGCCCGGTAGAACTGGGGATTGTTTTGACGAAATTGCTCCTGGGCGGCGGCAATCAGGCGAAAATAATGCTCGGCGTGCTGGTAGTAGTTCTCCGCTGCCACCGGATCGCCGGAGGTCTGCGCATCGCGCGCGAGCTGGAGATATTTTTCGGCAATGTGAGACGGAGTGCCGCGAATCTTGACATCCGGTCCGTTCGACTCGAACACCCGTGTCATCGGATTTTGGCTCTTACGGTTGCGTCCGCGCATCCGCTTGTTCTGACCGTTTCTCATGACTCGCCTGCTGCCACCCTTCGTTGCGACGGCTTGGGGCCGCCTTGCTTTCTCAAGCTCTTCGCTTCCTCAAGCTTGCTTCCTCAAGCTTGCTTCATCAAGTGCTTCGCTTCATCAAGTGCTTCGCGTTCTCAGGCGCTTCCCGCTTCAACGCACGCGCGACCCGGCATGGCGAAGCCTCGGCTAAAGCAGCACGAAACTTATCATGCGGCGTCTGTGTCATGCGGCGTCTTCATCATCATGCGGGCGTCGTTCGCCATTCGCCGCGCCGTCAGGTTCCGTAATCGCGAAGCAGCAACCCCAGGACCGCGGTCCATGCCGCGGCGTTGCCCACCCCTATGAGGCGCACCTCGCTTCAGGCACACGACCCGCGCCGACGAGCGATCGCGACATGCGCCGTACCGATGAAGCATCTCGTCCCCGATGAGGCGAACCTTCCGCCGGAACATCCAGCCTGATTTGTTCCCCTCACGCGCCTGTGGCTCTCCGGAGCTTCGCTGCGGGCCTCGATGCTGGCGCGTTCAACCGTTTCGGGTCGATTCCATAAGCGGAACCTAGTCGGTCTTGGCCCACAATCCAAGTGCTTTTTTGCACCTCCGAAATGTGGGGGAGTCATGGCAAGGAGTTATGGCAAGAGCTTGACCGCGAGCGCGCGGGCAACGCCGAGCAGATCGTGCCGCGGCTCCCCGACGGCGACGAGGCCGGCGGCCGCCAGCAGGCCCGCGACCGCGCCGAGCTGACCGATCCCGAGCTCGAGCACGAGGATACCGTCGGGCGACAACAAGTGCCGCGCGGCTGTCGCAATCGCCCGGTAAGCATCAAGACCGTCGGGTCCGCCGTCGAGCGCAAGCGCAGGATCGAACACGCGCACCTCGGGCGCCAGCGCCGCGATGTCGTCACGCCCCACATAGGGCGGATTCGATACCACGATGTCGAACGGCCCTTTGAGCGCCGCGCCATAGTCGCAGACGAGGAACCAGGCCCGCTCGGCAAACCCGAGCGCGATCGCATTGTCGCGGGCGCAGCCGAGCGCCTCCCGGCTCCTGTCGGTGCCGAAACCCTGCGCTGCGGGCAATTCCGCAAGCAGCGCCAGCAGGAGCGCGCCGCTGCCGGTGCCGAGATCGGCGACCCTGAGGGCTTCGCCGCGCGCTGGCGACCCATCAAGCGCGTCGAGCGCGGCTTCGACCACGGTCTCGGTCTCCGGTCGCGGCACCAAGGTCGCGGAATTGAGCTTGAAATTGAGCCCCCAGAATTCCTTGATGCCGATGATGCGCGCCACCGGCTCGCGGCCGAGCCGGCGCGCCGCTAGCGCCGCGATCGCATGGGCCTCGCCCGCGGTGAGTGCGCGTGCGGCTTGGGCGGCCAGTCCGGCATGGTCGAGGCCGAGCGCGTGCGCCACCAGCACACGGGCATCGAGCTCAGGCGTGGCAAGGCCGTGACGGCGGAACGATTGCGCCAGCGAGCGGCGCGCGCTCGCAATCGAGGGGCGCGAACCGAGCGTGGCGGTTCGCGTCATTGCAGCGAGCCTTCCTCGGCCAGCAAAGCGGCCTGATGCTCGGTGATAAGCGCGTCGATGATCTCGCCCAGCGCCTCGCCCTCAATGATCTGCGGCAGCTTGTAGAGGGTCAGGTTGATGCGGTGGTCGCTCACCCGGCCTTGCGGAAAGTTGTAGGTGCGGATGCGCTCGGAGCGGTCGCCCGAGCCGACCTGGCCGCGCCGGTCGGCGGCGCGCGCCGCGTCGTATTTCTGGCGCTCGAGGTCGTAGAGCCGGCTGCGCAAGACCGCCATCGCCTTGGCACGATTGCGATGCTGCGAGCGGTCCTCCTGCATGAAGACGACGATGCCGCTCGGGATATGGGTCAAGCGAATGGCCGACTCGGTCTTGTTGACGTGCTGGCCACCGGCGCCGCCGGCCCGCATCGTATCGATGCGCAGATCCGCTTCGTTGAGGGTGACGTCGATGTCCTCCGCCTCCGGCAGCACCGCGACTGTCGCCGTCGAGGTATGGATGCGGCCCGAGGCTTCGGTGTCGGGAACGCGCTGCACGCGATGGACACCCGACTCGAATTTCAGCTTGGCGAAAGCGCCGCGGCCGCGCACCTCGGCGATGATCTCCTTGTAGCCGCCGACCGCGCCTTCGCTGGCCGAGATCACCTCGACCTTCCAGCCCTGCTTGGCGGCATAGCGCTCGTACATCCGGAACAGGTTGCCGGCGAACAGCGAGGCCTCGTCGCCGCCGGTGCCGGCGCGGATTTCCAGAATGACGTTGCGCTCGTCCATCGCGTCCTTCGGCAGCAGCGCCACGCGGATTTGTTGCTCGAGCGCGGCGCGGCGCTGCTCGAGCGCGGGCTTCTCGCCCGCCGCGAGCGCGCGCATCTCGGCGTCGGTCGCGGCATCCTGCAGCAGCGCCTCGAGGCCGGCAATTTCGTCGGCCACCTCGCGATAGGCCTTGATCGCCTCGATCACCGGCCCGAGCTCGGCGAACTCGCGCGACAGGCGCACATAGGTCGCGGGCGTGACCTGGCTCGCGAGCTCGCTCTCGATCATCTGGTGGCGCGCCAGGAGCGCGTCGAGTTTCTGCTCAGGAAGCATCGATCATCCAACACGATTTGCGCCCGCGCGGCGGCATCACAGTTGCAGGCCTTGCGCGGCCGCGAATTCCTTGAGCTGATCGCGCACCGACACGCCGCCGGCCGGGCCCGCCAGCAGCGGCGCGACCAGCGCCGAGACCTTGCCGACGTCGAGATCGAGCAGCATCGCCTTGATCGGACCGACCGCGGAGGGGGCGAGCGAGAGCGAGCGAAATCCGATCGCCACCAGGGCGAGCGCGCCGATCGGCCGCGACGCGAGCTCGCCGCAGACCGCGACCGGCTTGTTGTGCGCCTTGCCCCTCTCCGCGATGTCGCGCAACGCCCGCAGCATCGGCACCGAGATCTGGTCGAAACGGTCGGCGACGCGGGCATTGCCGCGGTCGGCCGCGTAGAAGAATTGCACCAGGTCATTCGAGCCGACCGAGAGAAAGTCCACGCGATCGAGCAGCTCGTCGAGCTGATAGAGCAGCGAGGGCACCTCGACCATGCTGCCGATATCGACGCGCTCGGGCAATTTGTGCCCGTGGCGGCGCAGGTGGGTGAGCTCGCGCTCGACCAGCGACTTTGCCTCGTCGAATTCCTCGACCGCGGCGATCATCGGGAACATGATCCGCAGCTCGCGGCCGGCCGCCGCCCGCAACAGCGCGCGGATCTGGCTGCGCAGCAGCGCCGGCCGGTCGAGCCCGAGCCGGATCGCGCGCCAGCCCAGCGCCGGATTTTCCTCGACCACGTTGCGCATGTAGGGCAGCACCTTGTCGCCGCCGATGTCGAGCGTGCGAAAGGTCACCGGCCGCTCGCCGGCGGCATCGAGCACCGTGCGGTAGAGCGAGAACTGCTCGGCGGCGCGCGGAAAAGTCGCCGCCACCATGAACTGGAGCTCGGTTCGGAACAGTCCCACCCCGGCGGCCCCGGTCTCCTCGATGTGCGGCAGATCGACCGCCAGCCCGGCATTGATCATCAAGGTGATCGGCTCGCCGCCCTTGGTCAGGCACGGCTTGTCGCGCAGCGCGAGGTATTGCGATTGCCGGCGCGCGCGCAGCCGCACGCGCTCCACATAGGCGGCCTCCATGTCGGGCGTCGGCCGGATGTGCACGTCCCCCGAGGTGCCGTCGACAATGACCGGATCGCCCGGATCGGCGATGCCGGTGGCATTGGCGATCTCGCCGACCGCCGCGATGCCGAGCGCGCGGGCGACGATCGCCACGTGCGAATTGGGGCCGCCCTCCTCCAGGATGAGGCCGCGCAGGCGGCGGCGGTCGTATTCGAGCAGCGCCGCGGGTCCCATCGAGCGCGCCACCAGCACGGCATTCTCCGGCAGCCGGTCGCGGGCCGGTGCATAGTCCTGGCCGAGCAGCTGGTGCATCAGCCGGTTGGCGAGATCGTCGAGGTCATGCAGGCGGTCCCGCAGGTAGGGATCCGAGATGCGCAGCATGCGCGCCCTGGTGTCGGATTGGACGCGCTCGACCGCGGCCTCGGCGGTCAGGCCGGTGCGCACCGCCTCCTCCAGGCGATGCAGCCAGCCGCGGTCGTCGGCGAACATGCGGTAGGCTTCCAGCACCTCGCGATGCTCGCCGAAGTCCGGCAGCTCGC
>DASXXS010000081.1:0-2536 GCA_036502925.1 Xanthobacteraceae bacterium
CAGCTATGCGGCGGTGCAGATCATCAAGGAGGCGGCGGAAGCCGCCAAGTCGCTCGATCCCAAGAAGATCGCCGAGAAGATGCATTCCGGCATGAAGTTCAAGACCGTGATCGGCGACCTCTCCTACGACAAGAAGGGCGATATCACCCGCCTCGACTACGTGATGTATGTCTGGAAGAAGGACCCCAGCAGCAGCAAGATCACCTACGTCGAGATCAAGTAGGCAAGCCGCTCGACTTCCTTACGATCGAGCCCGCCCCGGCCTTCGGGGCGGGCTTTTTCGTGTCATCCGATCTGGCCGAGCGCCGGGAAGGCTTCCAGCATCCAATTGTTGAGCTGCGTGAAGAAGCCCGCCAAAAAGGCGATGCCGGTCAGCACCAGGAGGCCGCCCATGACCCGCTCCACATGCCCGATATGGGCGCGAAAACGCGTCAGGAAGGCGGCGAACGGCTCGACCGCGAAGGCGGCCGCGATGAACGGCAGGCCGAGCCCGAGGGAATAGACCGCCAACAGGCCGGCGCCTTTCGCCACCGTCGCCTCGGAAGCGGCGATCGCCAGGATGGTGGCGAGGATCGGCCCGATGCAGGGGGTCCAGCCGGCCGCGAAGGCGAGACCCATCACATAGGCGCCCCACAGCCCGACCGGCTTTTGCATTTCCACGCGCTTCTCCCGCTGCAGCAGCCGGATCGGCGTGATGCCGAGGAAATGCAGGCCCATCACGATGATCACGATCCCGGCCAGCGTCGCGAGCTCGTTCGAATAGAAGCGCATCAGCGCCCCGATCGCGCTCGCGCCGGCGCCCAGCGCCACGAACACGGTGGAAAATCCGGCCACGAACAGGAGCGCCGCCACGATGGTCTCGCGCTTGACCCGCGGCTCCGGCTCGGCATCGGCCAGGCGCTCGAGCGAGGCGCCGGCGAGATAAACCAGGTAGGGCGGCACCAGCGGCAACACGCAGGGCGACAGAAAGCTCACCAGCCCCGCCAGCAGCGCGGCGACAATCGTGGTATTCGCGGCCATGGCGCTACATGCGATAGCGGCCGCTCCCAATGCAAGCCGCTCGCACCGCCATCGCATCGATGTGATCGGGGATGTTAAGCTTGGGCGCAAGCGCAGAGGACCATCGTGGCCGCACGCAACCTTATCACTGACGTCGCCGGCGTTCTGGTCGGCCATGCGCAGGACGACCGCTTGGGCTCCGGCGTCACCGCGATCGTGTTCGAGGAGCCGGCGGTCGCCAGCATCGATGTGCGCGGCGGCGGGCCCGGCACGCGCGAGGCCGACATGCTCGAGCCGGCCGCGACCGTCGAGCGCATCGACGGGATCGCCTTGTCGGGCGGGTCGGCCTTCGGCCTGGAAGCCGGCGGCGGCATGCAGGCCTGGCTGCGCGAGCACGGCCGCGGCTTTGCGGTGCGCAGCGCCCGGGTGCCGATCGTGCCGGGCGCGATCCTGTTCGATCTGCTCGCCGGCGGCGACAAGGACTGGGGCCGCTTCGCCCCCTACCGGGAGCTGGGCTATGCGGCCGCCGAAAATGCCGCCGTCGAATTCGCGCTCGGCAGCGTCGGGGCCGGCCTCGGCGCCACCACGCTCGACCTCAAGGGCGGCATCGGCTCGGCTGCGGCGACGACCTCCGACGGTCTTGGCGTCGGCGCGCTGGCCGCGGTCAATGCGGCCGGCTCGGTGGTGATCGGCGGCGGCCCCTGGTTCTGGGCAGCGCCGTTCGAACAGGACGCCGAATTCGGCGGGCTCGGCATCCCTGCCACGATGCCGCCCGAAGCGCTCATCCACCGCACCAAGGGCAGCGAGCGCGAGAGCACCACCCTGGTGGTGGTGGCGACCGATGCGGTGCTGACCAAAGGACAGGCGAGGCGGCTTGCCGTCATGGCGCAAACCGGTCTCGCCCGCTCGATCTACCCGGTGCACACACCGCTCGACGGCGATGTCGTGTTCGCCGCGGCGACCGGGCGCAAGCCGCTCGCCGATCCGCTGCTCGGCCTGTCGGAGCTCGGGACCTGCGCGGCCAATGCGGTGGCCCGCGCGGTGGCACGCGCCGTTTTCGCCGCTTCGGCGCTCCCTTTCGAGCCCGCTTTGGGCAGCTGGCAGGATCGCTTCGCGTCCAAATTTACCAAGTAATTTCACGCTGTTGCGGGACGCTTCTTGACTTGCATGGGGAATGCTTACTTATGGGCCAGAGCGGAACGGTTTCGGCCGAAATTTCGAGGTGAGACCAAGATGCGATTTGCAGCCGCAGCCTGCGCACTTGCCATCGTGGTATGCGTCGCGGTGTTTGGCGCCGTGCTGGCGCAAAGGGCAACCGCACCGGTGGTGGCCTCGGCGCCCGCCGCCGCATCGCCGCCGAAGCCCGTGCCCACACCGGGCGCAGCGGCCGCGAAATCAACCCCGGCACAGACCGTGGTCGCGGTGGCGACGCCCGCCGTTACGCCGGCGCCTGACGTTACGCCGGCGCCTGCCGTCGCACCGGCGCCTACCATCGCACCTGCGGCCGCACAGCCGGCGCCCGCCATCGTGCCGGCAG
>DASXXS010000082.1:0-11310 GCA_036502925.1 Xanthobacteraceae bacterium
CAACTCGCGATGCCGATGGCCTCTTCGAAGGCGCGGCGCACCTCGGGCGGCTGGCCGTATTGCCAGCGGAAGCCGCGCAGGCGCGCCTTGAGGATCGGAATGGTCTCGAAGTCCTTCAGCGTGACCCCTTCGACGCAGCGCGTGCGCTCCATGTTCGGCAACTCGACGCATCGCGCGACGTTCGAGTTGCGGATGATGCCCTTGGGCTCCGAGCCCTTGGCGACTGCCGCGAGCTCGTCGAAGAAGCGCTTGCGGATCATCGTTATGCCTACATCGCTCGCGCCCAGATTCTCCCGGCTGCGGTCCGCGATGGTGCCCTGGCCGACCCAGGCGATGATGTCCTGGTTGATGACATGGCTCGAGATCCAGCGCCCCTGCGCGTCCTTGATCGGGCCATGCCAGGTCGGAATCGGCCCCTGCACATAAGGCTGCCGCTCGCGCGGCACCCGCGTGTAGAACCAGCAGACGCTGAGCGTGTTTTGATCGTCGATCGGCACCCGCCATTCGAAATGATCGCTGAGGTAGAATCCGTTCGGCCACAGCGCCACGCGGCCGATCGTCCAGTTGGTGTCGGTCTCGTCGGCGCCCTCGCGCACGCGCTTGTAGAGGAAGCCGTGCTCGAACTCCTCGAACTTGAGCTTGAGATGCCGGGGCGCGTCGGGGCCGGGCTCGCCCTTGAGGCGGGTGCCCCAGTTCTCGTGCATCCATTCGAAATGCACCGGATCGCAGGAGTTCTCCTGGCACTGAAACCAGTTGCAGGGGACTTCCGAGATCACGATCTCGGCAAAGCCGTTCGACCAGGTCAACGGCTCCCAGACCGGCAGCTCGGGCGCCGGCTCCGGCCCCAGATAGGCCCATAGCAGGCCGCCGGCTTGCTTGACCGGATAGGCGCGCGTCTTGCAGCGATCCCGGCCGCGCCTCGACGGGTTGGCGATGTCGTCGTAGGGCTGCTCGATGCAGCGCCCGGCCGCGTCCATCAGCCAGCCGTGATAGTGGCAACGGATGCCGGTCTCCTCGACGAATCCCAGCGCGAGATCGGCGCGCCGGTGCGGGCATTGGCGGTCGATGAGGCCGAACGTGCCGCCGCGGTCCCGGTAGAGAACGAGATCCTCGCCGAAGAGCCGCATCGGCTTGATCGCGGTCTGATCGAATTCGGTGGCGCCGCCGATCGGCATCCAGTAGCGCCGCAGGTAATTGCCCATCGGCGTGCCCGGACCGACCTCCGTGAGCAGCCGGTTGTTTTCAGCGCTCAGCACGTTTTGAAGACTCCCTGCGCTCTTGTCCCGGGCTCGACCCGGGACCGTTCCAGACTCTGGCGTTCGTAACGATCCCGCTCTGCAGTGCAGCGCTTTGCGGCGCACTGCGTCCGGGAAAAGGATCAAGTTACTCCAATCCGGTCGGCACGTTCTGGTTCTCGCTTTCGAGCTGCATGCCGGAGGCGAGGCCCATGGTCTCCATCAGGGCCGCGAAGTCCTTCTGGAGATATTCGTCGGGGTTGTCCTTAAGGGTCGCGGCGCCGAAATGGCTCTGCAGCATCTCGCGCGCAGCGGCCGTCACCGGCATGACGACGTCCCAGTCGCGTCCCAGCGCAAGGCCGAGATCGAGGTCCTTGCGCAGCAGCTCGGGCGTGAACGTCGTGGTCCAGTCCAGATTGACCAAAGCGGGCGATTTGTAGCGTGTGAACATCGAGCCCATCACGCTGTTGTTCATGAATGACAGGAAGGCATGGCGCGGCACGCCCATCTTGTTGGCCAGGAGCGTGATCTCGATCAGGTTCTCGATGACCACGCCGAGCATGACATTGTGCGCGATCTTGCACACGCGCGCGAGCTCGCCCTCGCCCACATAGGAGACGCCCTGCGGGGCGAACACCTCGATCATCGGCATCACGGCCCGGCAGGCCGGCTCGGGGCCGGAGACCACCGCCGACAGCTTGCCGGCCTTGATCACCTTGGCATTGCCGCTCACCGGCGACGCCACGAAGTCGCCGCCGAGCTTGCGCAGGCGGTCGCGGATCGCGGCCGATTCCGCGACCGCGATGGTCGAGCAATCGACCAGGATTTTCGGCACCCTGCCCTTGCCGCCGCCGGCCACGCCGTCCTTGCCGAAATAGACTTCCTCGAGGTCCTTGCCGGTCGACACGATCGAGAACACCACGTCCATCCCGGCCAGATCGGCAAGTTTGTCCACCACCTTGCCGCCCTTGGCGGCGAGCGGCTCCGCCTTGGCGCGCGTGCGGTTCCAGATGGAGAGATCGTAGCCGGCCTTGAGCAGCCGCTCCGCCATGGGAAAACCCATGCGGCCCATGCCGATCCAGCCGATCTTTTGCCCGTTCCTGGCCATATGGCTCTCCTTGGGGGATTGCGTGTGCGCTGCTGTGCTGCGCTTTATGACAGTATCGCCGGCGCTTCAACAGCGCCGCCCTGGCCTGCCCTGCCGGCTTGCCGGATCACGCGCGAGGACCCTATAGGTTTCGCCAAGCTTCGACCAACCGGCCCGGGCAACCGGCTCGAGCAACCGAGATGCGGCCCGCGATGCAGGAGACCGTCTCCGAGCGTCGATCAGCCTTAAGGACAGCGCCGGGTCGGGCGCGAGACCCATATGGCGCACAGACCGGCTGGCGTAGCGTCGCGCGGACCGCCTTGCCGTTCCTGGTGGTGGGCGCGCTCTGGGAGATCACCGCGCATCTCGGCGTTTTTCCCCCGCGGCTGTTTCCTCCGCTCGAGGACGTGGCCGCCGCGCTGGTGCGATTGACGCTCGCGGGGATTCTTCCGCGCCATGCGGCCGAGACCCTGCTGCGGCTGCTGGCGGGCTTCGGGCTGGCCGCGACCGTGGGGGTCGGGCTCGGCATCGCCATGGGACGCTCGCGCCTGGCCGAGGACATGCTCCTGCCGCTGGTCAGCATCGGGGCCCCGATTCCGGGCGTCGCCTATGCGCCGCTGTTCCTGCTCTGGTTCGGGCTCGGCAACGTCTCGGCGGTCCTGCTGGTCGGGTTCGTCTCCACCTTCCCGATCGTTTTCAACACCTGGACCGGCGTGAAGGCCGTCAAGGAAATCTGGGTGCGCTCCGCGCAAGCGATGGGCGCCGACGAGGGCCGGCTGTTCCGGCAAGTGATCCTGCCGGGAGCGCTCCCCTACATCCTGGCCGGCCTGCGGCTCGGCCTGGCGCAGGCCTGGCGCATCCTGGTCGTGGTCGAACTGCTTGCCGCCGTGCCCTGGGGGCTTGGCTGGCTCATCTTCGGAGCGCGCGAGTTCCTCGACACCGACGTGATGCTGGCCGGAATCGTGGTCATTGGAGCGATCGGGCTGCTGCTCGAGAATGTGGTGTTCCGGCGGCTCGAGCAAACGACCGTCATCCGCTGGGGCATGATGGCGGCATGAGCCGGCAACGCACGCGCTCGTTCGTCCGCGGGATGCTGGCGCTGCTGGCGGCGGCCGCAGCCTATGAGGCGATTGCGCGCAGCGGTCTCTTTCCCAGGGCTTTGCTGCCCGTCCTGCCCAAGGTGGCCGAAACGCTGCTCGATATGCTGGCCGACGGTAGCATGCTCCGGCACGCATTCTATACCCTGTCGCGCCTGCTGGCCGGGCTCGCGCTGGCGGTGGTCATCGGCCTGCCGCTCGGCATCCTGATGGGCCGCCTGCGGGCGGTGGAAGGCTTCTTCCTGCCGCTGGTGAGCGCCCTGATGCCGATCCCGTCACTGGCCTGGGTGCCGGTCTTCATCCTTTGGTTCGGCCTCGGCGACACCGTGGCGGTGCTGGTCGTCTGCTACGCCGCCATGTTCCCGATGGTGCTCAATGCCTGGTCGGGGGTGCGGTCCGTCAACCAGCTCTGGCTGCGCGCGGCCGGTGCCATGGGGGCCGACGAAAGCGCGCTGTTTTGGAAGGTCATGCTGCCGGGGGCGGCCCCGTTCATCATCAGCGGGCTGCGCCAAGCCTTTCAGCGGTCCTGGATCGCCGTGGTGGGGGCCGAGATGATCGCCTCCTCGGACTGGGGCCTGGGCTGGGTGATCTATGACGCCAAGGAGTTCCTCAACGCCGATGTGATGCTGGCCTCCCTGGCGGTCATCGGGGCGATCGGCCTTTCGTTCGAGCGCCTGGTGTTCGGCGCGCTCGAGCGCGCCACCGTCCTGCGCTGGGGCATGGTGGGGACGGCGAACGAATAAGTGCCCGGAAACGGCCCGAATCGGGTATTATTGACGTAGATAAAAGGGTGTCCGCTGATAAAAGGATGACCGCTAAAGATAATCCTTTTTAGTCAAGGTGTCACAAACCAAGCTTGTGGTTTACTCGCGTTGATCGTGCGGATCCACTCGTAAGCGAACGGGAACTTTGAAGATGGTCCAGCCACAAACGCCGC
Organism: Xanthobacteraceae bacterium; assembly: GCA_036502925.1. GTDB lineage: Bacteria > Pseudomonadota > Alphaproteobacteria > Rhizobiales > Xanthobacteraceae > VAZQ01. The sequence goes on from DASXXS010000082.1 coordinate 4,357, forward strand.
GTCGCCCCAAGCGATTTGCCGAACCCGAGATCGCCTCGCCGATTGCGGTTTGGAGATCGATGCTGGCCGCATCGATGAACTCGATCGAGCAGCGCCGGGCCCGCCGCTCCTATGATCCCAGACTCGAAATGTTCGGGATCATCGTGCTGGCGCCGGCATTCGTTGTTCTCACGGTGGTGATTCTTCTGGTGCTGCTCGCCATTTTCGTGATCTGGCTGTGCGTGGTGGGCGTGCTTTTCGCCGGCACGGTCATTGCCGATCAGGCGGGCCGCTGGTGGCGCCGCGGACGATTTTTCGGTCCCCTCAATCAGCGCATGTTGGGCTATCCGGGGCGCTGATCGATTGTTGGATCGATCGTTGGTGGATCGATCCAGGGCCGAGCCGGCCGCGAGCTGAACCGGTCGGGGGCTGGCTTACGTGCATCCCGTTTTGGAAGCGATCTATCACGTGCGCGGCGACGCGCGCTCGATCGAGGAGCGCGCCCGCGCCATCGCGATCGAGCAAAGCGTGGAAATGCCGGTCGCGGCCATCGCCGACGAATTCGTCCGCGCGCAGATCGTCGGCCGCGTGACGGCCATCGTGGAAAAGGCCGGCGGCCTGTTCGAGGTGCGTATCGCCCTTGCCGGCGAGACCATCGGGCACGATCCCGGCCAGCTCATCAACATGCTGTTCGGCAATACGTCCCTGCACGCCGATGTCGCCCTGCATGACGTCGAGCTTCCGGGCGAGCTCACGGCGGCGTTCGCCGGCCCGCGCCACGGCCTGCACGGGCTGCGGCACCGCGTCGGGGCGCCGGCGCGGGCCCTGACCTGCTCGGCCCTCAAGCCGCAGGGCCTGTCCTCGGCCAAGCTTGCGGAGCTGGCGCGGCGATTTGCGCAGGGCGGCATCGACTACATCAAGGACGACCATGGCCTCGCCGACCAGGCCTATTCGCCGTTTGCCGAGCGGGTCGAGGCGATTGCGAATGCAATACATGGCGTCGCCCGGCCGACCGCCACCCACTATGTGCCGAGCCTGTCGGGCGACCTCGATACCATGCGGGCGCAGATCGAGGTCGCGCGCGGCGCCGGCATCGATACTGTGATGGCGGCGCCGATGATCGCCGGGCTCGCCAATTTTCACCGGCTGGTGCGCGAGCATTCAGACATTGCGTTCCTCGCGCATCCCACAATGGCGGGGGCCGCGATCGCGCCGCCGCTCCTGTTCGGGAAGCTGTTTCGGATGCTGGGAGCCGATGCGGTGATATTCCCCAACCACGGGGGACGCTTCGGCTATTCGCCGGAAACCTGCCGGCACCTGGCAGCGACGGCCTTGCAGGACTGGCATGGATTGCGTCCGTGCGTGCCGGTGCCGGCCGGCGGCATGACCCGCGATCGGGTCCCGGAAATGCTTGATTTCTACGGCGTCGACGTCATGTTGCTGATCGGCGGCGCGCTGCTCGAGGCGCCCGCGCGACTGGTCGAGGCGACTTCCGCTTTCGTCACTGAAGTGCGGAGATTTCGCCAGGATTGACGGCAACATGGTTGACCGCAACATGGCTGACGGCAAATTGGCTGATCGCAAATTGTCTGAAGGCAAAGCGCCCGAAAGCAAGACCAGCGGCGACCGTCCGGTCCACCGCCGGGCGCACAGCGATTACCGCTGGGAGGGCGTGGCTGAGCTTCCCTACAAGGAAGACGATCGGGCGCTGTTCAAATCGATCACCCGGCAGGTGCTGTTCTCCGATCCCGAGCTGCGCGGCGAACTGCGCTATTTCGAGGTCGCCGCCGGCGGCTTCTCGACGCTCGAGCGGCACGAGCACATGCACGCGGTGCTGATCCTGCGCGGGCGCGGCCATTGCCTGGTCGGCCGCGAGGTGAGAGCGCTGGAAACGCGCGATCTGGTCACCGTCCCGCCGCTCACCTGGCATCAGTTCCGCGCCACCCAGGGCGAGCCGCTCGGCTTTCTCTGCATGGTCAATGCGCAGCGTGACAAGCCGCAGCTGCCGACCGCGGAGGACCTGGCGCGCCTCACGGCCGATCCCGCCATTGCGGAATTCCTGCGGGCTTGATCCCCGCCAGCCGGGGACGCCGCAATGCCCCATATCGAGGTCCGCGATGTGTCGCTCGTCTACGACACGCCGAACGGCGGTGTGGCGGGTCTCGGCGGCGTCAGCTTCGACATCGAGGCGTCCGAGTTCCTCTGCCTGCTCGGTCCCTCGGGCTGCGGCAAGACGACGCTGCTCAACCTCATCGCCGGCTTCCTCAAGCCGACCGGCGGCGAGATCAGCATCGGCGGCAAGGCGGTGAGCGGTCACGGCATGGACCGCGGCATCGTGTTCCAGGATTTCGCCCAGCTGTTTCCGTGGCGGACCGCGCTCGGCAATGTCGCCTTCGGGCTGGAGATGAAGGGCATGCCCAAGGCCGAGCGCGAGCGGGTCGCCCTGGCGCAGCTCGCGCTGGTCAAGCTCGAGAAATTTGCCGGCGCCTATCCGCACCATCTCTCCGGCGGCATGCAGCAAAGGGTCGCCATCGCGCGCGCGCTTGCCTACAATCCCTCGGTGCTGCTGATGGACGAACCGTTCGCCGCGCTGGACGCACTCACGCGCGACGACATGCAGCGCCTGCTGGCGGATGTCTGGCGGGAGACGCGCAAGACCGTGATCTACGTGACCCACAATGTGGCGGAAGCCGTCTATCTGGCGGATCGCGTCATCGTCATGACGCCGCATCCCGGAACCGTGAAGGCGCGGGTGCCGATCACGCTGCCGCGGCCGCGCGATCCGCTCAGCATGGACTTTCTGGCGTTTCAGAAAGAGCTGCTGCGGCAGCTCGGCCACGACGCGCAGATAACCGGCGCAAACCAGGACAGCATGAAGGAGGGCGAGCGATGAGGATCCGCCAAGCCGGAATGACCCGCAGGCAGTGCCTGACCGCCGCTGCGGCCGGCGTGCTGGCCGGCGGCCTGCGCCCGCGTCCGGCGCGCGCGCTCGAGGCGATCCGCCAGGGCTACCAGACCAACATCTGGGGAATGCCGACCTACTATCTGCTGCAGTCGGGCGCGCTCGAGCGGCGCGGTATCAAGTTCCAGGAATTTGCCGTCGCCTCGGGCAATCTGACCATGCAGCAGATGGTGGCGCGCCAGGTCGATCTCGGCACCTATGCGGGCCAATCCTTCATCATCGGCGTCGACAAGGGCGATCTGGTCGGCCTGATGCGGATCGAGGAGGTCGGCAAGACCGTGCGCATCATGGCGCGCCGGGAGCTTGGCCTGAGCAAGGTCGAGCAGCTCAAGGGATTGAAGATCGCGAGCCAGACCGGCTCCTCCATGGCCAATGTGTTCATGGATACGGTCGTGCCGGCGCACGGGTTGAAGAAGGGCGACTTCCAGGAAGTCCGCATGGACGTCAACAACATGGTGGCCGCCTTGGCGGCCAAGACCGTAGACGCCATGGTCAATGTCGAGCCCTACAATTCGATCGCGGAAGCCGACGGCATCGCCACGGCAATCATGGATTTCTGGAACGTGGACCGGATGCCGGTGCTGATGGCCGCGACGCCGGATTTCGTCGCCCGCAACCCCGACACCGTCGTCGCCTACCTGAAGGCCTGGCAGGACATCGCCCGCGATTTCAAGGACAATCCCGCCAAGGTGGCGGACGCGATCCATGCCTTCTACACCGCGAAAGGCTACAGCGTGCCGCGCGAAACGCTCGCCAAGGCGCTGGCGCTGGTCGAGGTCAATCCGGGCTCGCCCGCCGACCTCGAGCCCTATCTGCGCGAGCAGGCGGACATCCTGCTGCGGCAAAAGCTCATCGCTGCCATTCCGGACTGGAAAAAGACGCTGCGGCCGGATTTGTGGGCCAAGGCGAGCGCGTAGGCCGCAGCCTGTAACCCGCAGCCTGTAGTCTGTAGTCTGTAGCCTGTAGCCCGCATGGAGCGCAGCGTAATGCGGGAACGGCGCTCCCGGATTACGCAAGCGCTCCATCCGGGCTACGAGATATGCCAAGCCTGCCCCATTTCATCCTTCGGCAAAACACGCTAAGGGCTGCCCGCACAGTTGCAAGGAGCAAGACATGTCGGTTGCCGATACGAGCCCGTTGGCCAAGGGCAATTACGAGCCGGTCGCCTGGAATTTCAAGCTTCTCGCCCAGCATGAGCTGCAGGGATTCGGCGGCATGGGCGAAGGCATGTCGATCCAGATCGCGCCGGACGGCCGCCGCATCCTCTGGCTCGCCCACGAGAGCGCGCCGAAGAACTTCACCGGCGTCGATGTCTCCGATCCACGCAAGCCGAAAGTGGTGGTGCAGACCGATCTGCCGCAAAGCCATATGCGCTCGAACTCGCTCGAGGTCACCGACAATGTGATGGCGGTCGCCTACCAGACCCAGAAGGTCGGGCTCAAGCCCGCCGGTTTCGAGCTGTTCGACATTTCTGTGCCCGAGACGCCGAAGTCGATCGCCTTCTTCGACTGTTCCGGCCCGCATTCGCGCGGCGTGCATCAGCTCTGGTTCTGCGACGGCGAATATATCCATCTCTCCGCCGGCGCGCCCGACTTCACGCCCACGCATCCCAACGACGATCAGTTCTACCGCATCTTCGACGTGCGCAATCTCGCCAAGCCGGTCGAGGTCGGCCGCTGGTGGCTGCCCGGCACGCGGGTGGGCGACAGCGCGCCGCCGCCCGAGCGCCATCCCAAGCCGCTCCTGGACCGCGGCAACCGCGCCCACAACACCAATGTCTATCCGGACCGCCCCGACCGCTGCTATCTCGGCTATATCGATGCCGGGATGTTCATCATGGACATTTCCGACAAATCGAAGCCCAAGCCGGTCAGCCGCTGGGACAACTCGCCGCCCTATACCGGCTTCACCCACACGGTGCTGCCGCTGTTCGATCGCAAGCTGATGATCGTGACCGACGAATCCACCATTGACAATGCCGCCGACTGGCCGAAGCTGATCTGGATTCTCGATGCGCGCGACGAGAAGCATCCGCTGCCGATCGCGACCTGCCCGCTGCCGAGTCCCGAAGGCTATGCCAACCGCGGCGGCCGCTTCGGGGCGCACAACATCCATGAGAACACGCCGCGGCCGACGGCCTGGCATTCCGACCAGATCGTGCTCGGCACGTTCTTCAACGGGGGCCTGCGCGCCTACGATATCTCCAATCCGTTTCAGCCCAAGGAGGTCGGCACCTTCATCGCACCGGCGCCCCCGATGTCGCCGGCCAAGAGCATCCAGATGAACGACGTGTTCGTGGACGAGCGCGAAATCGTCTACACGGTCGACCGCTTCGCCGGCGGCCTCTACATCCTGGAGATGGATTTTTGAGGGAGCTGTCCGTAGGGGCGCCCCTTGTGGGCGCCCGCAGCGCTGCTGGGCGGCCACAAGGGCCGCCCCTACGACCAACCGGTTGCTGAATGCTCGATCTGTTCCCTTCGCGCGCTGCCGGTCCGTTCGGACGAAAGCTCAAGCATGCGCGCGGCGCGCGCATTCCGGTGACGGTCGTCACCGGCTTTCTGGGTGCCGGCAAGACCACGCTGGTGCGGGGCTTTCTGCAGACCCCGGAGGGACGCGGCACCGCGGTCGTGATCAACGAATTCGGCGCGGTCGGCATCGACGATGCGCTCGTTCGCGCGAGCACCGACGAAGTGACCTTGCTGGGCAACGGCTGCCTGTGCTGCACGACGCGCTCCGACCTGCAGCTTGCGTTGCGCCGCCTGGTGGCCGAGCGCGAAACCGGCGCGCTGCCGCGGTTCGGCCGGGTCATGATCGAAACCAGCGGGCTCGCCGATCCGGGACCCATCCTGCAGACATTCGCGACCGACCGGGCGCTGGGCGGGGAATTCTTCGTCGAGGTGGTGGTCGCGGTCGTCGATGCCGGCTGCGGCCTCGCCACGCTCGATTGGTCGGCGGAAGCCCGCAAGCAGGTCATCCTGGCGGACCGCCTGGTGATTTCCAAGACCGATCTCTGCGCGCCCGAAGCGACCACGCAACTGGTTGCGCGCCTGCGCGAGCTCAATGGACACGCGCCGATCGATACCGCCATCGGCGGGGCACTCGATCCGCGCCACCTGATCGAAGCCGAACCGAACGGGCCGCCGCATGCGGGTTTCATCAGCGAGACCCGGCACAGCGACGGCATCCTGAGCTTTGTGTTGAGCGAAACCGCGCCGCTCGCCTGGCAGCCGTTCGAGCGCGCCATGGAGACCCTCATCGCGCTGCGCGGCAGCGACCTGTTGCGCGCAAAAGGCTTTCTCAATGTGGTCGGCTGCAGCGGCCCGGTTCTGGTCCAGATCGTGCAGCACCTGGCGCATCCGCCGCTCGAGCTCGCGTCCTGGCCGGACGCAGACCACACCAGCCGCCTGGTTTTCATCACCCGGAACATCTCGCAGGAGCGAGTCCTGGCCCTCCTCCACGCCGTGCGGGCGCTGGCCGCGGACGCACCGGCCGGCTGACCCGACGGTCCGGGCTGCTATCGCCGCAGGGGGTGTTTCCAAGCACATGGGCTTAGACTACCCTTGGGGCCAGTCCCAATCACGGTCGCATAACCGTGTCCGGCGGAACGTGCGCGCAGGCGCATCGATCCGCCTCTCATGAAGCGCCATCCCAGGGAGACATGCACCCATGGCACGCATAACCCTCGACGTGAACGGCAGCGCCCACACGATCGATGCCGATCCGGACATGCCGCTGCTCTACGCTTTGCGCAACGATCTTGGCCTTAACAATCCGCACTTCGGCTGCGGGCTCGCGCAATGCGGCGCTTGCACGGTGCATATCGACGGCCAGGCGGTGCGCTCCTGCGTCACGCCGCTCTCGGCGGTGGGCAGCCGCAAGGTGGTGACGCTGGCCGGGCTCGGCACACCCGAGAAGCCGCACCCGATCCAGAAGGCCTATGTGGAGGAAGAGGTGCCGCAATGCGGCTACTGCATCAACGGCTGGATCATGACGGCGGCGGCCCTGCTCAACCG
>DASXXS010000083.1:0-7935 GCA_036502925.1 Xanthobacteraceae bacterium
CTGCAAGGGGGAGGTCGGCGAGCGAAGCGAGACGGGTGGGGGTCCCGGCCACAAACGCCGAACACGCTGAGAGGCGGGACCCCCTCCCGACCCGCTTTGCGGGTCGACCTCCCCCTTGCAGGGGGAGGCAAGAACGGAGAGCGCGCTGGTTTGGTCACATGCGATCGCCCCCTTGCAGGGGGAGGGATTCGGCATCGCCGCGCCAAGCAACAAAACTCAAACGCGATCTCGCTAGCACAACCCGCGGGCCAGGCATGAACGCCCTGACGCAGCACGCCCCCACGGTGCGCACGACCTGCCCGTATTGCGGGGTCGGCTGCGGCCTGCTGGCGCAGCCGGACGGACGCAGCAGCGCCGCGATCGGCGGCGATCCCGCCCATCCGGCGAATTTCGGACGGCTCTGCTCGAAGGGTTCGGCGCTGGGCGAGACGCTTGGCCTCGCGGGTCGCCTGCTCCGGCCCATGCTGCGGCGGACGGACGGTGCGCTGGCACCCTCCAGCTGGACGGAAGCGCTCGGCCGCGTCGCCGGCGGATTTCGGGCGATCATCGAGCGCGACGGGCCCGACGCGGTCGCCTTCTATCTCTCCGGCCAGCTCCTCACCGAAGATTATTACGTCGCCAATAAGCTGATGAAGGGATTCATCGGCTCGGCCAATGTGGACACCAATTCAAGGCTCTGCATGGCCTCTTCGGTCGCCGGTCAGCGCCGCGCCTTCGGGGCCGACACCGTGCCGGGCAGCTACGCGGATCTCGATCTCGCCGACCTGATCGTGCTGGTCGGCTCCAATGCCGCCTGGTGCCATCCGGTGCTGTTCCAGCGCATCATGCGCGGCAAGACGCAACGCGGCGCCCGCATCGTGGTCATCGATCCGCGCCGGACCGTGACGGCGCAGGAGGCCGACCTGTTTCTCCCCATTGCGCCCGGAACCGACACGGCGCTGTTCTGCGGGCTCCTGGTCCATCTGGCCGAGCGCGGCGCGCTCGATGCGGCCTACGTCGAGGCGCACACCACCGGCTTTGCCGAAACGCTGGCGCGGGCGCGCGCGATCGCTCCCGATGTGCCGGCGACCGCCCGCCTGTGCGGCGTGGAGCAAGCCGATATCGACCACTTCTTCAGCCTGTTCTACGCCAGCGCGCGCACCGTCACCGCCTTTTCGCAAGGCGTCAATCAATCGGCGCAGGGCACCGACAAGGTCAACGCCATCATCAATTGCCACCTCGCCACCGGGCGGATCGGACGCCCCGGCATGGGACCGTTCTCGCTCACCGGACAGCCCAATGCCATGGGGGGCCGCGAGGTGGGCGGGCTCGCCAATCAGCTGGCCACCCATATGGGCTTCTCCCTGGAGGAGGTCGATCGCGTGCGCCGCTTCTGGAACGCGCCCCGCATCGCGACGCGGGAAGGCCGCAAGGCCGTGGCGATGTTCGAGGCGATCGAGCGCGGCGAGATCAAGGCGCTTTGGATCATGGCGACCAATCCGGCGGTGTCGCTGCCGCGCGCCGGCGGCATGCGGGCGGCGCTCAAGAAGCTCGAGCTTTTTGTCGTCTCCGAAAACGTGCTGTCCAACGATACCGTGAACGCAGGCGCGCACGTGCTTCTGCCCGCCGCCGCCTGGGGCGAGAAGGACGGAACGGTCACCAATTCGGAGCGGTGCATCTCGCGCCAGCGCGCATTCCTGCCGCCGCCCGGCGAAGCCAAGCCGGACTGGTGGATCGTGTCGGCGGTGGCGCAACGCCTGGGCTTCGCCGACGCCTTTTCGTTTGGCTCGGAAGCCGATGTGTTCCGCGAGCATGCGGCGCTGTCCGGTTTCGAGAACGAGGGCACGCGCGATTTCGATATCGGCGGCCTGGCGACCATTTCAGACCATGACTACGACGCGCTCGAGCCGGTGCAGTGGCCGGTGCGCGCGGACGCCCAGCCGGGCGCGCAGGCGAGCGAAAAGCGTTTCTTTGGCGCAGGCGGTTTTTTCACGCCCGACCGCAAGGCCAGGTTCGTGCCGCCCGAGCCGCCTGCCCTGCAAGAAGCCACCTCCGCCGCTTTCCCGTTCCGGCTCAATACCGGACGGATTCGCGACCAGTGGCACACCATGACGCGTTCGGGCCAAAGCCCGCGGCTGGCGGCTCATCTGGCAGAGCCCTTCGTCGAGGTGCATCCGTCGGATGCCGCCGCCATGGGCGTCGCCGATGGCGGCTTTGCCCAGGTCTCGAGCGCGCACGGCGCCTGCATCCTCAAGGTCGTGGTCAGCGGTAACCAGCGGCCGGGCTCGCTGTTCGTGCCGATCCATTGGAGCGCCGAGACGGCGTCCTGCGCCCGCGTCGGCGATTTGGTTTCGGCGCGCACCGACCCCTATTCGGGCCAGCCCGAGGCCAAGGCCACGCCGGCCACCATTGCACCGGTCGATTTCGCGCTTGCCGGCTTCGCCCGGACGCAGGCCACCGTAACGCTGCCGCCGGGGACCTGGTGGGCCAGGGTCGCGGTGGCCGAGGGGGTGGAATATCGGCTGGCGACCAGCCGAGGTCCCCTGTTTTGGCACGATTTCGCCTACCGCTGGCTGGGGCCGGAGGCGCGGCTGGCCGAACAGCTCGACGGCCCCGTCTACCGCGCGGCGGCCTTCGTGGACGGCCATCTCGACGGTTGCCTCTGCCTGGCGCCGGCAGCAGAGGCGGCACCGCAATGGGACCTGGCCGGGCTGGCGGCGGCAGCGGAAGACGGCGGGCGACGGATATCGAAAGCCGGAGCTTGCGACTATATTGCGGAGACCGAGCCGGTCGTTTGCGCCTGCTTTCAGGTTGGGCTCGCCGCCGTGCGCCAGGCCGTCACCAGCGGGAGCGCAACCAGTGTCGGAGACATCGGCCGGACGCTGCGTGCCGGCACGAATTGCGGTTCGTGCCTGCCGGAGCTGAAAAGGATCATCGTTGATGAGCGCATCGCGCATCCCCTCTGAGAGCCGCACGCCGCGCATGGAACCGCTGGCGCGGCTGCCGGTCTTCTTCGGCCTTGCCGGCAGGCGCGCGGTGGTCGCGGGCGGCAGCGCGGCCGCAGCGTGGAAGGCGGAGCTGCTGGCGGCCGCCGGCGCCAAAGTCGAGGTGTTCGCCGCGGACGCCTCCGAGGAGCTGCGCGCGGCTGCAGCCGAGCCGCCGACCTCCGAACATTCGGATAACGCGGTCAACGCGATCACCATCCACGCGCGCACTTGGCAGCCGGTCGATCTCGCCGGCGCGGCCATCGCGGTCGGCGCCTTCGCGAGCGATGACGAAGCGGGGGCGTTTGCCGCCGCGGCGCGCGCCGCCGGCGTCCCGGTCAATGTGATCGACAAGCCGGCCTTCTGCGATTTCTCCTTCGGCTCGATCGTCAACCGTTCGCCGCTGGTCATCGGCATCTCGACCGATGGAGCGGCGCCGGTGTTCGCGCAGGCGATCCGCGCCAAGCTCGAGGCGCTGATCCCGCTCGGCTTCGCCCGCTGGGCGGCGGCGGCGCGGCGCTGGCGCCGAGCGGTGCAATCCTCCGGCCTGTCGTTTCCGGCGCGGCGCCGTTTCTGGCAGGTGTTCACCGCGCAGGCGGTGACCCATCCGGACCGCGAGCCGGCCGCCGCCGACTTCGAGGCCTATATGGCGCTCACGCGCAAAGGCAGCGCAGCCGCCGAGCACGGCTCGGTGACCCTGGTCGGCGCCGGCCCCGGCGACCCCGAGCTGCTGACACTGCGGGCGGTGCGCGCGCTGCAGTCCGCCGACGTGATCCTGATCGACGACCTGGTGGCCCCGGGCGTCCTCGATTTCGCCCGCCGCGAGGCCAAGAAGATGCTGGTCGGCAAGACCGGCTACGGCCCCTCGTGCAAGCAGGATGAGATCAATGCGCTGATGATCTCGCTCGCCAAGGCCGGCAAGCGCGTGGTGCGGCTCAAGGGCGGCGACCCGATGATCTTCGGCCGCGCCAGCGAGGAGATCGATGCCTGCCGGGCTGCCGGCATCGCGGTCGAGGTGGTGCCGGGCATCAGCGCCGCCCAGGGCGCCGCCAGCCGTCTGGGTATTTCGCTGACCCACCGGAAGGTTTCGCGACGCGTGCAATATGTCACCGGCCATGCGGCCGATGGCCGTCTGCCGGCGGATATCGACTGGCAAAGCCTCGCCGATCCGACCGCGACCACGATCGTCTATATGCCGGGCAAGACCATCCGCGAGCTGGCCGACACCGCGATGGCACACGGCCTTCCGGGCGAGACGCCGACCATCGCGGTGGCCTCGGCGACGCGGCCGGAGCAGAAGGTCATCGCCGGAACGATCGCCGATATCGCCGACCGGCTGCAGCAAGCGGCGCTGGCCGGGCCGCTGCTGGTGATGATCGGGCGCGCACTGGCGGATGCGGCCAGCGCCGAAATGGGTGCCGGCGAGGAGCGCGCGGGCCAAGACGAAGGCATGGACGCAAGTCCGCCGACCGGACGCCAGCAAGCGTCCTGAGCGATACTGATACATCATAATCCCCACCCTCTGCCCTTCGGAGCGAGGGAGTGAAACGCCGTACCTCCCTGAAGGGCGAATTTCGGGTATAGTTGCGGCCACGCGACCGATTCGTGAGGATGGGTGCATCGCGTGATGTTGCTGCCGGAACCGCGACTCCATCGCGCGCGTTTCATGTGAGCGATAGAGCTCGCGGCCACAACCCGACTATCGATATCTGACCGTCGAATCTCATTTCGGCTGCGCGGCAATCCCAAGGAGGCCTGCCATGACGATGAATCAACCCAATATCGAGCGAATCCAGCGCGCGGTGGCGGCATCGCTGCACGAGCACTGGGTGCTTTTTCTGGTCGAGGGCATCGTTCTAGTCGTGCTCGGCCTGATCGCGATCGTGGTGCCGCCGATCGCCACGTTGGCGGTTGAAATCCTCGTCGGCTGGCTCTTTCTCATCAGCGGCATCCTCGGCCTGATCACCACCTTCTGGATGCGCGGGGCGCCCGGCTTCTGGTGGTCGCTGCTCTCGGCGGTGCTGGGAATCGGCGCCGGCATCGTGCTGCTCGCCTGGCCGCTCAGCGGCGTGCTCTCGCTCACCTTGATCCTCATCGTGTTCTTCACGATCGAGGGCGTCGCCTCCATCATGTACGCGCTCGAGCACAAGCGCGAGCTGTCGGGGCGCTGGGGCTGGATGCTGGCGAGCGGCGTCGTCGATCTGATCCTGGCCGCCATCATCTTGATCGGGCTGCCCGGCACCGCGGCCTGGGCCATCGGGCTCGTGGTCGGCATCAACATGATCTTCGGCGGCTCGGCGCTCATCGCGATGGCCCTGCATGCCCGCGACATCGCTCCGCGCACCATGGCGCCGGCGAGCTGAGCTCGCGCCGCGGCGAATGCACACAACTGCGTCGTTCCGGCCCATAGCGTGTCGAAGACGCGCGTAAACGCGCTTAGGGAGCCGGGACCCATACGTCGCAGCCGATCGAGGGGGCACGGCGTATGGTCCCTGCTTTCGCAGGGACGACCCGGGGAAATCTCTTTCCCGCGGCGCGGCGGCGATCGATCTGGTGCGGTGATTTTGCGCGCTCTATAACAGCCTCATTGCTGCAGGGAGAGGACGGCGATGAGCGCTTCCGACCTGGTCGACGTCGCCAAGCCGGCGACCCGCACCGTCGACGTCGGCGAAGAGGCGCGGCTCGCGGCGCGACGGCGCGACCGGATCCTCAGCATCGTCTCCCCGCTCGGCCTTTTGCTGGCCTGGGAGCTGGCGGCCGACGCCGGATTGATCGACACACGTTTTTTCCCGGCGCCGAGCTCGATCATCGCCAAGCTCGTCGAGATGGCGCGATCCGGCGAGCTCACCGAGAACGTGCTGATCAGCCTGCAGCGGATCGTCCTGGGCTTCCTCATCGGCGGCGTGCCGGCGATCGTGATCGGGATCGCCATGGGGATCTGGCGGCCGGTCCGGGCGCTGGTCGATCCACTCATCGTGGCGACCTATCCGATCCCCAAAAGCTCGCTGCTGCCGCTCATCCTGCTGATCTTCGGGCTCGGCGAAATGTCGAAAGTGATGATGGTGGCGATCGGCGTATTCTATCCGATGGCGATCAACGCGACCGCCGGCGTGCTGCAGATCAACGAGATCTATCTGGACGTCGGCAAGAGCTTCAAGGCGTCGCCCTGGGATACGTTCCGCACCATCGCGCTCCCCGGCGCGCTGCCGTTCATCATGACCGGGGTGAAGCTCGGGGCCGGGCTCGCCTTGATCCTGATCGCGGTCGCCGAGATGGTCGGGGCGAAAAGCGGCATCGGCTACATGATCTGGAGCGCCTGGGAAACCTTCGCGGTCGCCAAAATGTATGTCGGGCTGTTCGTGATCGCGCTGATCGGCTTCGCGATCAGCCTGTTGTTGAACGAGATCGAGCGCCGGGTGATCCGCTGGAAGCCGGACATATGACGGCGGCGGTCGATCTGGCCGGACGGCCGCAACGTCACGTGAAGATTCGGATCAAGCACCTGATCAAGCGGTTCCGCTCCCTGGTCGCGATCGACGACGTGTCGCTCGACATCGAGGAAGGCACGTTCTTCGCGATCGTGGGGCCTTCGGGCTGCGGCAAGACCACGCTGCTGCGCATCCTGGGCGGGCTCGAGCAGGTGACCAGCGGGGAAGTGGAGATCAGCGATCCGGCGCCCGGCCGGCCGAAATATTCCATGGTGTTCCAGGGCGACTCGATCTTTCCCTGGATGACGGTATGGGAGAACGCCGCCTATGGCCTGAAGATGCGCAAGGCGCCCAAGCAGGAGATCGTGGAAGCGGTCGGGCGCTATCTCGACCGCACCGGCCTCACCCGCTTTGCGCATCACTACCCCCATCAGCTCTCCGGCGGCATGCGCCAGCGCGTCTCGATCGCGCGCGCCTTTGCCAACGACCCCGAAGTCCTGCTGATGGATGAGCCGTTCTCGGCGCTCGACGAGCAGAACCGCACCATCCTGCAACAGGAGCTGCTGCGCATCTGGGAAGTCGACAAGAAGACCGTGGTGTTCATCACCCACAGCGTCGACGAGGCGGTGACGCTCGCCGACAAGATCATGGTGATGACCGCGAGCCCGGGTCGGGCCAAGACCGTCATCGACGTCTCGCTGGAGCGGCCGCGCAACGTGCTGGAGCTGCGCAACGACCCGCGCTACGGCAAGATCGTGTATGGCATCTGGGGCCACCTCAAGGACGAGGTCGAGCGGGCGCGGCTTTAGGGCGTGTTTCGAGTCCGCTTTTGCTGCAGCGCCGTAGGGTGGGCAAAGGCGGCCGAGAGACTTCGATTGATGCACCAAGCCGGGTCCGCCGTGCCCACGCGGAGAGGCTCAACCTGCCGAGAGACTCCGCGTGGGCACGGCGCCATAGCCCGTCGAAGACGGGCGTGAAACTCCCTTTAGGCGCCTTTGCCCACCCTACGGGAGATTCCGATGGAGCGAAATTCGCTCCAGGACCGCTCTCTTGGGCCGCTCTATCAGGAACACTTGCGGGCTTTTCGCAAGATATCCTTTGTGTGCTACGGTTTCGCCATCAACCAAGCCGGAGAGAAGCTTCGTGCGTCCCATCCTGCCGGCTCTCGCCTTCGTCAGCATCGGCCTCCTGTTCGCCCCGGTGATCGGGCAGCAGCGCACGTCGGTCACCATCGCGCTGGTGCCGAGCGTGCCTGCGGGCTCGACCTTCATTGCCGCCGACAAGGGCTATTTCAGCGCTGCCGGGCTCGACGTCAAAATCGAGCGGATCGATTCCCTGAGCAAGGCGGTGGCGTTCGTCGCCACCAACCAGGTCCAGGTCGGGCAAGGCGGGATCGATGCCGGCTACTTCAACGGGGTGGCCGAAGGCCTGCCGATCGTCATGGCGCTGGAGAGCGGCTCGACCCCGCTCTACCACCAAATCCTCCTGCGCCCGGAATTGAAGAACCAGATCAAGACGGTCGCCGACCTCAAGGGCCGCAAGGT
>DASXXS010000084.1:0-19363 GCA_036502925.1 Xanthobacteraceae bacterium
CGTTCATGATCAAATATGACGGGCATTATTATTTCCCCAGCCTGTTCAGCTATACGCAAGCGACCTTCGGGGTCACCGACGAGCTCGCCGAGAGCTCGCCCGACTATCGCGACCCCTATCTGCAGAAGCTCATTGCCGACAAGGACGGCGCCATCGTGTGGCCGCCCATTCACTACTCCTACGACACCCACAATCTTGATCTGCCGACGCCGGCGCCCTCGAAGCCGACCTGGATGCTGACCGAGGAGGAATGCCGTCCGGTGGTCGAGAGCAAAGGCCTCAGCGGCTGCCGCGATCTCGAATACAACTGGCTCGGCACCGACGACCAGGGCTTCGACGTGGTCGCCCGCGTGATCTACGGTTTCCGCGTGTCGGTGCTGTTCGGGCTCATCCTGACCATCGTGTCGTCGATCATCGGGGTGGCGGCCGGCGCCGTGCAGGGCTATTTCGGCGGCTGGACCGATCTCCTGTTCCAGCGCTTCATCGAAATCTGGACCTCGGTGCCGGAGCTCTATCTGCTGCTGATCATCTCGTCCGTGCTGGTGCCGGGCTTCTTCGTGCTGCTGGGCATTCTGCTGCTGTTCTCCTGGGTGTCGCTGGTCGGCCTGGTGCGGGCCGAATTCCTGCGCGGACGCAATTTCGAATACATCCAGGCGGCGCGCGCGCTCGGCGTCTCCAACCGGGTGATCATGTTCCGCCACCTGTTGCCCAACGCCATGGTGGCGACCATGACGTTCCTGCCGTTCATCCTGTCGTCTTCGGTGATGACGCTGACCGCGCTCGACTTCCTGGGATTCGGGCTGCCGCCCGGCTCGGCCTCGCTCGGCGAGATGCTCAAGCAAGGCAAGGACAATATCCAGGCGCCCTGGCTCGGCATGACCGCCTTCCTGACGGTCGCCACCATGCTGTCGCTCCTGATCTTCATCGGCGAGGCGGTGCGCGACTCCTTCGATCCGCGCAAGACGTTTCGGTGATCGCCCAATGGACGCTGTGATGGATGCCGCCGCGCAACCGCTGCTCGAGATCAAGGATCTCTCGGTCGCCTTTCGCCAGGGCGGCCGCGAGACGCTGGCGGTCGATCGGGTCTCGTTCGCCATCGGCGCCGGCGAGACGCTGGCGCTGGTGGGCGAATCGGGCTCCGGAAAATCGGTGACGGCGCTGTCGGTGATGAAGCTTCTGCCCTATCCGTCCGCCTACCATCCCTCCGGCACGATCCGTTTCAAGGGCCGCGATCTGCTGCAATTGCCCGCGCGCGAGATGCGGCGGGTGCGCGGCAAGAACATCACCATCATCTTCCAGGAGCCGATGACCTCGCTCAATCCGCTGCACACGATCGAGCAGCAGATCGGCGAGATTCTGCTGCTGCATGCCGGTCTCGTCGGCGCGGCGGCCCGCCGGCGCAGCGTCGAGCTTCTGGCCGATGTCGGGATTCCGGAGCCGCAGACGCGGCTGTCGAGCTATCCGCACCAGCTGTCCGGCGGACAGCGCCAGCGCGTCATGATCGCCATGGCGCTCGCCAACGAGCCCGACCTCCTGATCGCCGACGAGCCCACCACGGCGCTCGACGTGACCGTGCAGGCGCAAATTCTCAAGCTGCTGAAGGATCTGCAGCGCCGGCTCGGCATGGCCATGCTGTTCATCACCCATGACCTCGGCATCGTGCGCAAGCTGGCGGAGCGGGTCTGCGTGATGAAGGAGGGAAAGATTGTCGAGCAGGGCCTGATCGAGCGGGTCTTCCGCGCGCCCGAGCATCCCTATACGCGCGCGCTCATTCTCGCCGAGCCGCATCCCGATCCGGCCCCGGTGCGGCCCGATTCCCCGATCGTGGTGGAGACGCAGGACCTCAAGGTCTGGTTTCCGATCAAGCGCGGCTTCCTGCGCCGCGTGGTCGGCCACATCAAGGCGGTCGACGGCGTGAGCATCGCGGTGCGCCAGGGGGAGACGCTCGGCATCGTCGGCGAATCCGGCTCGGGCAAGACCACGCTCGGCCTTGCCATCCTGCGGCTCATCTCCTCGCAAGGCCGCATCGTGTTCCTCGGCCGGCCGATCGCGGGCTTGAAGTTCCGCGCCATGCTGCCGTTTCGCCGCGACATGCAGATCGTCTTCCAGGACCCCTATGGCTCGCTCAGCCCGCGCATGTCGGTGTCCGATATCATCGAGGAGGGACTTTGGGTGCACTCCCCGAAGCTCACCAGGGCGGAGCGCGATCAGCGCGTGGTGCGGGCGCTCGCCGATGTCGGCCTCGACACCGACACGCGCTTTCGCTATCCGCACGAGTTCTCCGGCGGCCAGCGCCAGCGCATCGCGCTCGCGCGCGCCATCGTGCTGGAGCCCACCTTCGTGGTGCTCGACGAGCCCACCAGCGCGCTCGACATGCTGATCCAGTCGCAGATGGTCGACCTTCTGCGGGCGCTGCAGAAGCGGCGCAATCTCACCTATCTGTTCATCTCCCATGACCTGCGCGTGGTGGCGGCGCTGGCGAGCCGGCTCGTAGTCATGCGCAACGGCAAGGTGGTGGAGGAAGGCCCCGCCGCCGATCTGTTCGCCGCGCCGAAGAGCGACTACACGCGCGCCCTGTTCGCCGCCGCCTTCAATCTCGAGACGGCGCCCGAAGGCGTCGTGGCCGAATAGGGTTCACAGTCATGGCGACGATCTCTGACCTGTCATGTTCCGCGAAGGCGGAGCATCCAGTACTCGCAAACGCCGGTTTTGGATTGAAACGTTGGTGGGTACTGGGTCGTCCGCTTTCGCGGACGATGACAGCGGAGAGTCATCACTTGGTTCCGTTGGTGTAAATCGGTGTCGGAAGCCCGCTCGCCGACGGACGCGCCGCTTGCGGACCTGGCCGCCGAGGTCGCGATCTCGGCGCCGGAGCTGCTCGGCCGAGGCTTTCGCGAATATCAACGCTTCCGCTACACGCTGCCGGGCGACGACCTTCAGCACGACGTGCGCAGCCACGACGTGCTGCGCTTCGGGCGGGTCGTGGCGGTTCTGCCGGTCGACCTCGCCCGCGACGAGGTCGTCCTGATCCGGCAGTTTCGCCTGCCGGCGCAGCTCGCCATCGGCAAGGGCGAGCTGGTCGAGATCGTCGCCGGCCACGTGGAGGCGGGCGAGCAATTGGCAGAAGCCGCGCACCGCGAATGCCGCGAGGAGATCGGGGTCGCCCCGTCAGCGCTCGCCGAGCTGTTCACCTATCTGCCGACCCCGGGCGCCTCGGACGAGCAGATCACGCTCTTTCTCGGCATCGTCGATGCCGGCGAGGTGCCCGACCATGCCGGCAGAGCCGCCGAGCGCGAGGAGACCCGACCGCTGCGCGTCTCGATCGACGCCGCGCTCGCCGCCCTCGCCAACGGCACCATGCAAAACGGCCTCCTCGTGCTGGCGCTGCATTGGCTCGCGCTCAACCGCGGACGGCTGGGGGAGATCGCGAACCGACGTAAATGATCCCAGGCCTGTAGGGGCGCCCCTTGTGGGCGCCCGCACCAGGACCCCGACCGGGCGGCCACAAGGGCCGCCCCTACTTGCGCGGTCCGGGCAAAGGTCACAAGAATGACGCATCAGAGGAAGAGGGAGACCGCAATGCCCGGGGCGGCTTCGAAGCAAACACCGCGGCAGGTCGTGCGGACGAGCGCCATTTCGGCAGGATTGCTGGCCGCAATCGCCAGCGCGGCGCTGGCAGGGCCGAACGACAAGATTCCCAACCTGGCGTCGGCCGATTTCGGCTGGCAGTCCAACGTGGCGGATTGGCAGGAGCCGCCACCGGGCCACGGCCATGGACCGATCAAGCCCGATCCCGACCACCCCTTCACCAGCAATGCCGAAGGCGGCAGAACCGGCACGCAGCCGACCAAACGCATCGGCGACTACAAAGACCCGGTCCTCAAGCCGTGGGCGGCGGCCGCGATGAAGGCATCGAACGATGAGGCCTTGTCCGGCGTCGAGAAGATTCCGTTCGCGGCCCAGGCGCGCTGCTATCCCGGCAGCGTACCCGGCCAATTGCTGTTTCCGTTCGAGCCGCTTTATATCATCCAGACCCCGAACATCGTCTACATGATCTGGCAGCGCGACCACATGGTGCGGCGCGTCTTCATGACCGACAAGCATTCCGCGACGCTGAAGCCGTCATGGTTCGGCGACTCCATCGGCCACTACGAGGGCGGCGACACGCTGGTGGTCGACACCGTTGGTCTCTCCGCCAAGGACAGCTACATCGACAATTTCCGCACGCCGCACACCGAGAATCTGCATGTGGTGGAGCGCTTCACGCTCGATCCGGATGGGGGGCATCTGACGGCGATCGCGAAGGTCGAGGATCCCGACACCTTCAACGCCCCGCTCACGATGATGCAGCGCTGGTTCAAGGCCAAGAGCCGGATGATCGAGACCGTCTGCGCCGAGAACAACAACGACTATTTCAGCCAGGGCTTGTTCCCGGTGCCGATGGCCGCCAAGCCGGATTTCTAGGCGAAGGCAACTTACCGCGGCCGATTGCAAATGCCGGGAATGAGAAGCGAGGGACGAGCAATGCGTAAGGTGTTCGCCGTGCCCCGCGGTGACGCTCGTCAACAGGCGCGAGAATGGCGTGCGGTCGCTAAGCCGGGATCATCCCAGGCGAGGTGAGGCGGCTAAAAGAAAAAAGCCCCGGCAAGGATGCCGGGGCTCTGTTCGGCAGATCATTTTGCCGTGTTCTTGGAGGTGTATCCGGGAGCGTAACCAAATGAATTGCCGGCATGAGCGCGCAGAGACCGGTGATAGACCGGATTGACGCCATCCGTGACAAAGCCGCCGGGGCCCAACTCCCGGTAGCCGCCGGTTGTATCATTTTCGTTAGCCGCCATCGCCGTGGAAGCAGCGGCAATGGTGAGGGCTGTCGCGAGAGCAATCTTCAACATTTGTTGATTCTCCATAGCTGCGTTAATTCGCGGCCCCAATATGATGCTTTTTGACGGCCTCGATAAGGGTTCAATACTGTAATCATTTGCCCGGAAGCCATAGTCTTCTCGTAAAACTGCCCGCAGCGTTACAAAATTGTAAGGTAGTTAGTGCGGCGTTTTCATAATTTCGAATCATATCGAGCAATCTGGTAGGTTCCATGGGGCGATCCACCAGCTGGCGCCGCTCTTCCATCGCAGGCGCAAGTCCAGCTTCGCCCCTGTCATGGCCACGCCGCCAGGATCGCCCCCATCACCAGCAACGAGACGAGCTGAAAGCCGTTGGCGATGGAGAACAGCGCCCACGGCCGCTTCTCGTAGATGGTGAGGCCGAAGGTCACGGTGGCGATGAATCCCAGCCAATTGAAGAACCCGACCGCGGCGCCGGTGGCGAGCGTCCGGGCGCCGGCATAGTGCACCGCGTGCACCAGGACGAAGGCCATGATGATGCACGCGACGAAATCGAAGACGAGCAGGCGCGGCAGGCGCGCCTTCATGTCCGCTTCGGTGCAGTGGGTGAGCGCCATCCAGCGCGGCCCGAACAGAAGCGGCGAATACCACAGCGCGCCGATCGCCATCTTCACAATGGCGGCGACCAGCACCGCCCACCAATTGATCGGGAATTCCTGCATCCTACCCTCCCAGCAAAGGTCGTTGGTGCGCCTGACAGTACCAATCAGCCGATGCTCACCAAAGGGTGGGCAGGCTTTTTCCACACTCGTGTCACCGGCGCGCGGCACCCGCGAACCTGGCCGGAATCGACCGGCCATTGCGCGAGCCCTATTCGGTGCCGTGAAGTCAGGATTTGAACGGGATACGCCGCACGCTCGTCAATTCGCTTCCGATCGCCGCGATGCGCGTGATCGCGTCGCCGATCGGCTCGATCGCGACTGCCATGTGGAATGCGTTGGCGTGGATCAGCGTGGCGGGGTCGCGCACCATGGCGACGTGGCCCTGCCAGAACAGAAGATCGCCGCGGCGCAGACCGGAATAGTCGCGCGCCAACACACGCTCGAATGCGAGCGGCGCGCCGAGCACCTGCTCCTGCATGTGGCTGTCGCGCGGGCAGGCGATGCCGCAGGCCGTCAGCGCGATCTGCATCAGCCCCGAGCAGTCGAGCCCGAGCGAGGTCTTGCCGCCCCACAGATACGGCACGTGCAGAAACTCTTCGGCGACCGCGACCGGGTCGGTCGCGAACACGTCGAGCCGCGCCAGGTGGCGGGCCGCAACGTAGCCGCCGGAATGCGTCACCGCGAACGGCGCCTCGCTGCGGGCGATGGCGAGCCGGCAGCCAAGCGAGAGTCCCTCGAGCGGCGGCAGCTTGATCGAAGGGCCCGGGAACACCAGCGTGCGCGCCACCGCGACCTTGTGCGTGGCGTCCGGCCCGGGCGCGGCGAGCGCGTTGGCGGGCAGCCAGCCCGCATAGAAGTCGGCTTCGAGGGTGCCCCGGCACCAACCCTGCGGCGTGGTCTCGTGCACCGCGACGCGCTCGCCCTTGAGCGCTTCGGTGTCGAGCGGCGCATCGGCCGAAGGGCCGCGGCGCACGGGCGCCTGCGGATCGGCGACTTCGCAGAGCTCGGCGCGTTGCGGCGCGTCAGCCATAGCGCGCCGCGAGCAGGTGATAGAGCGCGCGCGCGCCCTGGCATTCGGCGCCTTCCGGCCGCCCCGGCCTGGTCGTCTGGTTCCAGGCATAGATGTCGCAATGCAGCCAGGCCTTGGCGGCGGAAACGAAGCGGCGCAGGAACAGCGCCGCCGTGATCGAGCCGGCAAAACCCCCGGCCGACACATTGTTGACGTCGGCCACCTTGGAATCGAGCATCTGGTCGTAGGGATGCCAGAGAGGCAGCCGCCAGAGCGGATCGCTCTCGGCCGCGGCGCTGCGCGTCAATTCGGCGGCGAGCGCGTCATCGTCGGTGTAGAACGGCACCACCTCTGGCCCGAGCGCGACGCGCGCGGCGCCGGTCAGCGTGGCCATGTCGACGATGAGCTCGGGCGCCTCCTCGTCGGCCAGCGCCAGCGCATCGGCCAGGATCAGCCGGCCCTCGGCATCGGTGTTGCCGATCTCGACGCTCACGCCCTTGCGCGAGCGGTAGATGTCGCGCGGACGGAAGGCGGCGCCGGAAATCGCGTTCTCGACCGCCGGCAGCAGGACCCGCAGCTTCACCCTGGCGCCGCGGTCCATCAGCATATGGGCGAGGGCCAGCACGGTCGCGGCTCCGCCCATGTCCTTCTTCATGTTCAGCATGCCGCTCTCGGTCTTGATGTCGAGCCCGCCGGTGTCGAAGCAAACGCCCTTGCCGATCAGGGTGATCCTGGGATGCGCCGGGTCGCCCCAGCCCATGTCGATGAGGCGCGGGGCGCGGTCGGCGGCGCGCCCGACCG
Source organism: Xanthobacteraceae bacterium (assembly GCA_036502925.1). Classification (GTDB taxonomy): domain Bacteria; phylum Pseudomonadota; class Alphaproteobacteria; order Rhizobiales; family Xanthobacteraceae; genus VAZQ01. The sequence continues at coordinate 7,314 of DASXXS010000084.1, forward strand.
CATGGATGAGCGGGAAGTTCTCGGCGACGAGATCGTCCCCCACTACGGCGCGGAAGCTCGCCCCGTGCCGCGCCGCCAAAGCGCGGGCGGCGCTTTCGAGCTCGGCGGGCCCCATGTCGTTGGCCGGCGTGTTGATCAGGTCGCGGGCGAGCCCGACCCCCTCGGCGATGCGGGCAAGATCGGCGCCGTCGACGCCGGGCGGCAGTTCAAGCCGGATCTCCTTGTCCTCGGCCTTGCGATAGCGCGCGAAGTGATAGCATCCGAGCGCAAAGGAGAGCGCCGCCAGGCGCGCATCGTGCGGCGCATTGGCGAACCGATAGGTGCCCGCCGGCAGCAAGGCCGGCAGGGCGCCGGGCCGCAGCAAATCCTTGGACGTCTCGTCCGCGTCTTCGAGGCCGAACAGCACCCCGGCAAGCCCGCCGTCCGGTCCCGGCAGCAGGAGGTGGCGGCCCGCCCGCGGCTCGAAGCCGGCGGCATCCGCGAAGGCGCGGCTCCTCGCATCGAGGCGGTCGCGAGCTTCGCTCCAGGTCGCGGCGGTGACGAATGTCACCGGCACCGTTCTGGTCGCGCTGCCGGGGCTGACGAAGACGGCGGGAATCGAGGAATGCGGCATGGATTGGAGCTAGCACGGCCTACCGGCGGGGTGAAGCACAGGGTCGCCGGGCCGTGCGGCTGCCGATCACATCGCGCAACCAACGCGACGCATCCGCCATCACATGCCGATGGCCTTCATCCATGGGGTGTCGGGATACACCAGCAGGGCGGCCCCGGCGAGCGCGATGCCGTAGGGGATATCGCCGTCCCGCCGGTGCAGCCGCTGAGCCCAGCACTGGCCGGCGACCAATCCGGGCAGCGGCACCAGGCGAAACTCTATCAACAACAGAGTGAGCGCACCGCCGAGCAGGGAAGCATAGACCAGATAGTCCAGCAGGTAGTCGAACCCGAACCACATGGCGGTGGCGGCGGCGAGCTTGGCGTCGCCGCCGCCGATCCAGCCGCGCGTAAAGAAGCCGAACGCGACGACGAGGACGACGGCCGCGGCGCCCGCATGGGAGAGAGCCTCCGCGCCGTTCATCCCGCTCATCAGTGCGAGTGCAAGGAAGCCGCCCGACAGGGTGATCGACACCCGGTTGGAAATCGTCATGGTGAGGAGGTCGCTCGAGGCCGCGAATGCCATGAGCGCGGGGAAGAATGTCAATCTGACCAGATCGATGAGCATGATTTCCGGGTTTGGCCCGCTATTGCGGCGTGCCCGCGCTCACCTGGGGGCGGCGCTGCCAAATGTTGCTCGCAGGTTCGTGCCGAGGCCCTGCACGACCGCGATGATCGCGACCGAGATGCCGGCGGCGATGAGACCGTATTCGACGGCGGTCGCTCCCGATTCATCTTTCGCAAAACGCTTTACCAGGTTCGTCATACTGAAAGCTCCATGGGTCCGCACGTGGCTGTCTGAGCATGATCCCGGAGCCGTTGTAGTTCTGGCCGAGCCGGGGCAGCAGCCAACCCTAGCCCTGTACCCGTTGCGGCCCGGTTAATTTGCCGCGCTCGCGCGCTATCAGTTGGAGACACGGGGGATCGCAGGTCTTCTTGTTGAAAGCGGCCGGAGGTGAGCGCCGCCGGTCCGCCGGCCCGGCCCGCGGCTGCGCTCCATCGCCCGCAGATCATTGCCCAGCAGACTACCAATCCGGAATCACCGTTCATCCGATCTTAAGCCGGCCGCGATATCCCGGGGGTACCGGCGTCAGCGTTCAGGTCATTTTCATGTCCGAGGAATTCGTCGCGCTCATCCACAGTATCGGCGCGACTGTGTTCAAGCTCGTGCCGGCAACGATCGCTCTCGGCGCCGTGTTCGCGGTTCTGTCGTTCTTCTGGGCCTGCAATCCGGGTCGCCCCTGGTGGCGCAAGCGCCAGCTGGTTACCGATCTTTGCTATTGGATCATAATCCCGTTGTTCGCGCGCTATCTGCGGATCGGGCTCTTGGTGATCGGTGCGGCGCTCCTCTTCGGCATCGCCAGCGCCGAGGGCCTCATCGAGTTCTATGACAATGGCCATGGTGTGCTCGCCCAATTGCCGCTGGCGGTGCAGGTGATACTTTTTCTCGCCGGCTCTGATTTCATGAACTACTGGATTCACCGCGCCTTCCATGGTCCGGCCATGTGGAGGTACCACGCGGTGCATCATTCGTCGGAACACCTCGACTGGCTCTCGGCAGCGCGCTTTCATCCAGTCAATATCTTCCTCGGCAGCGTGGCGACCGACGTGGCACTGCTGCTGGCGGGGATTTCGCCGAATGTGCTGATCTTTCTCGGGCCATTCACCGTCGCGCATTCGGCCTTCGTGCATGCCAATCTCAGATGGACGCTCGGACCGTTCCGCTACGTGCTGGCGGGCCCGGTTTTCCACCGCTGGCACCACACCGCCGCGGCGGAGGGCGGCGAGAAGAACTATGCATCGACGTTTCCGATCCTCGATGTCCTGTTCGGCACCTTCTACATGCCGCAACACAAGCTTCCGGCCGTCTATGGGGTCGCGGATCGAAGCTTTCCGCCGAGCTTCGGCGGACAGATGGTCTATCCGTTCCGCCGTTGAGCGCCGGAGCTGTCCAGCGCGGCATTTGCATTTCATTCACCAATTGGCGTCAAGTCGGGCGAAAACCTGCCCAGCAGCCGGACCGCGGGGCTGACTGACGCGTAAGGTGCGGGAATATGTGATGGAGTTTTGCCTATGAAACCCGCGCGTCTCATCGTGCTCGTCCTTGCCATCGCGGCAGGTGGCATCGCCGCGCTCTTGGCGGGCCATTTCGATTACGCACCGCCAGCGCCGTCTGCACCAGGGGCGCAGCCTGAGACTGCCGTGTCGGTTATCGTTCCCACCGGCATGCGCGCGGGCTCGACCGACATCTCGTCTGAGACCGGGGCCGGTGGATCCATTCTTCCCAACGCCGCCCCGGCTCCGAGCGCGGGCAGTCCGGCACCGGAGCCCCCGCCGCCCCAGTGAGGACCGGGACGTTTGTTGAAGGCCTGGGGCGCATGCCGATGCCGCCATAGCGCGCCCTAAAACTGCGCCTCGACCAGGGGCGGTTCCACACCGGGACAGCGCTGATGACCGGGCCAAGGGCGCACCAATCCCGACGCTGTCGTCCATGGCCGCCGTTGTCGCCGTCAGGGGATCGGCAGCGCGGTCGTGGATTTGATCTTCTCCATCGCAAAGCGCGAGGTGACGTTCTTGAGCGGCACCGCGGCGATCATTCGCTTGTAGAAGGCGTCATAGCCGGCGATGTCGGTCACCACGACGCGCAGCATATAGTCGACGTCGCCGGCCATCCGATAGAACTCCATGACCTCCGGCATCGAGCCGACCACCTGCGCGAAGCGGTCGAGCCAATCCTGGGAATGATCGCCGGTCTCGATCGAAACGAACACCGTGACGCCGAGGCCGAGCCTGTCCTGATCGACCAGCGCGACGCGCTTGAGCAGCACGCCGTCGGCCTCCAGGCGCTGGATGCGCTTCCAGCACGGCGTGGACGAAAGCCCCACCCGGTTGCCAATCTCGGCGACCGACAAGGAGGCGTCGTCCTGCAGAAGGGCAAGAATCTTGCGGTCGATGGCATCCATCCGGTTGCGGTCCAATGCGGGCGGTCGCCCTCGGGAAATAAATCGTGAAAGTTTATTCTTTTTGAAGCCGACTTTACCCTAATACATAGAAGACAATTCTATTTCAAGGCTTATGGGCGGCCACGAAGGCTTCGACTTCAGCCCGTCCGGGCGCGCCCGTAATCCCGCCAAAGCGCGTGCACTTGATGGCCGCAGCCGCGGCTGCAAAGCGGATCGCATCAGTCTCCTCACGACCCTCGGCGAGCGCCAGAACGAACGCGCCGTGAAAGACGTCGCCGGCCGCCAGCGTATCGACCGGTTGGACCGGGAAGGCGGACATCCGGCAGCGCTTTCCGTGCAGTCCGGGCGCCAGCCAGATCACGCCATTGGCGCCGTCGGTCGCCGCCAGGAAGGATCGGCTGGCGGCGGCGATCCGCTCGAGGCCCGCGCCCAGATCGTGCGTCCCGGCGGTGGCGCGCAGCCCCTCGGCGGAAAAGACCACATGGGATGCGAGCCCAAGCAAGCTGTCGGTCGCCTGCGTCGGCTTGTCGGCGTCAAGCACGACCGGAATGCCGCGCGCCCGCGCGGCCGCGCAGATCGGCAGCACGAATTCCGGAAAACGGTTGTCCGCCAGCACCGCGTCGGCGCTGGCGACGATCGCGAGCGGGTCGCTCGGCCGGGCGGCGGCCAGCCGGTCATCGCGGTAATTGACGATGGCGCGCTCGCCCTGCGGGTCGATGCAAATCGCCGACACCGAGGAGGCCACGCCAGGCACCCGCGGGCACCAGGCGCAGTCCACCTGGTCGCCGGCGAGAGCCGCTACGATGCGGTCGCCGATCGCCTCCTGGCCGGCCGGGCCGCCGAGCGGTCCGGCGAAGCGTGCCCGTCCGCCCAAGCGTGCAATCGCGACCGCGGCATTGGCGGCGCAGCCGCCAGAGATGATCATGAACGCGGAGGCCTGGGTCTTGGCTTCGGGCACCGGGAATTGCGCGACCCGAAACACCACGTCCAGCACCGCAATGCCGGCGCAGAGCACTTCCGGCCCGCCGGGTCGCGCGCGGTCGGAGCCGGCCGGGCTGCTCTCAGTCAAACTCAATGTCCTTCTCCACCCAGGCCCGCAGGATGTGGTGGGCGATCGCGATCGGCAGCGGCGCGGTGAGGCCGTCGGGATGCCGCCCCAGAAGCATCAGCGCGACCTCCTCGCGTTCGAACCACCGCGCGTCGTCGAGCTCGGTCCGATCGATGACGATCTCGCGCGAGCGCGCCTGCGCATAGCAGCCGATCATGAGCGACATCGGGAACGGCCACGGCTGCGAGGCGAAGTAGGCGACCCGCCCGCAGACGATGCCGGCCTCCTCGCGCGTCTCGCGCCGCACCGCTTCCTCGATCGTCTCCCCGGGCTCGACATAGCCGGCGAGGCACGACCACATGCCGGATTGGAACCGATGCGAGCGGCCGAGCACGCAACGTCCGCCTTCGATCGCGAGCATGATCACGACCGGATCGGTGCGCGGAAAATGCAAGGCCCGGCAGACCGGGCAGTCGCGCCGCCAGCCGCCCTCGACCAGTCGGGTCGCGGCACCGCAGTTCGGGCAGAAGCGATGGCGCGCGTGCCAGTTGATGAGCGCCTTGCTCTCGGCGAGGGCGGACAGATGATCGCCGGCGAGGAGGCCGCGGACCGCAATCGACCGCAGGTCGATGAGCTCGATATCGCTGCGCGCCTGCAACATTGCGATCGCCGAGGGCGCGAGCGCGACCGCGAATCGCGCGGCGCCGTCGAGGAGGCCGATGAACGCCGCTTCGGCCGGATCGCCGAGGTCCCGCGTTTCGGCCGCCGCGAACAGGGGATCGTGGCCGCTCGGGGTCTGCTTCAGCGCCACGACCTCGCCGCCGATCAGGTAGGAGCGGCTGCGCGGATCGCTGGCGAGCGCGGCCAGTGCCGCCGGGTCGGCGCGGCGGTCGGCCGCCCGCTCGATGCGGCTCCCGGCAAAGCCCAGGCGCGGCGGGGGACCGAGATCGAAACGGGAAGACATGCGCGGCTCCGGCGGGCGGTGATACTGGCAGGAACCTCCACCCTAGCCTTCCGCTCGCCGGCCGGGGAGGGTCGCCGCGCCGGGCGAATCAGGCTGGCAAGTGAATAATTGCGGCGCCCCGCGCAAGGCGCCGGCGCAGCTTGTGGAGCTCATCGAACAATTTCGTCCTTCGGTCGTGGTGCAAAGCGAGCGCGCAACGACACCCGCCGGCTTGCTTTCTGGGCGGCGCCGGCCGATATAAAACGGGGAGGTTGGCGGTGGACGAGCCACTCGCCAACCGGGTCAGGTCCGGAAGGAAGCAGCCCTAACGAGCTCCGGTTCGGGTCGCTCGTCAGCCTCCCACCTTAACCTCCGCCACCTTCGGATACGCAGTATCGGATGCTCGGTACCGGATGCTGCGTATCGGATAATGAGCTCGGATGGAACGCAGCCGCGTGGCCGGCGAACCGGATGGCGCCAATAGCAGTGTCCAAATGAGCAGTGCCGAAAGCAGTGCCGAAGCCTCGAGAGGTTCCGCCGCGCCCGCGCCGGAGGCCGCCTATCGGGTGCTGGCGCGCAAATATCGCCCGACGAATTTCGGTGATCTGATCGGTCAGGACGCCATGGTGCGCACGATCTCGAATGCGTTCGAGGCCGCGCGCATCCCGCAGGCCTGGATTCTCACCGGCGTGCGCGGCGTCGGCAAGACCACGACGGCGCGCATCTTGGCGCGGGCGCTCAATTACGAGCTGCCGGACGGCTCGATCAGCGCGCCGACCGTCAACATGCCCTCGATCGGCGTTCACTGCCAGGCCATCATGGAGAGCCGGCACCCCGATGTCATCGAGATGGACGCCGCCTCGCACAACGGCGTCGAGGACGTGCGGCAGATCAACGATGCCATCCGCTATGCGCCGATGAGCGCGCGCTACAAGGTCTATATCCTGGACGAAGTGCACATGCTCTCGACCCAGGCCTTCAATGCGCTGCTCAAGACGCTCGAAGAGCCGCCGCCGCACGCCAAGTTCGTCTTCGCCACGACCGAGACCCGCAAGGTACCGGTGACGGTCCTGTCGCGCTGCCAGCGCTTCGATCTGCGCCGCGTTGATGCGGATCTGCTGGTGCGGCATCTCGCCGCCATTGCGGCGAAAGAACACATTGGCGTCGAGCCGGAGGCGCTTGCGCTGATTGCGCGCGCCGCGGACGGCTCGGTGCGCGATTCGCTCTCGTTGCTGGATCAGGCGATCGCCCACGCGGCCGGTCTGGTGCGCGGCGAGGATGTGCGGCAGATGCTGGGGCTGGCCGACCGGGCGCGCACCATCGATCTGTTCGAGGCGGTGATGCGCGGCGATCTGGCCCCGGCGCTCGCCGAGTTGCGCGACCAGTACGACACCGGTGCCGATCCCGCGGTGGTGCTCTCCGATCTCGCCGAGTTCACCCATTTCGTGACCCGCGTGAAGATCGTGCCGGCGGTCGCCGACGACCTCTCGCTGGCGGAAGCCGAGCGCAAGCGCGGGCGCGGCTTTGCCGAGAAGCTGTCCATCCGCGTGCTGGCGCGCACCTGGCAGATGCTGCTCAAGGGCATTGCCGAGGTCGAAGCCTCGGGCCGTCCGCTGGCGGCCGCCGAGATGGTGCTGGTGCGGCTCGCCCATGCGGCCGATCTGCCGAGCCCCGACGAGGTGATCCGCGCCCTCGACGAACAGGCGCCGCCCGCGCGGCTCGAGCGCAATGGCGGGTCTCCGGCGGTCGCCTCGCCGGCCGCCAATCCACCACGCTTGGAAGCCGCGCGCGGCGGCATGCGCAGTCCCGCCGCGGCGCTCACCCGGCCGGCCGGCGATCCGGTCGCGCGGCTTTCCGAAGCCGCGCCTGCGCCGCCGCCGCTGGCGATCGGGCGGTTCACGGACCTGATCGAGCTCGCCGCGCAGAACCGCGACCTCGGCGTCAAAACGGCGCTCGAGCGCGACGTGCGGCTGGTGCGCTGCGAGGACGGCCGTCTCGAAATCGCGCTGCAGCCGAGCGCCGCGCGGGCATTGGTCAATGACCTGTCGCAAAAGTTCTCGCAATGGACCGGCCGGCGTTGGATGGTGGTGGTGTCGGCGGAACAAGGCGAGCCGACCGTGCACGCCCAGAGCGAGGCCCGTCAGGTGGAGCTCAAGACCGGAGTGCGCGGCGATCCGTTGGTGCAGGCCGTGCTGGCGCGTTTTCCCGGCGCCGAGATTGTCGACGTGCGGCAGGCCGGCGCGGCGGCACCGTCGAGCCGCGACGACGGAGCCATGCCGGAACCGCCGCCGGCCGATGACGGTGCCGACGGGGTCGATTGGCAGGCCGGCGACATGGACGATGATTCCTGATGACCAGGATGCTGCAACACAAGGGTAGGCCAACACACAGGTGAGACATGACGGATTTCATGGGCCTGATGAAGCAGGCCGCCGAACTCAAGTCCAAGATGGAGGCGATGCAGGCCGAGCTCGAGCGCCTCGAGGTCGACGGGACGGCCGGCGGCGGACTGGTGACGGTCAGGCTGTCCGGCAAGGGCGAGATGAAGAGCGTCAAGATCGATGACTCGTTGATCAAGCCGCAAGAAAAGGAAATCGTCGAGGATCTCGTCGTTGCGGCCCACGCGGATGCGCGCCGCAAGGCCGAGGCTTTGGTGCAGGAGAAGATGAAGAGCGTTACCGGCGGGCTGCCGCTGCCTCCCGGGCTGAAGCTGTTTTAGGGACGGTTGCGCCGACACGCGATGACCCCTGCTGTCGCCGGACCCGAAATCGAGCGGCTGATCCAGCTGCTGGCCCGCCTGCCGGGTCTTGGCCCGCGTTCGGCACGGCGGGCGGCGCTCTTTCTCATCAAGAAGCGCGAGCAGGTCATGGCGCCGCTGGCCGCCGCGCTGCAGACCGCGATCGAGAAGATTGAGGTCTGCCGGGTGTGCGGCAATATCGACACCCAGAACCCCTGCACCGTGTGCACCGACGTGCGGCGCGATCCCGGCGTCATCGTGGTGGTGACCGATGTCGCCGATCTCTGGGCGCTCGAGCGTGCGCACGCCATCAACGCGCGCTACCACGTGCTCGGCGGCACGCTCTCCCCCCTCGACGGCATCGGTCCGCAGGATCTCTCGATCGACGCGCTGATCACCCGCGTCCATGATGCCGCCGTGCTGGAGGTGATCCTCGCGCTCAACGCCACCGTCGACGGCCAGACCACCGCTCACTACATCACCGACCTGCTGCATGGGACCAAGGTCAAGGTCACCCGCCTTGCTCACGGCGTGCCGGTCGGCGGCGAGCTCGATTATCTGGACGAGGGCACGCTGTCGGCGGCGATCCGCCAGCGCACGCCGTTCTGAACCGGGTGGCCAGAGCTGGCTTGGAGCATTTTCAGGAACAGCCTGCTCCCGCCAACGGGTGTTTCCAGTCTATGTGAAACCGCTTTTAGGCCTGCAAAGCTCTTTCCCTTGTCTGCGCGCGGGCGCCGAGATCGATGGCGGCCCGCCGCAGCGTGAGCCCATACAGCATCAGCATGGCCATGAGCCCGAGCGGGATGCCGGCCGCTCCGGCGACGCTGCGCGCGAACAGCGGCGCCGCCCAGGCCAACGACAGAACGCTGAGCTCGTAATCGCGGAAGCCGTGCGCGAACCCGAAACGAACGAAGAAGGCGATAGCGACGGCGAGCGCCATGAGGTCGTAATCGAGCACGTAAGGCGTGGTGAGCAGGCAGGCACACGAGAGCGCGGCCGCCTTGAGGTCCTGGGCCGCCAGGCTGCGCCACAGCCACACCAGGCTCGCCGCGACGACAAGCGCGAGAGCGGCTTGCGCAACATAGGCCGCTTCGACTCCGCCACCCCACATGCGCACTGCGGAGAACAGGCTCTGGATCTTGGGCCAGCCGGCACCCCCCGATTCGATCACGACGGTGCGGGTGAATTCGGTGGAGTGGGCGAAGGCGATCCAGACCGACGGGCCGAGCAGGACGGACGTCAACGCGCCGGCGGCAAGCACCGTCGTCGTTGCGGCCGCGATGACGCGCCAGCGAGCGGTGGCGACGAGCACCAGCGGAATGAGCACTCCGAATTGCGGTTTGTAGGCGAGGAGCCCGATGAGCACTCCGGCCAGGGCCGGCCGGTTGTCGAGGAGAACAAGGCCGCCGCCGAGAAGCGCCGCTGTCAGAAAGCCGTTTTGGCCGTGGCCTAAATTGACCAGGACCGCCGGGAAGGCGACCGCGATGAGCAGAGTTTCCGGCCGGGGAACGATGGTGCGTATCACCATCAGGTAGGCCGGCAGGGTGAGCGCCATCCAGGCCAGCAGCGCCCATCCGTAGGGCAGCAGCGCCAGCCCGGCGGCCACCAGCAGGAACAACGGCGGATAATGCCAGCCGTAGAACGGCACCTCGCGACCGCCAAAGGTTTGCTTTTCCGCCTCGTGCTGCAGCACCGGATCGTAGGGCGCTGCCGGCTCTCCGTCGAGCACGAGTTTCCCGGCCGCCCAGACATTGGTGAAATCGGTGCCGATCGGCTTGCCGTTGCGGTCGATGAGCCCGTCAGCGAGAGCGGTCCAGATCACGACGATCGTCAGCGATACCGCCAGCATAATGAGAGCGTAGCCGTGCAGGCGCTCAGGAGTGAGCCAAGCCCCCGATTTGATCTGCCGCCACATGGGAATGCCTTCCGGTCGCGCCCGCCAAAGCGCCAGGCGACAGTAGCCAGCGTCCCTTAAGACAGGCTTACCGGCCGTTTGCGGGGAAACGGACATCGGCGGCGGTTCCTTTGCAGCCGACGGCCGGCGAGAATCTTCACGCTGTTTGCTTGTCGCCGAGCGTCGCGAAGTGTCCACGCCGCTGCAGATAGGCGAGCAGAATAAAGCTCGGGATTGCCGCGGCGGCGCAGATGAGGAAGTACCAAACCCAGCCGGTGGCGTGCACCACATAGCCGGTGCCGAGCGAAAAAACCGTGCGTCCGGCGGCCGTGAGCGCGGTCAGCAGCGCGTATTGGGTCGCGGTGTGCAGCGGGTTCCCGCACAGCGCGGAGAGATAGGCCACGAAAATCACGGTGCCGATGGCGCTGGTGAAGCTCTCGACCGTGATCGCGAAGGTGAGCATAGCCGGGTCCGCGCCGACGACGGCTTGCCAGGAGAAGGCCAGGATCGTGATCGTCTGCAGGATGCCGCCGAGCCACAGGCTGGGCGCCAGCGGAAGCGCGCGGGCGACGTAGCCGCCGGCGAATCCGCCGCTCAGGGTGGCGATGAACCCAACCCCTTTGATGATGGTCGCCAATTCGTTGCGCGAGAATCCGAGATCGAGCACGAACGGCGTGGTCAATGCGCTGGCGAGCGCGTCGGCGAGCTTGAACAAGGCGACGAAAGCCAGCACTGCGAGCGCCATGTCGCGGGCGAAGAAATCGAGAAAGGCGCCGATCGCCGCCTCGGCCACGCGCTTGAAGCGGTTGTCCCGCGCATGCACCGCATGCTCGGCCTCGGCCACCGCCGACTGTGCCGGCTCGACCGCCAGCAGCGTCGTGGCGACCCCGACCAGGACGAGCAGGGCCATGGCCACGAAACCCGCGCTCCATGCCGTCTGCCGGCCGACACCAAGCGTCTCGAATCCACTGACCAGAAACAGCGTGCCGGCGCCGGAGACGAGCGCGCCGATGCGGTAGGCGGCCACGTAGGAGGCCATGCCGGCGGCCTGCTCGTCTTCGGGCAGGCTTTCCACCCGGAAAGCGTCGATGACGATATCCTGGGTCGCCGATGCCGTGGCGACCAGCAGCGCCGCGATGGCGACTGGGATCGGCGAGACGGCGGGGCTGCAAAATGCCAGCAGCACGATTGCGGCGATCAGCAACAGCTGCGTCAGCATCAGCCAGCCGCGCCGGCGGCCGAGCAGCAGCGACAAGACCGGCACGTCGAGCGCGTCGGTCAGCGGCGCCCACAGGAATTTCACCAGGTAGGGTATTCCGATCGCCGCGAAAAGCCCGATGGTGCGGATGTCGACGCCGCTTTCGGTCATCCAGGCCTGCAGCGTCATGCCGGTCAGCGCGAACGGCAGGCCGCCCGAGAAGCCGAGAAACAGCACGACCAGCACGCGCGGCTTGAGATAGACGGCGAGCGCGTCCAGGAAGGAGGCGCGGACGGCCTCGCTGGGCGGCGACGCGCTCACCGCTGCATATCCCGCCGCGCCACCAGACCCTGCATCAACCGCCTGCCTCGAGCCGGCGCGCGATCGGCGCCGCAATGACGTTGTCCGCGCCGGCGTCGCTGCCGAATTCGACGTCGGCGATGCGGGTGGCTCTCTTCTCCACCTTTTCGGCCGAAATGAGGATTTGCTGGACGTCCTGGTTGGCCTGGCCGAAATGCTGCTGCAGCTTGAGGACACGCTCGTGCAAGCGCTTGATGTCATCCATCAGGTGTCCGACCTCGCTCTGAATCTGGCCGGCGGCCTCGCGCATGCGGGC
>DASXXS010000085.1:0-6092 GCA_036502925.1 Xanthobacteraceae bacterium
AGCGCGATATCGATCGCATCCGCCGCCAGCGCCTGCAGCAGCCGCGCATCGCCCGCGAAGCTCGCGATCTCGAGATCCAGTCCGCGTTGCTTGAACAAGCCGGTCTCGGCCCCGACATCGGCCGGAATGAACGCGAAGGTCTGCGCCTGCGCCTTGCCGACGCGAATCTTTGTTTGTGCCTGCGCCGCGGTGCCGGCCGCAAGCGCGCCGATCACGACGGCGCCGACCAGGGCGAGGGTGGCGATGCGGGTCCGGCCGCGCGACACGCCTGGGTTCTCTGCTGCGCTCTTGTCTGCCGCACTGCGCCGTGCCGCCATGGCATTCCCGAACATGTTCAGACCAAGACGCGCAGGATGTGTGTGATGCAAACCCATTGATGACGGCGTTATCCGCAATGTCAACTCGGCGAGCCGCGCTTTCGTCCAGCAGCGCTCCCTAGACTTGACACCGTGCCGGGGTCACGGGAAGGCTTGCCGGCGACGCATCAGAAGGACACTCATGACCAATCTCCGTTTGACCCTGGCCTGCGGACCTTATGACCGCACCCAGGCGCTGCGCGACGGGACCGTCCGGCCCGAGGGCATCGAGCTCAATTACGTGACCCTGCAGCCGGCCGAGATCTTCTGGCGGATGCTGCAGTACAAGGAGTTCGACGCTTCGGAAATGTCGCTGTCGAACTACACCACGCTGGTGAGCGGCGGCCACTCGCCGTTTGTCGCCATCCCGGTCTTTCCCTCGCGGGTCTTCCGCCACGGCTATTTCTTCATCAACACCGGCAAGGGAATCGACAAGCCGGCCGACCTCAAAGGCAAGCGCGGCGGCGTGCCTGAATACAGCATGACCGCCGCCGTCTATATGCGCGGATTGCTGCAGCATGAATACGGCGTCAAGCCGGGCGATGTGGAATGGGTGCAGGGCCGCGCCGCCCGTCTGCGCCACGCGCCGCCGGGCGATGTGCGCTTGACGCAGGCTCCGCCCGGCGCCGAGCTCGGCGACCTGCTCGAGCGCGGCGAGATCGACTTCCTGATGACCGCCAACAATCCGCTTTGCTTCCGCCGTGGCGCCCCCAATGTGCGGCGGCTGTTTCCCGACTATCGGGCGCTCGAGCAGGATTACTACCGGCGCACCAGGATCTACCCGATCATGCACACCGTGGTGATTCGCCGCGATATCCATGAGCGCGATCCGTGGGTGGCGATGAACCTTTACCAGGCGTTCTGCCGCGCCAAGCAATATTGCTACCGATTGCTGCTGGAGACCGGCTCGCCCAAGGCGTCGTTCGCCTGGCTGCAGCCGATGATCGAGGAAGAGCAGGCGATCATCGGACCGGATTGGTACCCTTACGGCATCGAGCAGAACCGCGCGAGCATCGAGGCGCTGCTGCAATATACCGGCGAGCAGGGGCTGAGCGAGCGGCGCCTGAAGATCGAAGAGCTGTTCGTGCCGAGCACCATGCGCGATATCCCGCTCAGCGAAGGACAGCTGGTGTAACGTCCGGATATCCGGAAATTGCAACGCTGCAGGAGGCCGTCATGAATATTTCCGCCCGTCATTTGCCGTGGATCGGCGGCGCCGCCGACGTCGCCCCAGGCGCGAGCTTCTCAGCCCTGGTGTCGCCCATCGACGAGACGGTGGCTTCCCATTTCGTGGAATCCGACGCCGCGATCGTCGACGCCGCGGTCAAGCATGCGCACGCGGCCTATCTCAGGCATCAGGACGAGACCGTTGCCAAGCGCGTGGACTGGCTCATGGCGGCGGCGGACGCCATCGACAAGATCGAAGCCGAGCTGGTGCGTTCGCTCATCCGCGTCATCGGCAAGCCCAGGCGCGCCGCGACCTTCGAGGCCAAGCGGGCTGGCGCCTTCATCCGCGCCTGCGCGGCGCAGCTGCCCCATCTCAACGGCGAGGTGCTGCCGCTCGATGCCAATGCCGCCGGCGCCGGCCGCTTCGGCTTCACGGCGCGGGTCCCCTACGGGGTCGTGGCGGCCGTGACGCCCTTCAACGGGCCGGTCAATCTCCTGGTGCAGAAGCTCGCGCCGGCGCTCGCCATGGGCAATGCGGTCGTGGTCAAACCCTCGCCGCCCGGCACCGAGGTTGCGCTGCTGCTGGCGGCGGCGGTCAAGACAGCGGGCCTGCCCGATGGGCTGTTCAACGTGGTGCCGGGCGGGCGGCAGACCGCGCTCCTATTGGCCGCGCATCCCCTGGTGGCGGCGCTCACGGTGACCGGCAGCACCGCGGCCGGCCATGAGCTCGCCCGCGCTGCCGGCGCCAAGCGCTTTGTCGCCGAGCTCGGCTCCAATGCGGCCAACATCGTCTGTGCCGATGCGGATCTGGCCGATGCGGCGCAACGCATGGCGGGCGCCGCCTTCGAGGCGAGCGGCCAGCAATGCATCTCGGCCCAGCGGGTGATCGTGGAGCAATCGGTCTACGAACGGTTCCTGGAGCTTTTCGTCACCGCCGCCAGGAAGCTCATGGTCGGCGATCCCGAGGATGCGGCCACCGATGTCGGTCCCATGATCAGCGCCGCCGCCGCCGACCGGGTGGAGCAGATGGTGGCGGACGCGGTTGCCAAGGGTGCCCGTCTGGTCCTCAAGCCCGAACGCCGCGGCTGCATTCTGGGGCCCGCCATCGTGGCGGAAGCACCGGCGGGGGCGCGGTTGATGAGCGAGGAGGCGTTCGGCCCGGTGGTGGTGGTGCAGCCGGTCGCCAATGTGGACGCTGCCTTGGCGCTCGCCAACGCATCCGAGTTCGGCCTGCAGGGCGCCTGCTTCACCTCGAGCCTCGAGACCACCTTCAAGGTGTCGCGCAAGCTCAAGGTCGGCTCGCTCTGGATCAACGAGGCGAGCCGGTTCCGGCTCGACACCTATCCGTTCGGCGGCGTCGGCGCGAGTGGCTTCGGACGCGAAGGCGTCCGCTATGCCATGGAGGAAATGTCGCAGTGGAAGTTCACCGGCATCCGCCTCAACCCGAAATGAGCTTCAGCGGGAAGCGGTTGTCGGCCGCGTGCGTTCGCGTGCCTTGCGGATTCAAGGTGCCTGGCTGCGCCGCACGCGCATAGCAGATATTTATCGGTCCTGCAGGCCGGATACGCGGGGTTTGTGGCGGGGCCGTTTCTTCACGGGCTTGTCCACCGGCTGGTCGATGTGGGTATGCCCCACCGAAAGGCTGACCGGCGGCGCCTGGCCGAGATTCGTCCGCGGGGCAGGCGATATCGCGCTGGGAAGCGCCGGGGAGCGGACGAGGTCCTGCGGATTGCTGCCGCCCGGCACCGTCAGGCTTTGTGGATTGCCGCGATTGGTGAGATCCTGCGGGTTGCTGGGATTGACGCCCGGCGCATAACCCTGGGCGAGCACGAGACCGCCGGACAGAAGCAAGGCCCCCGTCATCGTGCACATTCGCGCGCAGGCTCTTTTCATGATGCGGCTCCGTCTCAAACGCCCCTGCTTGGCTTGTGGCCCAAAATTGACATAGGTAATGGGCCCCGCCGACACAATCACAACTGTGTCAAGTGTCCGTCTCCGCTCAACCCATCTACGCCCATGGAATCGACGCGCAGAACCAACGCCTTGGTGGGCAGCCCGGTGGAGCGCATCGAGGACCTGCGCCTGCTCAGGGGCCGCGGTCAGTATGTGGATGACCTGACGCGCGCAGGCCTGCTGCACGCGGCGATCCTGCGCAGCTCGGTGGCGCACGGCCGCATCCGCTCGATCGACATCGCCGCCGCGCGGGCGCGGCCGGGAGTCGTTGCCGTGATCACGGCTGCCGACATCGGCGCGCAGGTGCCGACCATTCCGTTGCGGCAGGAGCCGTTGCCGGCGCTGCGGCAGTACCAGCAGCCGGTAATTGCCCACCGCAAGGTCCGCTATGTGGGCGAGCCGCTCGCGGTCGTGGTGGCGGACAGCGCGGCGCTCGCGGAGGACGCCTTGGAAGCCATCGTGCTCGACATCGAGCCGCTTCCGGCGGTAGCCGACCGCGCGTCCGCCCGCACCGGCCACGTGCTCCTGTTCGAGGAGAGCGGGAGCAATCTCGCCAGCACCATCACGGCGGTGCGCGGCGATATCGAATTGGCGTTCCGCGCGGCGGCCTATACGCGCCGCGAACGGTTCAGGGTGCAGCGGCACGCGGCGGTGCCGATGGAGCCGCGCGGATTGCTGGCCGAGTGGGACGCCACGCAAGAGCGGATGACGGTCTCCGGTGCCGCCAAGGTGGCGTTCCCCAACCGGCGCATGCTGGCAAAGATGCTGGCGGTGCCGGAATCATCCATTCGCATGCTGGAATATGATGTGGGCGGCGGTTTCGGGGCGCGCGGCGAATTCTATCCGGAGGATTTCCTGATCCCGTTCGCGGCGAGGTTCACCGGACGGCCGGTCAAATGGATCGAAGATCGCCGCGAGAACCTGCTGGCGACGAATCACGCGCGCGACGCCGAGTGCGAGCTGGAGATCGCCTGCGCCCGCGACGGCACCATCCTGGGTCTGCGCGGCCAGGCGTTTACCGACCTCGGCGCCTATCTGCGCACGGTCGGGGCGACCGCGTCGCGCAACATCGCGCAGGTGATGTCGGGCCCCTATCGCATTCCGCATATTCACATCGATGTTTCGCTGCTGATGACCAACAAGACGCCGTCCGGCACCTACCGGGGGCCGGGCAGGTTCGAGGCCGATTTCTTCCGCGAGCGGCTCATCGATATCGCGGCGCGCGAGCTCGGCATCGACGCGGTCGCGTTCCGCCGGCGCAATCTCATCTCGGAAGCCGAGATGCCCTATCCGCTTGCCAAGATCCTGGTGCTCGATATCGAGACCGAATGCGACAGCGGCGACTATGCCCGCACGCTGGACCGCTGCCTGGCCGAATTCGGTTGGGACGCGAAAGCCGGCCTGCAGGGACGGTTGATCGACGGCCGCTATCACGGGCTCGCGGTCGGTTGCTACATCGAGGGCGGCGCCTCCGGCCCGAAGGAAACCGCGCGACTCAAGCTCGAGCCCGACGGCGCGGTGTCGGTCTTCGTCGGCTCCTCCTCGGTCGGCCAGGGCATCGAGACCGTCTTTGCCCAGATCGCCGCCGATGCGCTGGAAATGCCCATGGACAAGATCAAGGGCGTCTTTCACGGCTCCACTGATCATGTGAGGGAAGGTTTCGGATCCTACAGCTCGCGCTCCACCGTCATGGGCGGGTCCGCCATCGTGCTGGCGGCGGCGGAGCTGCGCCAGGCGATCCGCGCCGCGGCGGCAAAACGCCTGGGCTGCGCCCCCGATGACATCGACATCGATCAGGGGACTGCCGTCGGGCCGCGCCGCGCCGCCATCGCATTGGGGGAGCTGGCCGGCATCGCCGTGGAAAGCACCTTTGCGAGCAACAACCGCACCTACAGCTACGGCGCCCATGCGGCGCATGTGGCGGTCGATCCCAGGACCGGCCAGGTGGAGCTGATCGACTATATGGCGGTCGAGGATGTCGGGCGCATCGTCAACCCGTTGACCCTGCACGGACAGACCGTCGGGGCCGTGGTGCAGGGCCTGGGCGGAGCGCTGCTCGAGCAATTCATCTACGACGACGAGGGGCAATTGCTCACCGGCTCGCTCGCCGATTATCTGATGCCGACCGCGAGCGACTTTCCGCGCATCCGGGCGGTGGCCCTGGAAGAGAAACCGGCGCCGCATAATCCGCTGGGCGCCAAGGGGGCAGGCGAGGGCGGCATCATTCCGGTCGGCGGGGTGGTGGCCAATGCGGTGGCGGCGGCGCTGGCATCGCTCGATGTTCAGCCGCGCGAGCTGCCGCTGTCGCCGCCGCGGGTCTGGCAGCTGATCAGGGCGGCTTCGGCCGGCTGAGGGCGGCCACGCGGGCCACCCCTACAAACACCTTCTGAACCGTAGGGGCGCCCCTTGTGGGCGCCCTGATGAGGTCACCCAGAGGGCGGCCACGAGGGCCGCCCCTACAAACACCTTCTGAACCGTAGGGGCGCCCCTTGTGGGCGCCCTGATGAGGTTACCCAGAGGGCGGCCACAAGGGCCACCCCTACAAACACCTTCTGAACCGTAGGGGCGCCCCTTGTGGGCGCCCTGATGAGGTTACCCAGAGGGCGGCCACGAGGG
>DASXXS010000086.1:0-4409 GCA_036502925.1 Xanthobacteraceae bacterium
CGTTGTCGCCACCTCTTCGACGGGCTGGGCGCAGTATAATTATAATCGCAAGGGCGGGTTCGTGAAGCCGTGCAGCTTGGATGGCGTCAATCCCGTTTACCACCCGGAAATTTTCGGCAACCCGGCCGTCGCCAGAACCTACGGCTTCTTCCTGGGCCCGGACCGGCGCTGGCACGTGGTGCCAAATTGCCGCGCGTACTGAGCCTACGTCAATCCGGGCATAACTGCGCGCCAGACGCCTTGAGAAAAGCTCTGGTCTTCAGAGGGATTCCTGCCGCGCCAACTTGGCGTGATGTTGAGCTTGCGGCCCAAGGCAATCCGCGTCCCGCAGCGCACGGAGCTCAGCTGCCGCCCGGCAGGCCCGGAATGCCGACGCCGAGGATTTGCAGAACCAGGAATGCGTTGAGCAGCAACACCACCGCGGCGCCGAGCAGACCGGCAAGATGAGTAAGCCGGCCATTGGCGAACCGGCCCATGAGATCGGTCCGCCGGGTGAAGATCAGGAGCGCAATCATGGGAAACGGCAGCGCGATGCTGAGCACGACCTGGCTCAGCACGAGAGCCTCGGTGGCATTGACGCCGAGCGCGACGACAACAAAGGACGGCACCATGGTGACGAGCCTGCGGAGCCAGACCGGGATGCGGAAGCCGACGAAACCCTGCATGATCATCTGCCCGGCCATCGTTCCGACGGTCGAGCTCGAAACGCCCGACGCGATGAGGGACAGGAGGAACACGCCGGCGGCGCCGATTCCCAGGAGCGGCGTCAAGGTGTGATAGGCGGTCTCGATCTCGGCGACCTCGCTGTGCCCGGCATGGAACGCGCTCGAGGCCATGATCACCATCGCCATGTTGACCAGCCCGGCGAAAGTGAGCGCGACGACGACCTCCTGATTGGAGAAGCGCAACACCATGCGTCGGTCGGCGTCGTCGCGGACCGGTATGCGCGCTTGGGTCAGGCCGGAATGCAGATAGACCGCATGCGGCATCACGGTGGCGCCGATGATGCCGACGGCAAGCAGCAGCGCCCCGGCATCGGGGATCTGCGGCACCACCGCGTGCGTCGCCGCCGCCGCCCAATCGACCGGAGCGATGAACATCTCGACTAGGTAGCAGAGCCCGATGAGGCCGACCATGCTGCCGATGATCAGCTCGATCGGCCGGAACCCGAAGCCTTCGAACATCAATATGCCGTAGGTCACGACCGCGGTGACGACCATCCCGGAGAACAGCGGCATCCGGAGCAGGAGGGAGAGCCCGATGGCGCCGCCGAGGAACTCGGCCAGGTCGGTCGCCATGGCGGCGATCTCGCTGATGATCCACATGGCAAGGACCACCGGACGCGAAAACTGCGCGCGGCACATTTCGGCCAGGTTCCGTCCGGTGACGATGCCGAGCTTGGCGGAGAGCGCCTGGAACAGCATCGCGATCAAATTGGCCGCCAGGACGACCCACAGCAAATCGTAGCCGTACTTGGCGCCGGCCTGGATGTTGGTCGCAAAGTTTCCCGGATCGATATAGGCGATCGAGGCGATCACCGCCGGGCCGACGAAGGCGAGGCGCCCGGCCAGCCCGCCGCGCCGGCCGGCCAGCACCTCGCGCGTCGCCAGCACGGTCTGCTCGGTCAGCGATCCGCGTTTTGATCCCCGCATGCGTCCGGCCATTGCCATACAGCACCTGCGCCAACTTGTAGCCTTGGCTACATCGGAAGGTAGTCAAGCGCACTCGAATGTCAACGCACATAATGTAGCTTCGGCTACATTATGTTTTGAGCATTGCAATTCATGCGCGTTGGGCGCAGGGTCGCGCTCGTTGCCGTCCGGGGGACGCCGATGCCGCAGAACCATTGGTCGCAAAACATGAAGGCAAAACCGCCCGGCACCGCCATGGAGCTGCCCGCCGAGCTGACGCAGGCGCGCCGCTTCGGCAAGGCGCGCTCCGCCCAATCGAGCGCGCTGATGGAGGACTATGTGGAGCTCATCGCCGATCTCTTGGCCGGCACCGGCGAGGCGCGACCGACCGACATCGCGCGCCGCCTCGGCGTTTCCCATGCGACCGCGATCAAGACGATCTCCCGGTTGAAGCGCGAGGGCTTGGCGACGGCGCGACCCTATCGCGGGGTTTTCCTGACCGCCGCCGGGCAGGAGCTTGCCGCCCGCATGCGCGCCCGTCACCGGCTCGTGGTCGACGTCCTGGTGGCGCTGGGCGTGCCGGCGGAAGCCGCCGAATCCGATGCCGAAGGGATCGAGCACCATGTTTCGGAGACGACGCTGCGCGCCTTCGGTCGCTTCTTGAATTCGTAAAAAAGAGCCCGCGTCATGCTGTCCAATGCCATCCGCCAACAGGCCGCCGATATCCTCATGACGGCGGCGCGCGAGCGCAAGCAGGCGGTGCAGCTCTCCAAGACCTGGCCCGACATCACCATGGAGGACGCCTATGCGATCTCCACCGAGGTGGCCAATCGCAGGATCGCGGCCGGCGCCAAGCTGATCGGCCACAAGGTCGGCCTTACCTCCAAGGCGATGCAGCGCTCGTCGCAGATCGACGAGCCGGATTACGGCCACCTGCTCGATGACATGATGGTTGCCGACGGAGCCCGCGTTGCGCACGAGAATTATTGTCGGCCGCGGGTCGAGATCGAGCTCGCCTTCGTGTTGGGCAGGTCGCTCAAGGGCCCCGGCGTCGGCTTGCCGGATGTCCTGCGCGCCACCGAATACGTGGTCCCCGCCATCGAGATCGTCGATGCCCGCGTGCAGGACCCGCGCAAGATTTTCGACACCATTGCCGACAACGGCGCGGCGGCCGGCATCGTCATCGGCGGCCGGCCGGTGCGACCCATGGATGTCGATCTGCGCTGGGTCGCCGGCATCATGTACTGCAATTCGGAAATCGAGGAGACCGGCGTCGCGGCCGGCGTGCTCGGCCATCCGGCCCTCGGCGTGGCTTGGCTCGCCAACAAGCTCGGACAGCACGGCGTGACGCTCGAGCCCGGCCATCTGGTCCTGGCCGGCTCGTTCACCCGGGTGGTGTTCGCCAAGAAGGGCGACACCCTGCACGCCGATTTCGGCGCGCTCGGCGGAATTGCGGTGCAGTTCGTTTGAAAACGGATGATTATGGAGCTTGCCTGGCCGCCGAAGCCGCGTCGGGGCGATCCACCCGGCCGGTGAGGCTTGCGATCAGCACGGCCAGGATGCCGATCAGGAAAATGCCGTCGAACGTTCCGGCCCCACCGATCGACGCCACCGGCGCCCCGAGCCCTTGCACCTTGTCGAGATTGAGGAGATCGGCGCCGATCAGGGTCCCGAGGCTGCCGCCGATATAGGCGAGCGGCGCGGCGTGCTGGCGCGAAAGCAGCAGAGCGACAATCGCGGTGGTGAGCGCCGGCACAAAGACCGGTTCCGCGATGCCGAGGCCCGGGACCGGATTGGCCAGTGCGTAGCACACCAGGGTGACGGCGGCGGTGGCCAGCAGGCCCGGTCCCCAGAGCCGATATTTGACGAGCAGATACAGCGACATCAGGCTGGGTATGACGGCGCCGCCGATGTTCACCGCGATGACCGTGCCGGGCCATTGCACCACGACCGGAACGGCATAGCGCATGCCGTAGTAGACGACCTCTTGACCGGACAAGACCCGCTGCGCCGGCAATTCGGCAAGCGGGATGTTGAAATAGCTGCCCACCAGCGAGCCCAACAGCAGAGTGACGGCGGCCCCTCGACTCAAGCCGAGGCGCATATAGGCGTAGCGCAAGGCGCCGAGCTGAACCAGCACGATCAGGACGATGAACACTCCGACCAGCAAGGAAAAGAAGGGCGGCGTGAGCGGAAGGTAGTGGAACTGGCTCAAGTGCACGGCGGCCTCACCACGCTTGCAGCATGACGCTTGACGCTTGCATCATGCGCGATGCGACCGCGGGACGCGCGGCCATCGACGAATATATAATGGGCATGCGCCGGGCCCATTGCGAGGCTTTCGATCGGCAAGCCGCGCGACGCCGGCCGCGAATGAAACCAGTGGAAAGTGGCCATGCCGCGTTTGGACCGGGTGCTCGAGACCGTGCTCTATGTGGACGATTTCGATCGCGCCTGTCCGTTCTACGAGCAGATTCTGGGGCTCGCGTGTATCTACAGCGATCAGCGGCTGCATGCCTATGACGTCGGCGGAAATGGCGTTCTGCTGCTGTTTCGCCGCGGCCAATCGCTGCACACGATCAAGTTGTCGGGCGGCACCATCCCGCCGCATGACGGCCATGGTCCGGCGCACGTGGCCTTTTCCATCCCCGCCGACGAGCTCCCGGCCTGGGAAGAGCGGCTGCGCGGCGCCGGCGTCGAGATCGAAGGCCGCACCAAATGGCCGCGCGGCGGCCACAGCATCTATTTCCGCGATCCCGACGGACATCTCATGGAGCT
>DASXXS010000087.1:0-19336 GCA_036502925.1 Xanthobacteraceae bacterium
GCGGGAACAGCGCCGGCACGTCCTCGGAGCGGATGCTCTTGACGTAGGCGATCTTGCCGCCACCGAGCAACGCCAGCGCCTCGGGCGAGATCATCTGGATGGGGATGTGGTCGTTCATGTTGCGGTTCATGGCCCTCGACTCCTTTCCGGTTCAACGGTCGAGTCCTGGTTAAGGTTCAGTCCCTGGTTTGCGTGCCCTGTTTCAGTCATGGTCGGTGATGCTGATGGTCCGCACCAGCTTGCCCGGCTCGGGACGAGCGAGATCGATCGCCAAGAGGCCGTTGTCGAGATCGGCCCCCAGCACCTCCATGCCGTCCGCCAGCACGAAAGTGCGCTGGAACTGGCGCGCCGCGATGCCGCGGTGGAGATATTGCCGGGTCTTGTCGTCGTGCTGCCGGCCGCGGATGACGAGCTGGTTCTCCTCGACCGTCACGTCGAGCTGATCGCGGGTGAAACCGGCGACCGCCAAAGTGATCCGCAGGCGCTCGGGGCGGCAATCCTGCGGGGCGAGCCGCTCGATATTGTAGGGCGGATAGCCGTCAGAGGATTTGGTGACGCGCTCGAGCGCACGCTCGATCTCGTCGAATCCGAGCAGGAACGGACTGGACAGGGACGGAACTCGGGACATCGTTTCAAAGTCCTTTACAAGCGACTTTGGCGGAGGCCCTTGCGGCGCCCCCTCGAACCGCGCTGCGGGCAAGCCACGCAAGGCCCGACCGCAACCGGCTGACCGGTAATATGGTGATAACGGCTCAAACCTGCAAGAACGGCCCAAAAGCCAAGCTTTTGGGCTATTTTATCAGCTCGCCGATCTTGTCCACGATCGGCCTGGGGGTCTGGTAGACCTTCTGGATCAGGGCAGTGAGATGCTCGCCGTCCTCGGGCTCCACATCGAGCATGTTTCGCCTGGCATCCTCGATGAATTCGGGGTCCTTCATGGTATCCCGGAAGGCATCGCGCACCATCTTCATGCGGTCCGCCGGCATGTCGGGCGGCGCCACGAACGGGCGGCCGATGCCCTGGCCGGCATAGAGAAATTCGATCGCCAGCCGATCGTCCTGACTGCGCGCCAGGTCGGGCACGAACGGCACGTCCTTGAGCTGCGGGTTGGGGGCGGCGCCGCCCTGGAACAGGATCGTGACCTTCTTGCTCGGGATCCAGTCCGGCCGCTTGCCGGAGACGCTGTCGAGGCTCTCGCAGATGCCGTCGACCTCGCCGCGTTCCATGGCAAGAAACACATCGGAGGACGACGGAAATCCGGCGATGATCTTGAACTTCATGCCAAGCAGCGCATTGAGCGCCTTCGGATAGGAATGCGTGCCGGTACCGACCCCGGTATCTCCCACGATCAATTGCATGCTGTAGAGATCCTTGAGCGTCTTGACCTTGGCGGTGTCGGACGCGATGCAGACATTCGTCTCGGTCGTCGGCGTTCCGAGCCAGGTGATCCTGGTCGGATCGAAGCGCGCCCCGGTGGCCCCGGTGATCGGCCCCAAGGCCGCGTCACGCGCGATGATTCCCATCACGCTGCCGTCCTTGGGGGCGAGATTGTAGATGTTGTTGGCGGCCACGAAGCTGCCGGCGCCCGGCATGTTCTGCGGCACCACCGCCGGATTGCCGGGCAGGTGCTTGCCGATGTGGCGGGCGACGACGCGGCCCCACAGATCATAGCCGCCGCCCGGCCCGAAGCCGATCAGCATTTGCACGTTCTTGCCGGCCAGGCTGGGGCCGGCTTGCGCCCAGGCGGGCGCCGGGCCCAGATACGCGAACGCGCACGCGGCGCAGAACGAGAGCGAAACGAACGTCGCAGCCGGAAGCGGCATCAAACGCGCGGGCCTGGACATCGGGACCTTCCTTGCGAAACCTGCCTTGCGAAACCTGGCTTCTGCCGCGCCATCGCGACCGGACGCCTGCGCCATTGTACGGAGGCCGCAAGCGCGAGGATAGCGCCGAGCGGCGCCGGGTCGCGGCCGCCGCCCGGCACGATTCGCCGGAAAAATTCCTTCGATCGGGCTATGCTGTCGATGACTGCCGCAGCGGATCGGCAGGGTCGTCGGACAAGCGGGCCAAGCATGCGGGGACGAAACACCATGTCAGAGCCGATCTGGAACGGGTTCCTCACCGAGCGGGATCAAGCGGTTTTTGCGGCGTCGGGCTACGGCGCGCGCGGCGGCTTCGGCAAGCGGCCCGCGCTCCTGATCATCGACGTCAATTGGGCATTCTGCGGCGACCGGCCGGAACCGATCCTCGAATCCATCAAGCGCTGGCGCAATTCCTGCGGCGAGGATGCCTGGGCGGCGCTGCCCTATATCAAGTCGCTGATCGACAAGTGCCGCCACAAGGGAGTGCCGGTGATCTACACCACCGGAGCGCGGCGCGACGATAACTGGGACGGCGGCTCCTGGCTGTGGAAGAACACGCGCGGCCGGGAGGACGAGCGGTCGCGGTCACGCAATCTCGACGGCAACGAGATCGTCGCGCCGATCGCGCCGGGCCCGCGGGATATCGTGGTCTACAAGCAGAAACCTTCGGGCTTCTTCGGCAGCAACCTGGCGAGCTATCTGACGCTGCTCGGCTGCGACAGCGTGATCGTCAGCGGCACCACCACCTCGGGCTGCGTGCGCGCCACCGTGCTCGACGCCTTCAGCCTCAATTATCGCGTCGCGCTCGCCGAGGAGGGCTGCTTCGACCGCTCGCAGGCGAGCCACGCCATCAACCTCTGCGACATGAACGCGAAATACGCCGATGTGGTGAAGACCGCGGAGGCGCTGGCCTTCCTTGATACCCTTCCGGCCGGAATGTTCGAGCTGCCGAAAGGCGCCCCGGTCTCGCCGCCCGAGCTCACGCCCAAGCGCGCCGGGCAATTGTAGGATCCCTTGTCCCGGCCTTGAGCCGGGACCGTTCCAGGCGCCGGCGTTTGTAACGGTCCCGGCTCAAGGCCGGGACGAGTTGGCGCGACTGGCACGGCCGAATTGGCATTGCGGCGCGCAGGCGCTATCTATTTCCCCGACGCCGTTCCATTCGTTTTCAGGATCGTTCCATGGACGACACCCCTCCGGACCGCCTCTCCAACGACCCCGCCAGCCCCTTCTACAATTCCCAAATGCTCGAGCGCGGCGTCAGCATCCGCTTCAAAGGCGTCGAGAAGACCAACGTGGAGGAGTATTGCGTCAGCGAAGGCTGGATTCGGGTGGCGCATGCGACCGCCAAGGACCGCAACGGAAATCCCATGACGATCAAGCTGAGCGGCGCGGTCGAGCCCTATTTTCGCACCGGCAAATAAATAACCAGACCATGCCCCGGTCGGCTCACCGCGAGCAAAACGGCCCGCGCGCGCGGAGCCAAGCTGCCATTTTTGATCTAGATCAATAATGCTATCGGCGTCTTCTGTATCAACAACGAACCAACGCAGGGAGGTTTGCGATGACCGCAAGGAAGAGCTTTATTGTAGGTGCCATCAGTGTCACGGTTGGCATTGTGGGCGTCAGTTCTGCATTCGCTGAAGTGGGGCGCGTGAGGCCGTGCAGCCTGCATGGTGTTAATCCTGTCCACCACCCGGAGGTCTTTAAGGACCCCGAAACTGCCAGGGAGCATTACGGTTTCATCCAAACAAGCCAGGGCAAATGGCAGGTGGAGAAGGGCTGCCGCAAAAATATTCATGGTGCGGAGTTGTTTGTTCCAAGTCTATTAAAAGCATTGGGGTAAATGTTAATTCTGCCTATTGGCGGCTCAAATATATTGTAACGAAATCATGAGCGTATTTGGTGGAGCCAGGCGGAGTCGAACCGCCGACCTCTTGAATGCCATTCAAGCGCTCTCCCAACTGAGCTATGGCCCCTCCAGGGAACAGGTATCAGTAGTCAGGGAGCAGGTATCAGTAGTCAGTAATCAGAAAGAAATCCAGCCGGTGCGCTTTGCCCTCTGATTACTGACTACTGATTACTGTCCCCTGATCACGGTTCCTCCTCGTTCTCCACGTCGCCGATGATGTCGGCCACGTCCTCGTCGCCTTCCTCCTGCTCCTCGATGAAGGCGGCATCGTCCAACTGCTCGTCCTCGATCTCGATCTCTTCGTCGGCGCCATCCACCGCCTCGCCCTCCGGGAGCTTCTTGCTGCCTTCGACCTCGGCGTCGGCCTCCTCCAGCGAAACGAACTCGGCCTCTTGCGTCTCCGGCACCACTGCCTCCTCGGCGACCGCCTGGGCGCGCGCCGGTTCCGGCCGCGACCGCGACGTGATGGCGGCAATCTGCAGCACCGTGTGGCATTTCGGGCAGACGATCGGGTCCTTGCCGAGGTCGTAGAATTTTGCGGCGCAATTGCCGCAGAGGCGCTTGGTGCCGAGCTCGGGTTTTGCCACGGTCCGGGTTCCTTGCACGGGTTGAAAAGAGAAGGTGCTTCACTTGGCTAGTCGTGCCGGCTCTGTCAATAGGAGTTAGAGGACGGATAACGGACGACGGAGGACGGAGGAATTCCGGCCCCTCTGCGGAGAAGTGGTTTATGCTCCCCTGCCCCCCGTCGTCTGGCGTCCGATCTCTGGCCATGACCCCATCCGCCAAAACCCCGCTCGCGGCCCGCCGCGCCGGTCCGTTGCAGGGCCGCGTGCGCGTGCCAGGCGACAAATCGATCTCCCATCGGGCGCTGATCTTCGGCGCCCTGGCGGTGGGCGAGACCCGCATTTCGGGGCTCCTCGAAGGCGATGATGTGCTCCGTACCGCCGACGCCATGCGGGCGCTCGGCGCCAGGGTCGAACGCCTCGGGCAGGGCGCCTGGCGGGTTCAGGGGGTCGGCGTCGGCGGCTTTCGGGCGCCGGCGGAGGTGCTTGATTTCGGCAATTCCGGCACCGGCTGCCGGCTGATCCTGGGCGCGGTGGCGGGCTGCCCGATCACCGCGATCTTCGACGGGGACGCTTCGCTGCGCCGGCGGCCCATGCAGCGCATCCTCGATCCGATCACCCTGATGGGCGCTCGGGCGGCCAGCGCCGCCGAGGGCGGCCGCCTGCCCATCACGCTCGCTGGCGCGCGCGATCCGATCCCGATCCTCTATCGCACCCCGGTGCCGTCCGCCCAGATCAAGTCCGCGGTGCTGCTCGCCGGCCTCAGCTGCCCGGGCGAGACCACCGTGATCGAGACCGAGGCGAGCCGCGATCACACCGAGCGCCTGCTCGAGCATTTCGGGGCGCAGATCACGGTCGCCCACGAGGGCCCGCACGGCCGCCGGATCACGCTCAAGGGCGAGCCCGAGCTGCACCCCGCCGCGGTGGTGGTGCCGGCCGATCCCTCCTCCGCCGCCTTCCCGATGGTGGCCGCCCTGATCGTGCCGGGCTCGGAGCTGGTCGTGACCGAGGTCATGACCAATCCGCTGCGCACCGGGCTCATCACCACGTTGCATGAGATGGGCGCCCGCATCGAGACGCTCGAGGTCCGCCGCGATGCCGGCGAGGCCATGGCGGATTTCCGCATCCAGGCGTCGGCGCTGCATGGCGTCGATGTGCCGGCCGCGCGTGCGCCTTCCATGATCGACGAATATCCGATCCTCGCGGTCGCGGCCGCCTTCGCGCATGGCACCACCATCATGCGCGGGCTCAAGGAGCTGCGGGTCAAGGAATCCGACCGCCTGGCCGCGGTGGCGGAGGGGCTGCGCCTAAATGGGGTCGCGGTCGAGATCGACGGCGACGACCTGATCGTGCATGGAACCGGAACGGTGGCCGGGGGCGGCCTGGTGGCGACCCACATGGATCACCGCATCGCCATGTCATTCCTGGTGATGGGGCTCGCATCCGCCAAGCCGGTCAAGGTCGACGACGGCTCGTTCATTGCCACCAGCTTCCCGGGATTTGTGCCGATGCTGCGGGGCTTGGGAGCGGATGTCGGATGAGCGCGTGCCATCTCTTCTTAACCTCCCCCTGCAAGGGGGAGGTCGGCGGGCGCAGCGAGCCGGGTGGGGGTCCGTGCCATCCGGCTAGCCTGGCATTCGCCGGACCTCTCCTTGGATTGCCTTCGGCAATCCAGCCCTCCCCTTGCCGGGGAGGGATAAGATGATCATCGCCATCGACGGGCCGGCCGCCTCCGGCAAAGGCACACTGGGCAAGCGGCTGGCAGCCCATTACGGACTGCGGCATCTCGATACCGGCCTGCTCTACCGGGCGGTCGCCAAGGCGATGGTCGACGGCGGCCATCGGTTGGACGATACGCCGCGCGCGGTCGCCGCCGCGCGCGCGCTCGATCCGGCCGGCTTCGACGAGACGGCGCTCAAGAGCCACGCCATCGGCGAGGCCGCCTCCCTGGTTTCGGCCATTGCCGGGGTGCGGAGCGCCTTGCTGGCCTTCCAGCGGGATTTCGGCCGTGCCCCGCCGGGCGCGGTGCTCGACGGCCGCGATATCGGCACGGTCATCTTCCCCGACGCGGAGGTTAAGATTCTGGTTACCGCGACCGCGCAGGAGCGCGCCCGCCGCCGCGCCCTGGAGCTCCAGGCGGCCGGGGCGAAAGTGAGCGAGGCCGAGATCCTCGCCGATATCCTGCGCCGGGACGAGCGCGACACGAGGCGGCCGGTCGCCCCCCTCAAAGCCGCCCCCGATGCGCACTTGCTCGACACCACGCATTTGGATATAGACGCGGCATTCCGGGCCGCCGTCGAAATCGTCGAAGCCGTCCGAGCAGGCCGGAAGCGTGGCTGACCGCGCTTCCGTCGTGGAGGTCGAGCCTGCTCCGCCCGCTTCAGTTATCGCCGATCTCTGACGGCCGACCGGACCCGAACCATCGTCTCGATCGCGCGTTTATGCGCCGGAGCCTCCGTTCGTCGGGGGCGCCGAAAGTCGCCGGGACTTGAAGTCGCCAAGACTTCAAAGTCGCTTAGACTTTCGGCCCGCGCGCTCGGGATGTTCATCAACGCAAATCCGGCGCTGACCTTAACCTGGAGTATTCATGGCCACTGCTGTCGCCACCGCCGCACCGTCACGCGAGGATTTCGCGGCGCTGCTCGATGAGTCGTTT
Organism: Xanthobacteraceae bacterium; assembly: GCA_036502925.1. Taxonomy (GTDB): domain Bacteria; phylum Pseudomonadota; class Alphaproteobacteria; order Rhizobiales; family Xanthobacteraceae; genus VAZQ01. Next base: position 6,991 of record DASXXS010000087.1, read on the forward strand.
GGAAACGGCAATCTGCAGGAAGGCTCGGTCATCAAGGGCACCATCGTCGGCATCGAGAAGGATGTCGCGGTCATCGACGTCGGCCTGAAGACCGAGGGCCGCGTGCCGTTGCGCGAATTCTCCGGGCCCGGCCGGGCCAACGAGCTCAAGGTCGGCGATACGGTCGAGGTCTATCTGGAGCGTGTCGAGAACGCGCTCGGCGAAGCGGTGCTCTCGCGCGACAAGGCGCGCCGCGAGGAGAGCTGGGGCAAGCTCGAAAAGGCGTTCCAGGGCAACGAGAAGGTGACCGGCGTCATTTTCAACCAGGTCAAGGGCGGCTTCACGGTCGATCTCGACGGCGCGGTGGCGTTCCTGCCGCGCAGCCAGGTCGATATCCGGCCGATCCGCGACGTGACCCCGCTCATGAACGTGCCGCAGCCGTTCCAGATCCTGAAGATGGATCGCCGCCGCGGTAATATCGTGGTGTCGCGGCGCACCGTGCTGGAAGAGACCCGCGCCGAGCAGCGCCAGGAGCTGGTGCAGAACCTCGAAGAGGGTCAGGTCATCGACGGCGTGGTCAAGAACATCACCGATTACGGCGCCTTCGTGGACCTGGGCGGCATCGACGGTCTCCTGCATGTCACCGACATCGCCTGGCGGCGCGTCAATCATCCGACCGAGGTGCTCACCATCGGCCAGCAGGTGAAGGTCAAGATCATCAAGATCAATCACGAGACCCACCGCATCTCGCTCGGCATGAAGCAGCTGCAGGACGACCCCTGGCAGGGCATCGAGGCCAAGTTCCCGGTCGGCACCCGCGTCAAGGGCCGCGTCACCAACATCACCGACTACGGCGCCTTCGTGGAGCTCGAGCCCGGCATCGAGGGCCTGATCCACGTCTCCGAAATGTCGTGGACCAAGAAGAACGTGCATCCCGGCAAGATCGTCTCCACCTCCCAGGAGGTCGAGGTGCAGATTCTCGAGGTCGACTCGGTCAAGCGCCGCATCTCGCTCGGTCTCAAGCAGACCATGCGCAATCCGTGGGAAGTGTTCGTCGAGAAATATCCGCCCGGCACCGAGGTCGAAGGCGAGGTCAAGAACAAGACCGAGTTCGGCCTGTTCCTCGGCCTCGACGGCGACGTGGACGGCATGGTGCATCTCTCCGACCTCGACTGGAAACGGCCCGGCGAGCAGGTCATGGAGGAGTACAAGAAGGGCGACATGGTCAAGGCGCAGGTGCTCGACGTGGATGTCGAGAAGGAACGCATCTCGCTCGGCATCAAGCAGCTCGAAGGCGATCCCTTTGCCACCGAAAGCGCCGGCGACATCAAGAAGGGCGCGGTGGTCACCGGCGAGGTCACCGAGGTCAAGGAGTCCGGCATCGATGTGAAGATCGTCGGCACCGACCTCACCGCCTTCATCAAGCGCTCCGAGCTCGCGCGCGATCGCGGCGAGCAGCGGCCGGAGCGGTTCGCGGTCGGCGAGAAGGTCGATGCGCGGGTCACCCAGTTCGACCGCCGCAGCCACAAGATCACGGTGTCGATCAAGGCGCTCGAAGTGGCCGAGGAGAAGGAGGCTATCGCCCAATACGGCTCGTCCGATTCGGGCGCGACGCTGGGCGACATCCTCGGCACCGCGCTCAAGCGCGCCGGTGAGAAGGCCGATGAAGACAAGTCGGACGAATAGCAAATTGGTGTGTAGTGAGTGGTCAGTAGTGAGTAGCTCGCTCGCCACACTCTTGCTACTCACAACTCACTACCCGCTACTCGCTACTCGCATCTGAGGAAAAGCAAACATGTCGCTCGATGCCGATCAAATCGTCGATCGCCGCCGGATGCGGCGCAAGCTGACCTTCTGGCGGGTCATTGCGGTGGTCCTGGCGATCGGCGCGGTGATCGGGCTCGGCGCCGCCTTGCGCACGCCCGGCATGGATCTGTTCGCCGGTCAGCCCGGCGCCTCGATCGCGCGGGTCTCGATCACCGGCCTCATTCGCAGCGACCAGGAGCGGGTGGAGGCGCTGAACCGGCTCGCCAGTTCGCGCGTGCGGGCCGTGATCGTGCACATCAACAGCCCCGGCGGCACCACCGCCGGTTCCGAGGAGCTGCATCACTCCTTGATCGGGCTCAAGAGCAAGAAGCCGATGGTGGTCGTGGTCGACGGGCTGGCGGCCTCGGGCGGCTATATCGCGGCCGTCGCGGCCGATCACATCGTGGCGGAGGAGACCTCGCTGGTCGGCTCGATCGGCGTGCTGTTTCAGTTTCCCAACGTGGGAGAGCTCCTGAGCAAGGTCGGCGTCTCCATGGAGGAGATCAAGTCGTCGCCGCTCAAAGCGGCGCCCAACGGCTTCGAGCCCACGAGTCCCGAGGCGCGCGCCGCGATCGCGGCGCTGGTCAAGGATTCCTACGATTGGTTTCGCGATCTCGTGAAGACTCGCCGGCAGCTCGACGATGCCGGGCTGGAGCGCGTCGCCGACGGGCGCGTCTTTACCGGCCGCCAGGGCGTCCCGCTCAAGCTCGTCGACGAGCTCGGCGACGAGCAGACCGCGATTGCCTGGCTGGCGAAGGAGAAGAATATCGATCCCAAGACCCCGGTCAGCGACTACTCGCTGCGCGGCCGATTGAGCGACCTGCCATTCCTGCATACCGCCGCCGGCGCGGTCCTGGACGCGGCGGGCCTCGGCGCGTTCGCCCGGCACCTCGACGAGTGGGGCGCCGTGCGGGCGGTGGATCGCCTCAACCTTGACGGTCTTCTGGCGCTTTGGCACCCTTGACTCGGCAACTCGTTTTCTTCCCAGGGGAGGCGGCGGCGGCAATGATCAAATCCGAGCTTGTGCAGCGCATCTCCACGCAGAACCCGCACCTCTATCAGCGCGACGTGGAGAACATCGTCAACGCCATCCTGGGCGAGATCATCGCCGCCATGGCGCGCGGCGACCGGGTCGAGCTGCGCGGCTTCGGGGCCTTTTCGGTGAAGCATCGTCCGGCCCGTTCCGGACGCAATCCGCGCACCGGCGCCCATGTCTCGGTCGACCGGAAATCGGTGCCGTTCTTCAAGACCGGCAAGGAAATGCGCGAGCGGCTCAACCGCTCTACTCCGTGAGCGGGCGCATCATTGCGGCGGGCCCGGTGACAGCCCCCATGAAGCCCACAAAGTAGCTCGATGATCCGCAAGATCGTCACGGCACTGGTGCTGATCGCGCTCGCGCTGGTGCTGATTTCGTTCGCGGTCGCCAATCGCCAGGTCGTCGTCGTCTCGCTCGATCCGTTCGATCAGGGCAATCCGGCGCTGGTGTTCTCGCAGCCCATGTACCTCGTCATATTCGTCGTGCTGATCGTCGGCGTGGTGCTCGGTGGCTGCGCGGCCTGGCTGCGGCAGGCCAAATGGCGGGCCCGGGCGCGCCGCGCCGAGGCCCAGGGGAGCGCCTTGCGGGCCCGCTTGAACGAGCACGATGCGGCGGCCCCCGCCCCGCCCGCCGACGAGCGGCCGCGCCTCATCGTCCCGCCGCCCGCGGCCTGATTTAGGCTGGCAGCACCGACCCGAAACCCGGACTCCACATTTCCGCAAAATGCTCTAAAGCCGGTGTAGAATCGGCCACGCAGGAAACCCGGCATGTCAGTGCTGATCAAAATCTGTGGTCTGAAGACGCCCGCGATGCTCGATGCGGCGCTCGATGCGGGCGCCGACCTGGTGGGCTTCGTGTTCTTTCCGCCGTCGCCGCGCCATGTCCGCTTCGAGGCGGCGCGCACGCTCGGCGAGCGCGTGCGCAACCGCGCCCGCAAGGTCGCGGTCTCGGTCGATGCCGATGACGAGCTGCTGAAATCCTGCATCGCCGCCTTGCAGCCGGACCTGCTGCAGCTGCACGGCAGCGAGCCGCCGGAGCGCGTCGCCGCGATCCGGTCCCGCTTCGGGCTGCAGGTGATGAAGGCCTTGCCGGTCAGCGAACGCGCCGATCTGTCGTCGGTCCATCGCTATGCCCAGGTCGCCGATCTCATCATGTTCGATGCGCGGGCGCCGCGCGAGGCCAGCCGTCCGGGCGGTCTCGGCAAGGCTTTCGATTGGCGCCTCATGGAGAAGCTTGCTCTGCGCGTGCCCTTCATGCTTTCCGGCGGCCTGGATGCCGGCAATGTCGGCGAGGCGCTCCGCATCGCGCGGGCGGACGGCCTCGACGTCTCCTCAGGCGTCGAGCGCGCCCCCGGCGAGAAGGATGCCGACATGATTCGCGCCTTCATCCGTGTCGCCCGCGAGGCCTCCGCGAAGATGCCGCCCGGCTCCGCTGCGCGGCAGCCGGCCGCCCACGGCGCCGGCCGGTGAGCGGGAGCCAGGAGCCGATGTCGGTCCAGCAACCCAACTCCTTCCGTACCGGCCCCGACGAGCGCGGCCATTTCGGCATCTATGGGGGCCGTTTCGTGGCCGAAACCCTGATGCCGCTGATCCTGGAGCTGGAGCGAGCCTACGCGCAGGCCAAGGCCGATCCCGCCTTCGGCCGCGAGCTGGAATTTCATCTCGCCCATTACGTGGGCCGGCCGTCGCCGCTCTATTTTGCCGAGCGCATGACCGAATATTGCCGTCGCAACGGTGTCTCGCCGGGCGCGAAAATCTACTTCAAGCGCGAGGATCTCAATCATACCGGCGCCCATAAGGTGAACAATGTGCTGGGCCAGATCATGCTGGCGCGCCGCATGGGCAAGCCGCGCATCATCGCGGAGACCGGGGCCGGCATGCATGGGGTGGCCACCGCCACGCTGTGCGCCAAGTTCGGCCTGCAATGCATCGTCTACATGGGCGCGGTCGATGTCGAGCGGCAGCAGGCGAACGTCCTGCGCATGCAGGCCTTGGGGGCGCAGGTGCGGCCGGTCACCTCCGGCTCCAACACCCTCAAGGATGCCATGAACGAGGCGCTGCGCGACTGGGTCACCAACGTCTCCGATACGTTCTATTGCATCGGCACGGTGGCGGGGCCGCACCCCTATCCGATGATGGTGCGCGATTTCCAATCCGTCATCGGCAACGAGACCCGCGCGCAGATGATGGCGGCGGAAGGCCGGCTGCCGGATTCGCTCATCGCCTGCATCGGCGGCGGCTCGAACGCCATGGGACTGTTCCATCCGTTCCTCGACGATGCGCAGATTGAAATCTACGGCGTCGAAGCGGCCGGCCATGGTCTCACCGCCTTGCATGCGGCCTCGATCGCGGGCGGCCGCCCCGGGGTGCTGCACGGCAATCGCACCTACCTGCTCATGGACCGGGACGGGCAGATCAACGAAGCCCATTCGATCTCGGCCGGCCTCGATTATCCCGGCATCGGGCCCGAGCACGCCTGGCTCAACGACATCAAGCGGGTGAAATATCTGTCCGCCACCGACGACGAGGCGGTGGCGGCGTTCGGGCTTTGCGCCCGGCTCGAAGGCATCATCCCGGCGCTCGAGCCCGCCCATGCGCTGGCGCGCGTCCTGGATATCGCCCCGAGCAAGCCCAGGGATCACCTCATGGTGGTGAACCTGTCGGGGCGCGGCGACAAGGATTTGTCCAGCGTCGAGGAATACTTGAAACGGCACACGTCATGACGACGCGAATCGAGGAGCGCTTCGCCGCGCTCGAGCGCGCGGGCCGTGCCGCCCTGGTCACCTTCGTGACCGCCGGCGATCCCGACACCGCCACCTCGCTCGAAATTTTGCGCGCGCTGCCGGCGGCCGGCGCCGACGTGATCGAGCTCGGCATGCCGTTCACCGATCCGATGGCGGATGGTCCCGCCATCCAGGCCTCCTCGCTGCGCGCGCTGAGGGCCGGCCAGGACATGCGCAAGACCCTCGCCCTGGTGGCGGAATTCCGTCGGGCCGACGCCGCCACGCCGATCGTCCTGATGGGCTACTACAATCCGATCTATGTCTACGGGGTCGCGCGCTTTTTGATCGACGCCAAGGCGGCCGGCGTGGACGGGCTCATCGTGGTCGATCTGCCGCCTGAGGAGGACGACGAGCTGTGCCTGCCGGCGCTTGCGGCCGGGCTCAATTTCATTCGTCTCGCCACCCCCACCACCGACGATGCGCGGCTGCCGGCGGTGCTCGCCAACACCTCGGGCTTTGTCTATTACGTTTCCATCACCGGCATCACCGGCATGGCCGCCCCGGATACCGGCAAGGTCAAGTCCGCGGTCGGGCGCATCAAGCGCCATACCGGGCTGCCGGTTGCGGTCGGCTTCGGGGTCAGGACAGCCGCGCAGGCGCGCGCGATCGCCGCGGTCGCCGACGGCGTGGTGATCGGCTCGGCGCTGGTCGATGCGCTCAAGCAAAGCCTCGGACCCGACATGAAGGCGACCAGGTCGAGCGTCAAAGCGGTCACCGATCTGGTCGCAGGCCTCGCGCAAGGCGTGCGCGCGGCCCGCCGCGTGGCGGCCGAGTGAGTTGCGCGACCGTGCGGAGTTTGTAGCCCGGATGGAGCCAACGGGTCGGCGCGAAGCGCCGCCCGATGATAAACTCCGCGTAATCCGGGTCGCCTGTCCCGCATTGCGCTACGCTCCATGCGGGCTACATAAAGACTACACCCGAGGATCGCCATGAACTGGATTTCCAACGTCGTGCGGCCGAAGATCCGCAGCTTTCTCAACCGGCGCGAATCGCCGGAGAATCTCTGGATCAAGTGTCCGGAGACCGGGCAGCTCGTCTTCTACAAGGATGTCGAGTCCAACCAGTTCGTCATTCCGGGCTCGAACTATCACATGCGCATGAGCGCCAAGGACCGCATGAAATCCATGTTCGACGGCGAGACCTGGTTCGACGTCGCGGTCCCCGAGGTGCCGCTCGATCCGCTGAAATTCCGCGACGAACGCCGCTACACCGATCGGCTCAGGGATGCGCGCGCCAAGACCGGCACCACCGACGCCATCAAGCTCGGCTACGGCAAGCTCGACAGCCTGCCGGTGGTGATCGCGGTTCAGGACTTCGACTTCATGGGCGGCTCGCTCGGCATGGCGGCCGGCGAAGCGGTGATCAAGGGCCTGCAGACCGCCGTCGACAAGAGCACGCCCTTCATCATGTTCGCGGCCTCCGGCGGCGCCCGCATGCAGGAAGGCATCCTCGCCTTGATGCAATTGCCGCGCACCACCGTGGCGGTGCAGGTGTTGCGCGAGGCGCGCAAGCCCTACCTGGTGGTGCTCACCAATCCGACCACCGGCGGCGTCACCGCGTCCTACGCCATGCTGGGCGACGTCCAGATCGCCGAGCCCGGCGCGCTCATCGGCTTCGCCGGCCCCCGCGTCATCGAGCAGACCATTCGCGAGAAGCTGCCGGAAGGCTTTCAGCGCGCCGAGTATCTCAGGGAGCACGGCATGGTGGACATGGTGGTGCATCGCCATCAATTGCGCGCCACGCTGGCCAATTTGTGCCGGCTGTTGACCAAGTCGCCGGCGCCCGGGACCGGCAGCAGCCTGCCGGTGCCGGCACCGGCCTGAGCCGGATGCGTGCCGGGACCGTTCCGATTGCATGAGCCAGATCGATTCCATCGTCACGCGGCTGTTGGCGCTGCATCCCAAGCGGATCGATCTCACGCTCGAGCGCATGTGGCGCATTCTGGATGCGCTCGGCCATCCGGAACGGCGCCTGCCGCCGGTCGTCCATGTGTCCGGCACCAACGGCAAGGGCTCGACCATCGCGTTCATGCGCGCGATCCTGGAAGCCGCCGGCTTGCGGGTGCACGTCTATACTTCGCCGCATCTCGTGCGCTTCAACGAACGGTTCCGTCTCGGCGCCGCCGCGCAAGGGCGTGGCGAGGGACGCCTGGCTTCGGACAGCGAGCTCGGCGACGCGCTGAGCGAGTGCGAGCGCGTCAATGCGGGCGCCCCCATCACGGTGTTCGAGATCACCACGGCGGCCGGGCTCCTCCTGTTCGCGCGCCATCCGGCCGACATTCTGTTGCTCGAGGTCGGGCTCGGCGGCCGGCTCGATGCCACCAATGTGATCGAGCGCCCGCTCGCCACTGTGGTGGCTCCGGTCTCGCTCGATCACAAGGAATTTCTCGGCGATACGATCGGCGAGATCGCGGCCGAGAAGGCCGGCATCTTCAAGCCGGACGTGCCGGCGGTGGTGGCGGCGCAACCGCGCGAGGCGCTCGCTGCGATCGAGCGGCAGGCCGCGCGGCTGCGCGCTCCGATCCGGATCGCGGGCGAGGACTGGACCGCGACCGAGGAACGCGGCCGCCTGGTCTATCAGGACGATGCGGACTTGATCGATCTTCCGGCCCCCAAGCTATATGGCCGCCATCAGTTCGAGAATGCCGGCCTCGCCGTCGCGGCGCTGCGCGCGGTCGAGACTCTCGCGCTGCCGCCGGCCGCCTTCGAGGGCATCGGCAAGGCGGAGTGGCCGGCCCGCATGCAGCGGCTGTCGGGCGGGCGGCTGGCCGCGCTGGTGCCGCCGGGCGGCGAGCTGTGGCTCGACGGCGGCCACAATCCGGACGGCGGCCGCGTCATCGCCAGCGCGCTCGCCGACCTCGAGGAACGGGTGTCGCGGCCGCTCGTGCTCATCGTCGGCATGCTCGCCAACAAGGACAGCGAAGGTTTCCTGAAGAACTTCACCGGCCTGGCGCGCCGCATCGTGACGGTGCCGATCCCGCAGCAGGAAAACGCCTTGCCGGCGGCGGCGCTCGCCGACGCGGCCCGCGCGATCGGCCTGCCGGCGCAGGAAAGCCGCGACATCGAGACCGCGCTGGCGGCGATCGGCAGCTTCGACCTCGAACAGCGCCCGCGCATTCTCATCACCGGCTCGCTCTATCTGGCCGGCGCGGCTCTGGCGCTCAACGGCACGCCGCCGGATTGATCGCGCGCGTGCTTGGTGGCCGATGCTTCATATACCGCAAGCGGCCGGCGAGGGGTTCGCGCGAGCGCGTTGCGCGTTTGTACATCATATGGATCGGAACGTGCGCCGACGGCTCGCAATCGAGGGACGCTCGGGGTATCTTTGCGGCGGCTCGCAGGAGACAAGTAAACGATGGTTTGCAACCGAAGCTCGCTTGGCGCGGTCGCGCTGGCGGCGACAATGTCCATGGCACTTGCGCCGGCGCGGGCGGCTGACGAGCCGCGCTATCCCGACCTGAACGGCCAATGGAGCCGTGCCCACGCCCATTCGCAATGGGACCCGAGCAAGCCGCGCGGGCTCGCGCAGCAGGCCCCGCTCACGCCCGAGTATCAGGCCATTTTCGCCGCCAATCTGGCGTCGCTTCACGCCGGCAATCTGGGCTCCGATCCACAAGTCTATTGCCTCCCGTCGGGTATGCCGCGGATGATGATCGCCTACGAGCCGATGGAGGTCATCGTCACTCCGGAGACCACCTATATCCGCGTGGATCATTTGAACGAATTTCGCCGTATCTACACGGATGGACGCGGCTGGCCGGCAGAGATCAAGCCGACGTTCGACGGCTATTCGATTGGCAGGTGGATCGACCGGCGCGGCAACGGCCGCTACGACCTGCTCCAGGTCGAGACCCGCGGCATGAAGGGCCCGCGCACGCTCGACGCCGACGGCCTCCCGCTGCACAAGGACAATCGGACGGTTGTCAAGGAGCGCATCCAGCTCGACAGCGCCAACCGCGATCTCCTGCATGACGAGATCACCACCACCGACGACGCCTTCACCCGTCCCTGGACGGTCACGCGCGACTACAATCGCGAGCCCCATCCGCTCTGGCCCGAGTTTCTTTGCACCGAGGCCAACAACCACATCCCGATCGGGAAGGAATTCTATTTCCGCAGCAGCGACGGCTACCTGATGCCGGCCTACAAGGACCAGCCGCCTCCGGATTTGCGGAATTTCACCCCGTCGCGCTAAAACCCCCTCCCGTTCCCTCCCGCGCAAGCGGCGGAGGGTTGGGGTGGGGAAGGAGAAGAGCCATGCGCCACCCGAGCCTGATCGTCCTCATCGCGCTTGCGGCTGCATCGGCGATGCCGCCGCCCGCCGCCCGCGCGCTGGACGACCTGTCGAAATACCCTGACCTGAAAGGCCAATGGCAGCGCATCGGTCCCAATCGATGGGAGAGCAGGGAAAACAAGGCCCCGCTGACGCCCGAATACCGGGCCGTCTACCAGGACAATCTGGACCGCATGGAGGCGGGCGGCGTCGGCGACATGGCATCGTGGTATTGCCTGCCACAGGGCATGCCGATGATGATGAGCCTGTACGACCCGATGGAAGTCGTGGTAACGCCGCAGGTCACCTATGTCCTGATCAGCCACGTCAACGATTCCTACCGGAGGATCTACACCGACGGCCGCGATTGGCCCGCCGAGGGCGAATACGAGCGCACCTTCGCGGGCTACTCCATCGGCCGGTGGCTCGACGAGAATGGCGACGGCCGCTACAACGTGCTCGAGGTGGAGACGCGCGATTTCAAGGGGCCGCGCGTCTACGACGGCACCGGCCTGCCGCTCCACCACGACAATCAAACCATCGTCAAGGAGCGGATCCATCTCGACAAGTCCGATCCCAACATCCTCTATAACGACCTCACGGTGATCGACAACGCGTTGACGCGGCCTTGGTCGATCACCAAGAAGGCCGGCCGCGTCCCCAATCCCAGGCCGATGTGGCAGACGGCCGTTTGCGCGGAGAACAATTCCATGGTCCGCATCGGCAAGCATGCCTATTACATGAGCCAGGAAGGCTATCTGATGCCGCTGAAAAAGGATCAGCCGCCTCCGGATTTGCGGTTCTTCAAACCGTCGCCGAAATAGCCGGCGAATCGCGGGAGGATGCCTTGCGCCTAACCTTCAAGCAGGCGACACGCGTTGCAGCTGGGCTCGGTCTCGGGATTTGGGCCGTCGCCGCGCCGGCCCAGGCGCAGCCGTCCTGGATCATGCCCGACATCCTCGCCGCCGCGAAGGCCGAGGGCGAGCTCACCATCTATGCGTCGATGAACGAGGAGGAGGCGCTGCCCTATTGGCGGGTGTTCGAGGACGCAACCGGCATCAAGGTCAGCTTCGTGCGCTCCTCCGACGCCAACATCCGCGCCCGCATCGCCATCGAGGCGCGCGCCCGCCAGCGCAGCTGGGACCTGGTCGCCACCACGCCGGTCTACAATCTTCCCGACGAGCTGCTGCTGCAATTCGATCCGCCGGAAGCCCGCAACCTCATCGCGGAGGCGCGCGGGCCCAACCGGCGCTGGTACGGGGTCACCGGAAACTACAATTCGCCCGCCTACAATACCAATTTCGTCAAGAAGGCGGAGCTGCCGCAGACCTATGAGGACTTCCTCGCGCACAAGGAATGGGCCGGCAAGATCGCCATCGATGCCACCGATTCCGAGTGGCTGACCGGAATCTTCCAGCACTATGGGGACGAGCGCGGCCGCAAGCTCGCCCAGGACATCGCCGCGACGCTCAAGCCGGTCGTGGTCGACGGCCATCTCAACATCGCGCGCTCGGTCGGTGCCGGCGAATACTGGATCGCGCTCAACAACTTCGTGCCGCTCACCGTCAACATGAAGCTGTCCGGCGCGGCGACCGACTTCTGGGCGCTCGATCCGGTCACGCTCGCTTTCGGATCGGTCGGCATCAGCGCGCAGGCGCCGCATCCCAAGGCGTCCCTGCTGGCGGCGAATTATATGCTCAGCCGCGAAGGCCAGCAGTTCCTCACCCTCAAGGGCCGCCTGCCGACCCGCCGCGATGTCGAGACCAATCCGCCCGGCATCATCGACGTGTTGCAGCAGAAAAAAGTCATCGCCCCGATCTCCTCGGCCGAGGAACGCAAGCGGATGCAGACGGCGTTCAACGAAATCTTCCGGCCGCGCTGACGGCGGCCACTGCGCCCGGCAACGAACGCAATGGAGCAACGCATGAAGCGATTGATGCGATTGGAGCGATTGAAGCAATCGATGGGACGTCGGATCCTCGCCGGCGGCGTCGCTCTCGCCTGCGCCTGCGGCGCCGCGAACGCGCAGGAGAAGCTTTTCAACATCTCGTCGACGACATTCAAGGACGGCGGGATGATGCCGGCGAAAGTGGGCAACAGCCAGGCCAACGATCCGCAAAACCCCAACTGCCTGGGTGAGAACGTCTCGCCCCAGCTGTCGTGGGTCAATCCGCCGGCCGCCGCCACGAGCTTTGCCTTCCTGATGGTCGATCCGGAAGGCCGCGGCGGCGGCGGCGTGATTCATTGGGTCGCCTACGGCATTCCGACGACCGTCACCGGCTTTGCCGAAGGCGAGGTGAGCAAGGACTCCTCCAAATATGTCGGCGGCAAGAGCCGCATGGGCGTCGGACATTTCTCCGGACCGTGCATGCCGGCGAACTATTCGCCGCGCCACTACACGTTCGTGCTCATCGCGACCGACCTCGCGCCCGACGCCTTGCCGCCCGGCCTGACCAAGGACGAGCTCACGT
>DASXXS010000088.1:0-1968 GCA_036502925.1 Xanthobacteraceae bacterium
GCAGACGCGCGGCGAGTTCGGCGGCCTGGGCATCGAGGTCACCATGGAGGATGGCGTGATCAAGGTGGTGGCGCCGATCGACGAGACCCCCGCCGCCAAGGCCGGCGTGATGGCGAACGACTTCATCACCCATATCGACGACGAGCCGGTGCAGGGGCTCACCCTCAACCAGGCGGTCGACAAGATGCGCGGCCCGGTGAACACCAAGATCAAGCTGAAGATCATGCGCAAGGGCCAGGACAAGCCGGTCGAGATGACGCTCACCCGCGATGTCATCAAGGTCCTCTCGGTTCGCTCGCATTCGGAGGGTGACGACGTCGGCTATATCCGCATCACCCAGTTCAACGAGCGAACCAACGAGGGCCTGAAGAAGGCGATCGCCGACCTCACCACCCAGGATGGCGACAAGCTCAAGGGCTTCATCCTCGACCTGCGCAACAATCCGGGCGGGCTGCTCGACCAGGCGATCGCGGTTTGCGACGCGTTCCTGGAAAAGGGCGAGATCGTCTCGACCCGCGGCCGCAACGCCGACGAAATCCAGCGGTTCAGCGCCAAGCCGGGCGACCTCGCCAAGGGCAAGCCGGTGATCGTGCTGATCAACGGCGGTTCGGCCTCGGCCTCCGAGATCGTCGCCGGCGCCATGCAGGATCATAAGCGCGCGACCATCTTGGGCACGCGTTCGTTCGGCAAGGGATCGGTGCAGACCATCATCCCGCTCGGCTCCGGCAACGGGGCGCTGCGGCTGACCACCGCGCGCTACTTCACGCCGTCGGGCCACTCGATCCAGGCCAAGGGCATCGTGCCCGACATCGAGGTGCTGCAAGACGTGCCCGACGACCTCAAGGTGCGCACCGACACCAAGGGCGAGGCATCCTTGCGCGGGCATCTCAAGGCGGAGGGCGAGGAGGAAACCGGCTCGCAGGGCTACGTCCCGCCGGACCCGAAAGACGACAAGGCGCTCCACGCCGCCGTCGCGCTCATCCGCGGCGAGGAGAAGAATGCGGCCTACCCGCCCAACGTGAAGCTGGGGGTGCCGAACTGAAATCGCGACGAATTGCGTCCGCTTGCGCCCGGGGGGCGGCCTTGCGGCCGCTCCGTCGCAAGGCGAGTTGATCAGCGGTCATGGCCCCCCGCGATCTCCCTTATCGCCCTTGCGTGGGCATCATGCTGCTCAATCGCGCCGGCCGCGCCTTCATCGGCGCCCGCAGCAACGGGCCCGAGCATGTCGATGCGACCCATGCCTGGCAGATGCCGCAGGGCGGGATCGATTCCGGCGAGGATCCCTGGCAGGCGGCGCTGCGCGAGCTCTACGAGGAAACCAATATTCGCTCGGTCAAGCGTCTCGGCGAAATCGAGCAATGGCTGACCTACGACATCCCGGCTGAAATCATCGGCCAAGCCTGGGGCGGCAAATATCGCGGCCAAAGACAGAAGTGGTATGCGCTGCGATTCACCGGCGACGAGCACGAGATCGACATCGCGCACCCGGGCGGCGGCCACAAGCCGGAATTTCTCGATTGGCGCTGGGAGCCGATCGCCAACCTGCCGGCGCTGGTGGTGCCGTTCAAGCGCAAGGTGTACGAGCAGGTGGTGACGGATTTCAGCAAGTTCGCCAAACCGCCCGCGCGGTAATCCACGATCGCAGAAGAGTCCGTCCGGCGCTAGCTCGACAGCGCGGCCTGCAGCGCCTTCAATTGATCGAGGCGGTGGGCGAGCTTGTCGCGCCGCCAGCCGTCGGTGGCGTCGGCAACGTCCTCCTCGGTATCCTTGATCTCGCCGGCGAGCACGCCCCGGTCGAACTCCTCGAGCGGAACCGCCATGTCGGCCAGCACGGTCAGTCCCGCCGGCCCGACTTCGGCGAAACCGCCATTGACCACCACGCGCAGATCGCCGGCCTCGCGAAAGACCACGATGATCCCGGGCCGCAGCGCCGTGACCAGTGGGGCGTGACCGGCGAGCACGCCCAGA
>DASXXS010000089.1:0-2882 GCA_036502925.1 Xanthobacteraceae bacterium
ATCCGGCGTGGGAAACTGGCTTCCGAACCGCGCGGCTGCGGTTTCGCCGTCCCATCGCATGAACGCGTTGAGGGGTTCCATCGTGGCGTGCGCCAGATAGGGAAATACGTATTCGGCCTCGACGATCCGGCCGCCCCCGACAATCGCCGCTTCGACGTCGCCTTGCCGCCTTACCGTCTTGCCGGGCGTCCTCGACAACGCCCGAAACTCCGACAGCAACTGCGCAGTGCCGCGCGTTTCAGCCTTGCTGTCGTCCCAATTTATCGTGAGCAGGTCGCGCGCGGTTTTGGCGGGCCAGAAGCTCCTGGCGTAAACCGCCACGCCGGCCGGAACCTGCTTGACATCGACCACACCGGGGACAGCCTTCGCGGCCGACGCATCGAACGACGCGACCGTACCGCCAAATTTCGGGGAGCGTGCGATCAGCACGGTCAGCACGTCCGGCGCATGGATGTCGAGCGTGAACTCGGCGGTGCCATTCGATTTGATGGCGCTGTCGAGCCGCTTCACCACACCTTCCTTGCCGATCAACTTGAAGGCGGAGGGATCCTTCAGCTTCGGATCGCTCGGCGGCGGCAATTGCATCGCCCTTTCGGCGAACGCGCCGAACCGGCCTTGCTTGCCGGAGGAATGCCGCAGCACGCCGCTCTCGACCGTGATTTCAGCCGCGGGCACCTGCCATTCGGCGGCGGCGGCGGCGACCAGCATCGCGCGTGCCGCCGCCCCGACCTTGCGCATCTGCTCGTAGGAATTCGCCATCGCGGTGGAGCCGCCCGTGCCCTGCACGCCGAACAGCAGGTTCTTGTACAGCACCGGATTCGACGGGGCATGGTCGGCCCGCATCTGCGACCAATCCGCGTCGAGCTCTTCGGCCACCAGCGTTGCCATGCCGGTGAGCGGCCCCTGGCCGAATTCGATGTGCTTGCTCAGCACCGTCACGGTGTCGTCGGCAGCGATGGTCAGGAAGGTGTTTGGCGCGATGTTGACGTTCGCCGCTGCCGGCCCAGTCTGCGCGAACGACTTGCCGCCCGGCGCGAGATAAATGCCGAGCGCAAGACCGGCGCCCGCCTTCAGCACGGAACGCCGCGTCAATGTCGGATGCTGCGCGATCGCAGCGCTTTCGATCTTGAAACGGGAGCGGATCATCGGTCAGCCTCCCAAGGATTTTGCAGCCTGATGGATGGCTGCACGAATACGAACATAGGTGGCGCACCGGCAAATGTTGCCGTTCATGGCGAGATCGATGTCGCGATCGGTCGGTGTGCGGTTAAGGCCGAGAAGCGCCGCGGCGCTCATGATCTGGCCGGACTGGCAATAGCCGCATTGAGGAACATCCAGCGCGACCCAGGCTTTTTGCACCGCGGCGCCTTCGCGGCTGTTCAAGCCCTCGATCGTTGTTACTGCCGAACTGCGGACCGCCGAAACCGGCAGCGAGCACGAGCGCACTGGCTGGCCATCGACATAAACCGTGCAGGCGCCGCACTGCGCGACACCGCAGCCATATTTCGTGCCGGTGAGCCCGACGCCGTCGCGAATCGCCCACAGCAGAGGCGTGTTCGGATCGACATCGATTTGATGAGTTTGGCCGTTGATCTTGAGCGTGAACGCCGTCATTGCCGTTCTCTCCTGGATACCAAGCGCCCAATCTACATTGCGAGGCTCCAGGCATCCCCAAGGCAAACCGCAGTGCAGCAATGCATATTGTGCGCGGAACCATTTTCGCAGGAAGCGCTTGGCGCCGCGGCCATCCGGTGCTGCTGCGTGCAGTCGGACGTAGCTCGGATGGAGCGTTGCGTAATCCGGGACCGCCGCGCCCGCATTCCGCTTGCGCTACATGCGGGCTACAGGCTGACAGAACGGCGCGATGCTCAGCGCGTGCGGACGGGGGGCGGAGCGAGCGGCGAGGATTCGATTCCCCGCGCGATCGGCGTCGCCTGGGCGGTATCGGGCGGCGTGCCCGGCATCACCACGACGCGGGTTCCCACCTGGACGCGGCCGTAGAGGTCGCTGATGTCTTCGTTGGTGAGGCGGATGCAGCCTGACGAGACGAAGCTCCCGATGGTCGAGGGCTGGTTGGTGCCGTGAATCCGGTACAGCGTCTTGCCGAGATACAGCGCGCGCGCGCCGAGCGGGTTGCTTTCGCCGCCGGCCATGAAGCGCGGCAAATACGGCTGGCGGTCGATCATCTCGGACGGCGGATGCCAATCGGGCCATTCGGCCATCCGCGAGATGCGCTCGGTTCCCGACCAGGTGAAGCCCTCGCGGCCGACCCCGATGCCATAACGCATCGCCTTGCCGTTGCCGAGCACGAGATAAAGATAGGTGTTGGGCGTATCGATGATGATGGTGCCGGCCGGTTCCTTGGTGCGGAAATCGATCATCGTCCGGCGGAACTGCGACGGCAGCGCCTGAACCGGGCCGGTCTCGGGCTGGTAATCGGGCGGCAGGGCTGCAATGGCTCCACGCTGCTCCGGTCCGATCGACATCGGCGGCCGAAGGGCGTCGTCCTGACCGGGATAGGGAGCGACCGGGGCGACCCCGCCGTAAGCCGGCGGCGGATTGCCGTTCGGATAGGCGGATGGGGGCGGCGCATACGGATCGGCGTCTTGCGGATAGACGGCTTGCGGATAGACGGCGCGACCCCCATACGAAACGCCCGGCGGGGGCGGCGGATACCCATAGGTTCTCGGCGGCCCGAGCGCGTCCAGGTCATCGTCCGGATCGACATCCACCGGCGGCACCGGCCGATTGGGAGCCGGATAGGACTGTGGCGGATAGGACTGCGGCGGATAGGGTTGCACGGGCGGAGGCGGATAATATTGCGCCAGCGCCGGTCCGCCCGAAACCCCAAGATCGATCATGAGACCGATCACAAGCCCAAC
>DASXXS010000090.1:0-33041 GCA_036502925.1 Xanthobacteraceae bacterium
GACCAAAGGAATCGTTCAACGAGAGTATGCGAGGGAGCTATGGCTGATACGATAGAGACCCTCATTAAACGCAATCTCCACGAGGTGTTCGGAGAGCGAGACGGCAAGAAAAGACGAGCGGCGATCGCCGAGCTTTGGACCGAAGACTGCGTATTCATCGATCATAGCGGCAAGATCAGCGGGCGCGATGAACTCGATCGTGCGGTCGCGATTTTGCATGAGCGCCTCCCGGGCTACGTTTTCACCGAGCTTGGGCCCGTCGATCTGCTTCACGAAAGCGGGCGCTTGGCTTGGAGCTATGGACGACCGGGCCAGGAGCCTATCAAGGGCGTAGACGTGGTTCTTGTGCGAGATGGTCGCGTCTCTCTGATGCTGACGTTCCTTGATGAGGCGCCGGCGAAACGCTAATCAGCGGTCGGAGGTATGGCGGTGTCGCTATAGCACCGGAAGAGGCGGCTCGGCGCGGCACGCGGGCGGCGTCAGCGCCGCTTGCGCAGGGAGCGTCCTTTGGGACCACCACCGACGTCTGGAACCTCGATGCCGAGGGCGGTGGCCAAATCGATTTGATGGTCTTGCTCCTGCACGAGAATCTGCCGAATCTGTTCCGCCATCGCGAATTCTCCAAGCGCTTCACATTGCCGGACGCGATCGCGGTAATTGCGAATGGTTTCGTTCTCATTGTCGAGATCGTACCGGAGCATGTCTTCCGGATTCTTCGATGTGCGTACCGGCTTGGGGGTTACCGCCGGCATTTTGCCGAGATAGTCGATCTGCCGCGAGATAGTCAGGGCGTGATCGAGCTCTTGTTTGGCGTGGATTTCGAGCTGAGCGGCGATGTCCATGTATTGCGCGCCCGTGAGCACCTGGGAATAGACTACGTAGGCGATGATGGCTTGATATTCGCGGGAAAGGTCTTCGTTCAGCAGCTCCGCGAGCCGGTTGCGGGAAATTTCATCTTCGTTTGCGGCAGATTGGGACTCAGCCATTTGGTTCCTCCTCATCCTGTCTCAATCAAGGTTGTTAATCTCAAATTTTGACCGGCGGCGCAACCGACAGGTCCGGCGGCTTTGCGCACGGACAATGCAATCGACGTCCACACCGCTTCTCATTCCGCTTTGGCAATTCAGCCAGAGGGCTTCAGGGTTTCATAAGTTCGTTTAGCTGCTTGAGCGCGTCGGCATCCTCAGGGCTGATCGTCCGGGTCTTGCAGCGGGGATCGGTTCTTTGCAAAGCGCCAATCATGGCGCGGGTGACCGGAATCGGAGCGCAACCGTGGTCCATTTCGCAAACGAGATCCCACTGCGGCCGAGCTTGAACGTGGCAGCCGAGGCAGCTTCCAGAGCGATTGGCCACTTCGCCAAACCCCCTTTTTTGAATCTGTGTTCCATCCTTGGAGACGTCCAGCTGAAAGAATTCCCAGTCATGGGTTGCCGAGTTGGAACCCCGGTCCAGCTTCACCATGGCCTCGCCCGGAATCAGCTGTATGACCGAGCCCGCTGGATACGTACCGCCCGTCGCCGAATTGGCGACTGCCAGCGTCGCGTCGAGATTTCCCAGGACGTTATCCACGTAAAATTGACGCACTTGCGTCATCTCGGTAATGCAGTGAAACGACTTCGCGTCAATGTTATCCTCGGCAATGCCAACGCCCGCATAAAGCAAGAGCGTGATTGCGCACGAAATGGCCGGGAGTCGGTTCTTCCACAGATTGCTTGGGTGCTCTTTTCTTAATGCTCTGCCGACGGATGTAGTTGGCGACAAGAATTGATTCATGGCGATTACCTCATCGATCTCAAGCAATTGGACAGGTCCTTCGATCCTTCATCGACCGATCCTGTTTCCGGGCGGCCTCTATCGATTCAAGGGTTGCACGTCCTGCGGGCCTGCGCGTTGACGGCCGTCAGATTTTTGCGCGCTTTTCGTTCGGTCGCGACCCGGTGGTGGCATTGCATCCGCGTCCAGAGGCCCTGGGTGACGCCCTGACGATATTTTCGTGACGCTCCTCAAGCGCTCTTTGGTCTCTTCTGAGAGCGGACGGGGCGAGCGGCAGCTTGCTTCGACGTGTTCAGCGCCACGGCGGCGCGAATGAGCGCCTTCAACGCCTTTTCATCAATCTTGTCGCCCGCATGGAAATCGATGGCACGCCTGGTGCTGCCTTCGAGGCTGGAGTTGAAGAGGCCTGAGGGGTCCTTGAGCGAGGCGCCCTTGGCGAACGTCATCTTCACGACATTCTTGTAGGTCTCACCGGTGCAGATCAATCCGGCGTGCGACCACACCGGGACCCCTCTCCACTTCCACTCCTCGACCACTTCGGGGTCGGCCTGCTTGATGAGACTCCGGACCCGGGCGAGCGTCTCGCCCCGCCAATCACTCAGCTCCCTGATTCTCGCATCGATCAGCCGGGAGGGAGAGTCTCCGCCTTCTCCTTCCTTCGAGCCGCCCTTGCTCTTCTTCATGGTTGCTGTCGCTTTCCTCATGGCGGTTGTCGCTCGCCCTTCATTTGAGTCTCACTAGCCAGCACTGGTGCTATCGAATCTCGTTTCCAGCAGTCGTCACCGGTTTTTCGTATCGCCGACGCGAACCATTGCTCTTGTTTCTTTCAGCCGGTCCATCCTCCTCGCCGCCTGCTCCGCTATGTCGAGCTTGGGCTTGAGCAGAGCGCGGGCCTTGAGCTCCTCCTCGGTGATGCCGAATTCGGCGGCGGTCTCTTTGAGAAGGCGCTCGACCTGGACGCTGCTTGTGGGCCATTCCTGCTGCAGCCGCAGAAGCGAGGGCCAGGCCTCGGCCGGCGGTAGCGTCTCGAGCACGCTGACGAGCGCCACCATGACCTTGTCGATGTTTCGCTTCGCCTTCCACACGGCATCCAGGAGCGAGAGCGCCGCCGCGGCAAGCGCGGGATCCTTGGCCAAAGCGGCGTACCACAGCAGGCCGCGCAGGATATGGCTGCCCGCGACCGTCAGCGATTGAGGCTCGGCGCTGCCGAAGGGGGCGAGCCAGCAGCAGAAGCGCTCGCGGAAGTCATCGAGCCCGACTCGCGCCAGCCGCTGCTCCGCTTCCTTGAGCCAGGCTTTGGCCGGCTTGGCGGGCGCATTCCCCCTGATGTGGCGCAAGAGCGCCTTCCAGGATGCCTGGCGCGCGCCCGACATGGCGCGCAGCTCGCCACGCACCCGGTCGCTCCAGCAGCGCGACGGGTCGAGCGGATCGCTCTCGTCGTGCCAGAGCAGCATATGGACTTGCTGCAGTGCCGATTGGTAGCCGGCCTGGTTCTGATACTTCATGCCGCCGGGCGCGCCCTTGAGGTCGGCATAAAAGCGCCTGAGCTCGGCCGCAAGCGTGGACGAGAGATCATGCGTCTCGAGATAAGCGACCAGCATCTCCTCGGGCCCGAAGGACCAGAGCGCGCAATGTATCCGGTGCCCCTCCAACATGGTGATGAGATCTTCCGCCGCGAAAGGAAGGTTCGCCGCGTACAGGTTGCGCGCGAGCTGGGCCAGAAAGTCCTGCCAGCGCCGCGGCTCCGACAGCTCGCGATCATGCTCGGCGATCCAGGCGATCCTGGCATGGATGGCGCGGATCAGCGCGACGAGCTCGCCCTTCGGCAGCTTGCGCAGGCGCGGAAGCGCGCGCTCGAGGGCTTCGCCGCCGGCGGCCTGGCGCTCGCGCAAATGCTCGGTGAGGAGGACATGAGACGGATAGTCCGCGACATCCGGTGTGGCAAGGAAACCGTCTGGTCCGGGTGTTGCCAGCATAGCTACCTCGGTTGACCTCGGCGCGCGGCCGCTGCGGGGCGGGAGGCTAGACGCGCCGACGTTACCGAACGGTTACCGCGGAAGTGAGCGTGGCGACGCCGTGCGTTGCTATTCCGCCGCCTGATGCGCTTGCTTCTGCACGTCGATGTCGACCAGTTGCAGCGGCGAGGCGGTCTCCTCCAGCATGCCCCAGCTCTTGAGCCAATCGTAGGTGCGTTGCATTTCATCCAGCGGGATGGGAGCCGGATCGCAGACGACGAGACGGCTCTCGCGCAGGTCCGCGACCTTCAGGGCGGCGATCTCCGGATCGGTCGCGGCGTGGTAATCGATGAAATAATGCAGGTACGCGCGCTTGTCGGCATTGATGCGGCGCACCGCGGCCCGAACGGCGCGGTTGAAGGCGGCGTAGGTTTCCGCGTCGACCCGGTCGGAGGCGACCTCGGTGCCGTGAAAGAACGCCGAACAGACGATCCGGCAGCCCTTCTTCTCGGCCAAGGTGACGTGCGGCTCGGTGAGCGTGACCGCATCGACCTCGCCGTCGAGCAAGGCGGCGAGCCGGTAGCGCGAGCCGTTCGGCGCGCTGCACAGCTTGATCTCGTCGCGCCGCAAGAAGCCCTCCAGCATATGGAGCGCGATATAGTGCGTGCCGAAATAGAACGGCACGCCGATGACGCGATTGGCCAGCTGCTGCGGCGTGTAGACGGGCGACTGCGGTGCGACGACGAGCGCGGAGTAGCTCACGATCGCGCGGCGCCCGAGCTGCCGGCTGCCGGTGCCGGTCTCCTGCACGCGGCAATAGTTGCCCCATTCGCAGGCATTGTACATGTCGGCCCGGCCCTGCTCGAACAGGCTGCCGTGGCTGGCGAAGGGATCCACCTCCGTCGGGCTGGTCACGGCGGTTTGGATTTTCTTGGCAACTCCCTGGTCGCGGTCCGCCCACTCGACCAGGAGCCCCTCTTTCTCGAACAGGCCCTCGTCGAAAGCCACCAGCTCTGGCAAGCCTTGAAACGGCGCCGTGGTTTCCAGAACTAACTTCTTCATGCGGTCCGGCTCCGAAGTTAAATTCATGCTTCGAAAGCGTACATTCGGGAGAACAGTCGTTCAAGGCCCGACCGGACGAAGTTGCCGTCGGCACCGACGGGCAGGCGCGCTTCTTCCGACTGCACGGACGGACAGGCGAGCCCGGCGGCGCCGCGGTTGATTTGACGATTGCGGCCCCGGCATAATGGCGTCGGGGCCGTGATCGGAAGCAGCTGCTGCGATGAGCAATATCGCCACCAGTCCACGCACCAAAGTCCGGCTGAAGACGGAACGGCCGCGCCTGCACAAGGTGATTCTCATTAACGACGACTTCACGCCGCGCGAGTTCGTCGTCACCATATTGAAGGCCGAGTTCCGCATGAACGAGGACCAGGCCTATCGGGTGATGATCACCGCGCATCGGCGCGGTGCCTGTGTCGTCGCCGTCTTCACCAAGGACGTTGCCGAGACCAAGGCGACGAGAGCAACCGAAGCGGGCCGCAGCAAGGGCTATCCGCTCCTGTTCACGACCGAACCGGAGGAATAGCGCACGCGCCGGCCGCGGCCGCGCGGAAGCGATGTCGCGGCACCGCCTACGGCAAGTAATCGAAGACCATGAGATGGGCTTCCTCGATTATCAAGTCGGAAAGCATCACGGTCTGCCAGCCGGCATTCTTTTGGCGCTGCGTCACGCCTAAAGCGATGTCCAATTCCTTGTGCAGGTCGGTCTTCAGATCAGGCGTGCCATGGCGCGCAGTGAGAACGTAGTGCCGCGGCACCGCCGAATAGAACCGCTTGAGCTCGGGAACCCAGAGCCCGGTCTTGGCTATGGCGCCGGTCGGAACTTTTCCGAGCGGCTCGAAGTGATCCGGGTCGATCTCCTTGAAGACAGCGACGGTGCCGGTCGTGCCCACGAAGTAAATCCGCCCGGTAGGCGCATCATAGTGGAGGTCGTCGGCACCGCCGACGGTGTCCAGAACCTGCACCACTTTTCCCGTTTCTGTATCCATCACAACGAGCTTCCCGGGTTCGCGCTGGTGCCCGCCTCCGACATCGCCGGTGTGGGCTACCGTCCGGCTCCCTACAAACAGGCGGTGATGGGTTGCGTCGAGACCGGCGGTATGAGGCACCGGGCCGCCGACGATCGGCCACTGGGCCGCCACGGCGCGTTTTTCGAGATCGACAACGGCCACGTGGCTGACGCCGTCCACGATGTCTCCCATCGTGACATAGAGCGTCTTTCCTGACGGCTCGATCGTGATGCCCGCGGGATCGCCGCCGGGGAGCTTGATGCTGCCTACCAGCTGGGCGGTCTTGGTATCGACGATGTCGACGGAAGCATTGGTAGAGCCGTGCTCGCCGCTGCCGGCAAAATCTTCAAACACCTCGACGCCCGCATACAGCAGATGGCGCGCAGGATCGTAGGCGCCGTTGTCCGCTCCCCTGTTCGGATCACCATATCCGGACAATTTGACGATCTTGGTGACCTCATAGGTCGTCCCGCTTATGACGACAACCGAGCTGTCGGTCAGGGTCAGCCAGATTTCGTTGCTATCGGGCAGATAGAACGGCTTCTTGGGCATGGCCGGAAGCCCTTTGGTCTCGTGGACCACTTTGCCTGCGCGCAGATCCACGACGATCAGGCTCTTTGCGGCCTCCCCGCAGATAAACAGGCGCTGGCCTTGGACGTCTGCCGCCAGACGATCCATATAGCCGTCACCCGGCAATGGGATGGTCTCAACCAGCCCCAGAAGGCCCGACATGTGCAGCATAGGCAGTTGCTGAGCCTGCGCTTTCACGGCAAAGGCCGTCAACAAAGCCGCCAGAACCATAAGCATCCGTTTCATTTCGACTTTCCTCCCGAGCCGCGTGAAAAATCCAAATCGCACGGTTGACCCGCCATTCCTGAGGCAACGCAGCCATTGGTCCATGTCGGCAATGTACCTCGTCAGCAAACCGCCCGGAAGAGCGGAGAGAGCCGCGGAGCGGCGCGATGCCATGGCATAGCCCAAGGCTCGCCATCGTGGCGGTGGCCTCATGGTTGGCCTCGTCTGGCATGCGATCCGAGACCCCGGCGACCTGACATGCGCTTTCCGGTCTGAGCCGCGGCCAGGCGGCGGAAATAATCGGCTCTGCCGAACATCGGCGGTTGCAACGTCTGGCGTCCGATCGGCGTTATGTCGGTGGCACCAACCCCGATCCACTCCATGCGCGCGTGCTTCGTCCTTGCTTTGTCGCTGCTCTTGCCCGGCACGCCGTCCGCGCTGGCGCAGGCCGAGGCGCAGCCCGATCAGGCACCGGCCGCGCCGGCGCCCGCCGCGCCGGCAACGCCGCCGTCACCCGGCTCGCGCGATTCCATCTGCCTCATGATCGAATCGGCGGCACGGGCCAACGACCTGCCGGTCGATTACTTTGCCCGCGTCATCTGGCAGGAAAGCCGCTTTCAGCCCGGTGTGGTCGGGCCGCCGACACGCAGCGGCCAGCGGGCGCAAGGCATCGCCCAGTTCATGCCCGGAACGGCGGCCGAGCGACGCCTGCTCGATCCGTTCGATCCGGTCGAGGCGCTGCCGAAATCCGCCGAGTTCCTGGCCGAGCTGCGCAACCAGTTCGGCAATCTCGGCCTGGCGGCCGCCGCCTACAATGCCGGCCCGCAGCGGCTGCGCGATTTCATGACAGGCACGCGCCCGCTGCCGGCGGAGACGCGCAACTACGTGCTGGCGATCACCGGGCTGTCGGTCGACGATTGGGCGAAGGCTGCCAAGCCCGCCGGCCAGGCGCGCCCGCAGCCGGCGGTGGCGAGCTGCCACGATCTGGTCGCGCTGCTCAGGCAAACGCCCAATCCGTTCGTCGAAGGACTGCAGGAGCGGATCAATCTGGTCGCGGGAAGCCCCTGGGGGGTCGAGCTCGGCGCCGGCTTCTCGCGCGAACAGGTAGTCACCGCCTATGCGGGTCTCTTGCAGCGCTTCGGCGAGATTCTTTCCGGGCATGACCCGAGCATCCTGGCCGGCATCCTGCGCAGCCGCGGCACGCGGCCGTTCTATCAGGTGCGCATCGGGGCCGAGACGCGCGAAAGCGCCAACGGCCTTTGCGCCAAGATCAAGCACGCGGGCGGCGCCTGCATCGTGCTGCGCAATAGCAACCGATCCGGCTAAATCCCTCGACCCGGTCATCTTGTCGCAAGACGTCGGCCGTCGCCTGCGAACCGATGGTCCGCGGGCGTGCGGTCCGGACATTTGGCGGCAGGCAGGCAGGCGTTATCCGCGGGCCTGCCGCCGCTTCCGTCGTTTCGCGGCGGCCTACGGCTGCAGCGAGGCGACGTACGCAGCCGCCGTCAACAAGTCATCAGAGCCGAGGTTGGCGACGACCGGAACCATGAGCGGCGTCCAGGTCCCGGCCCGGTTGCCGTGCTGCATGTCATAGAGTTGCCGGGCGATGTAGCTCGGCGAGCGGCCGGCCAGCCGTGGCACCGGACCCAGTCCGCGCAGATCGGTTCCGTGGCATGCCGTGCAGGCGGTGACCTTGCCGCCATTGGCGGTGACGCCGGTCGTGACCAGAGCCTCGCCCTTCTTGAGGCTGCCCGGCGGCACATAGGCGATGAAGCCCGAGCGCGGGTTGCGCCGAATCTCGGTGTCCTCCGCGTTCACCGGCGTTTCAATGATGCGATCGCCGAGCGGCTCCATGCCCGCATCGGCGCCCGCGAGCGTGATGAAGATCCCGCCATTCGGCCTGGTCTTCGGCACGCTGTCGGTCTCCACGACCTTGATCCAGGGTTTGGCCGGGATCGCCGTGAAGTAGGTGGCGGCGGCTTTGATCTCCTCATCGGTCAACGACTTGGTAAATCCCGCCATCAGCGCCGTATTGGCTTTTCTCGGATCCGAGGTTTTCCGGGCGCCGTTACGGAAATCGATCAGCTGCTGCACGATATAATCGTAGGACAGGCCGGTGATGTTGGCATTCTCCGGACGGCCGTTGCCGTTAGGCAGGTGACACAGGCTGCAGGCATAAACCTGCGGCTGCGCCGACTCTTTCCCATGCGCCACGATATCGGGCATCGCCGGATGGTCTTCCGGGAACCAGTCGGCCGGGCCGTACCGATTGGCGATCTGGGCGCGGGTGAACGAAAGCTTGGACCCCGTCAAGGTGTGCATGGTGGTATTGTCGGGCGCTGCCGGAGCAGGCGCATTGGCGAGCGCCGCAGGCGGCGAGCTTGGCGGCGGCGAGGTGAAGCCGTAGGCCCAAAGTGGCGGCGCATCGGCGGCCTGCACGGCGGCGACACCGGCCGCGCCCCCGAACGCCAAAGCGGCGGCGGCTACAAACAACTTTTTCATCGCTCCCTCCCTGTTTTTCCAGTCGGGCTTTGCCCGGACTCCGGCGCAACTGGCAAGACGGGCATGCTACCAGTTCGACCCGGAGCTTGGAAAGAGCCGTGACGGCCGCAGAGGGTGACAGGTCGGGAAGCGCCGCTCGATGCATTTCGCGCGCGTCGAACCGCGCGTGAGACCGGTCTTCGCAGCAGTCGGGTTACGCGCGGATCAAGTGTCGAGGCGAAGAAGGGCGCACGGGCCGCGCCAACCCGACCGACGGTCTGCGTGCGTCGGAATCCTATTACTTCCGCCTGCGGCGGGTTTTCCTGGCGGGCCTGCGCGCACTCTTATCAATCAAATAATCATCGAGCTTCTTGCCGGTCTTCAACGCCGCGGTGAGCCATCTCGGCTGCACGCCGCGACCGGCCCAGGTATCGCCGGTCCTGGCATCCCGGTATTTCGGCTTGACCTTGACGCCTTTCATTGCGCTGGCCCTGCCGTTGCGGGCGACGAGCGGCGCTTGGGTCGAGAGCCCTTGCAATCTGGCAAGCTGCTTTTGCAGATCGCTGCGGCGCGTCGCAAGTTGACCGTCGATTTGCGAGCGCAAAGCCAGCAGCGCCTCCACGTCCATGCTTTTGAGATTTAGTGCCGCCATCAAAGCCTCCATTTCAATAGGTATCTGCTTGGTATAGGGCGCAAAAAGAATTCAGCAAGCTTGATATAGATCAATAATGGTTGCAACCAAGGTGGAATTCCACCATTTGGTGGCGGCGTTAAGAATTAGATAGGTATCTCCATGAGGTTGTAGGACGAACGCAACTCGCTCCGCCGCTTGATCAAGCAAATAAATGCCGCCTGGCCCAATGGCAAGCAGGCGCCGACCAAACATTCACAGGTTCCATGCCGGCTGAGCGCCTGCGGCCAACCGCCGGGTGGCGAGGACAATTCGCGGGGCGCGCTATGCCCTCGGCGGCAAGATCGCGAGCGCTTCCACCTCAAGCAGAAACATCGGATTGGCGAGGCGGGAAACCTGCAGCAGGGTGGACGCCGGCAGCGCTGCCTTGTTGCTGAAGTAGGACGCGCGCACCTCGCGGTATGCCGGGCCATGCGCATCGATATCGAGCATGTAGGTGTTGAGCTTGACCACGTGCTCGAAGCCGCCGCCGACCGAGGCGAGCGCGGTTTTGATATTCTCCATCACCTGCACCGCCTGGTCATGAATGCCCTGGGCAATTTTCCCGCTCGCATCCTGGCCGGTCTGGCCGGCGAGGTAGACGACGCGATGCGGACCGTTGACCTCGACGACCTGAGAGTAGGCGGCCGGAGCCGACATGCCTTGCGGATTCGTGTGGCGCACATTGGGGGTTTGCGCTTGCGCGGGCGCGGCCGCCCCGGCGGCCGCCGCCACGGTCACGGCGGCGGCAACAAAGTCGCGGCGCGATGCGACCGGCTCGTCGTCGGTTGCAGGCGAGGCAGGCGTGAATTCGGCTGTCATGATCGGCTCCTCGGTGATCCGGCCTAAGGTTTCAGCATCAGCAGCGGATTGGTGCTCGGCGGGATGCGTTCCCAGATATTGATATCGCTCTCGACGAATCGCCAGGAGCCGCCGCGGCCGATGAGCACGAGCTGGTCGCCCTCGAGCCGCCAGGTCGAGAGCGCGAAATTCACGATCGCGGCGTCGCAACCCGGCTTCACGGTCAGCTGGTAATCGGCGTTGGCGCCGGCGGCGCGCGACAGCGTCAGCGCGCAGAGCGGCTTGTCGATCTCGCGCAGGAAATTCCAGTCGCCGAACATCTGCTCGGGGGTGCGCACCGGGATGGTCGCCACGCCCTGCGGCTGCATGAAATAGAGGCCCTCGCCGCGCCGCTCGCCCTCGAAAATCCCGCTCTCCACCTCGGACATTTCCAGCGTGGCATGGCCCTTGGCATCAAGCAGGCGCAGCGGGCCGTTCGGCACGATGCTCCAGATCGCCACGTCCTTGAACATCGGAAAGACCGCGGCGCAGCCCTGATCGAGCGCGAGCTTGAATCCGCCGGGCGCCGTGTCGGCGCTGAAGGTGACGGTGCATCTGCGGTCGTGGTCGGCGTTCGACAATTCCCAGCTGCCGACGATTTCCTTGGCGGCGTCGAGCACGGACGGCGAAGGCTGCGCCCGCGCGTCGCCGCTGCCGACCGCGACTGCGAACAGGATGAGAAGGACCGCACGCCGCATGCTGAAAATCCGATCTCGTCAGGGACGCGCAACCATTATCATGCCCGGGGTCAGGAGTCAGGAGTCAGTTGTCAGGTGTCAGGGATCAGGTGTCAGAAGTCAGGAGCAGGATTCACCTTCTGATTTCTGATCCCTGATCCCTGATCCCCCGACCCCTGACTCCGGTACCGGGGTGAGCGGCGGCTTGCCGGCAGCCCAGGCCAGCAGATTGTCGACCACGAGCTGGTCCATCTGCGTGCGCGTATAGATCGAGGCCGAGCCGAGATGCGGAAACAGCACGACGTGATCCATGGCGATCAATTCCGCCGGCACTTCGGGCTCGCTCGCAAAGACATCGAGGCCGGCCGTCAAGATCGTCTTGTCCTGCAGCGCCTTGATCAAGGCCGGCTCGTCCACCACCGAGCCGCGCGCCATGTTGATCAGAATGCCATCCGGCCCCAGCGCCTCGAGCACGTCGCGGCCGATCAGGTTCTGGGTTTCCGGACCGCCTGGAACGATCACCAAGAGCACATCGACCGCGCGCGCCATCTCGATCAGGCTCGGGTAGTGGCGATAGGAGACGTCGGCCGCCCGGTGGCGCGCGTGATAGGCGACCGGCACTCCCATGGCGTCGAGCCGGCGCGCGATCGCCTTGCCGATGCGGCCCATGCCGACCAGGCCGACGGTGCGGTTGCGCAGCGTCGCCCGGCTGAGCGGATAGCCCTTTTGCAGCCACTTGCCGGCCCGCAGGAAGCGCTCGGCCCGCGTGAATTCGCGTGCCGTGCACAGCAGAAGGCCGATGGCCGTATCGGCGACCTCCTCGGTCAGCACGTCGGGCGTGTTGGTGACCACGATGCCATGGGCGCCGGCCCAGGCCGCATCGATATGGTCGTATCCGACCCCGAAGGTCGACACGATTTCGAGCCGCGGCAGGCGCGCCATCAATCCGGCATCGACGCGATCGGTCACCGAGCTGACCGCGATGGCGCGCAGCCGCGGCGCGAGCGCGGCCAGGGTGGCTTCGGCATCGCTCCCGGGCAGCCGATGAACGGTGAAAGCGGCCGCCAGGCCATCGAGCACGACCGGCTTCGGCGGTCCCAGCAGCAGGACATCGGGTTTCTCGTCGGTCATGAATCTCTCTCTAAATGACGAGGGCCTATGAGGGAGGCGGATTTGAGTCCGGCCCGGACGGCGCACCGCGAGGCAAAACGAAAGGGAACAGCGCCGGCACTTGCGCCTGATAGCGCGCATAGTCCCGCGGAAAGATTTCCGCGAGATACTCTTCTTCCAGCCGCGATTTGCGCCATACCGCGACCGCAATGAACATGAACGCCAGCGCGTCCCGCCATTGCCCGAACGCGATCGCGGTGCCGAGGATGGCGAGCAGCAGCCCAGAATAGATCGGATGGCGGACGAATCTATAGGGACCGATGCGGATCAATTCATGGTCCTGCTTGAGCGCTACCCGGGCGCTCCAGTTGCGTCCCAAGTAACGCCGCGCCCAGACCATGACGCCGAGACCGGCCGCGAGCATGATCGCGCCGGCCCAGTAGATCGTCCGGGATGGCGGCAGGAACCGATCATCGAGCCAACTTGCCGGAAGCCGCGCCGAAGCCATCAGCACCGCGCCGATTGCCAACGGCACCAGATGGGTCAGGCGCGAGCCGACGGATTCCTGGCGGCGCAGCGGTTTGCCATTGCGAGCCGCGATGATCCAGTAGGCGAGCCAGGCCAGCCACAGACCCGCGATCGGCGCCGCATCGATCCAGTCGCGCATGGGCAGCCTCGCCAAGCTAAATGAGCGCCGTCACCGGCTGCTCGATGAAGCCTCGCAGCGCCGCGAGCAGCTGCGCGCCCAGCGCCCCATCGACGACCCGGTGATCGCAGGAGAGCGTCACCGTCATGACGCTGGCGAAACCAACGCCGCCGTCGGGCCGCTCGAATGCCTGCCGGCGCGCCGCGCCGACCGCCAGGATGGTGGCTTGCGGCGGATTGATGATGGCGGCGAATTCGCGCACTCCGAACATGCCGAGATTGGAGATCGCCGATGCACCGCCCTGATATTCGTGCGGCTTGAGGCGCCGCGCCCGCGCGCGCTCGCCAAGCTCGCGCATCTCGGCCGATATCGCGCTCAGCGTCTTCAACTCGGCCTGCCGGATCACCGGCGTGATGAGGCCGCCCTCGAGCGCCACCGCTACGGCGATGTCGGAATGCCGGAAGCGCAAGATGCGATCTTCCGCCCACACCGCGTTGGCGGCGGAGACGCGCTGCAGTGCCGCCGCCCAGGCCTTGATGATGAGATCGTTGACCGACAGCTTGAATGCCGCCTTGCCGTCGCGGTCCTTAGGGGCCGCTGCGTTCGCTTCTTCGCGCAGCGCCAGCAGACGGCCGATCTCCATATCGGCGGTGAGGTAGAAATGCGGAATGGTCTGCTTGGCTTGCACCAGCCGCGTGGCGATGGTGCGCCGCATGGCGTCGAGCGGAACTTCCTCGAATTCCGTATCGCGGTAAAGGGCCATGACCGCATCGGCGCTCGCGCCGGCGGCGCCGATTGCCGGCGCTCCGACTGGCGCCGGCGCTTGCGCAGGCGCAGTTTCGATATCGCGGGCGACGATGCGGCCATGGGGCCCGGATCCGGTCACGCGCGCCAAATCGATCCCGGCTTGCCCGGCCAGGCGCCGCGCCAGCGGCGTGACCTCCGTGCCGCCGGCAAGCCGCGCCGATCCATAATTTCGCGCGGGCGTGCGCACCTCGAAGAACGGATCGAGCTTGATGGGGCCGGCGAGAGCTGATGGCGCGGCGGAACCCCCTGTGCCCGTTTGGGGAGGAGACCGGGGTGAGGCAGCTACAAATGGATCGACAGGTCCGTCCCCCCTCACCCCAACCCTCTCCCCTGCGGGGAGAGAGAGCTCGCTGTGCGATTGGCCTGTCCCTCCGACACCCTCGGTGACCAGCTGTGCGTTGGTGGCGGCACTCCCCGCATCGGCAATCACCGCCACGACGGCGCCGACCGGGGCCACCGCACCGACCGCCACGCGGATTTCCGCCAGCACCCCGGTGGTGGTCGAGGGCACTTCCATCGACACCTTGTCGGTTTCGATCTCGAACAGATTGTCGCCCGGCTGCACCCGGTCGCCGGCCGACTTGAACCATTTGGTGATCTTGCCCTCGGACACGGTCTCGCCGAGCTGCGGCATCAGGACGTCCATCAGCGCGCCCCAGGTCCGAAAATCGTGTGGGGCGACCTTGTAGGGTGGGTAACGCGCTCACGCCGCAGCATCGAGGAATGCGCCGCGCTATCAGCGCGTTGCCCACGCGGCGGCCGAGCCGCGCGGCGCGTGGGCAAAATTGCGCAACGCCGCGCAATCGGGATCGTTGTGCGGGGCAATTTTGCCCACCCTACGAGCGGCATGAGGCTCACCAGCTCAGCGAAATGTATTGCGTCTCGAGGAACTCCATCAGTCCCTCATGGGCGCCCTCGCGGCCGATGCCGCTCTGCTTCATGCCGCCGAACGGCGCGGCCGGATCGGAAACAAGCCCGCGGTTGAGGCCGACCATGCCGAAATCGAGCTGCTCCGAGACGCGCAAACCGCGCGCGACATCGCCGGTATAAAGATAGGCGATCAATCCATATTCGGTGTCGTTCGCGCGGCGGACCACCTCGTCCTCGGACTTGAAGGTCTGCAGCGCCGCCACCGGCCCGAAAATCTCCTCGCGCAGCATGTCGGCTCCATCGGGCACGTGGTCGAGCACGGTCGCCGGGTAGAAAAAGCCCGGCCCCTCCGGCGGCTTGCCGCCGGTGAGAACCTTGGCGCCTTTCTTCACCGCGTCCTCGACCAGCTCGGTCACCTTCTTCTTCGCGTCGGCATTCACCAGCGGCCCGAGCGTCACGCCCTCCTGCAGGCCGTTGCCCATCTTGAACGCCGCCATCTTGGCGGTGAGCTTGCGGGCAAATTCGTCATGCACCTTCTCGTGCACATAGAAGCGGTTCGCGGATGTGCAGGCTTCGCCCATGTTGCGCATCTTGGCGACCATGGCGCCCTCGATGGCGGCGTCGATATCGGCATCGTCGAACACGATGAAAGGGGCGTTGCCGCCAAGCTCCATCGCCGGCCGCACGACATTGTCGGCCGCCTCGTGCAAGAGCTTGCGCCCGACCTCGGTCGAGCCGGTGAAGGAGACGACGCGCACGCGCATATCGTGCAGCATCGCGCTCACGACCTTGCCGGAGGAGCGGGAAGGGATGACGTTGACGACGCCGGCCGGCACGCCGGCCTCTTCCAGGATCGGCATCAGCGCCAGCATGGTCAGCGGCGTGTCGGAGGCGGGCTTGAGCACCACGGTGCAGCCGGCCGCGAGCGCGGGGCCGATCTTGCGGGTCGCCATCGCGGCCGGGAAATTCCACGGCGTCACCAGCACCGCGACGCCCGCCGGCTTGTGCTGCACCAGTATGCGGGCGCCGGAGGCCGGCGCGCGCGAGACCTGGCCGAGATTGCGCACCGCCTCCTCGGCAAACCAGCGAAAGAACTCGGCCGCGTAGGCCACCTCGCCGCGCGAATCGGGCAGCGCCTTGCCGTTCTCCAGCGTGATCAGCTTGGCGAGCCGTTCGGCGTCGCGCATGATCAGCTCGTAGGACTTGCGCAAAATCTCGGCGCGTTCGCGCGGCTTCTTGCCGGCCCAGCCCTTCAACGCAAGGCTTGCCGCATCGACCGCGGCCTTGGCGTCGTCGACGGTCGCGCTCGCCACCGAGGCGATCTTGTTCTCGGTCGCGGGATCGATGACGTCGAAGCGGCCCTGATCGGAAGCCGGGCGCCATTTTCCGCCGATCCACAGATCGGTCGGAACATTGGCGGTGAGATTGTCATACATCGCACACCTATTAATTCGGAACCTATGAAGCGAGCGACCGCCGTACCCGCTCCGCGATCCGCTCGACGCTGGGCAGCGCGAGGTCTTCCAGGATATCGGCGGCCGGCAGCGGGATATGCGGCGTCGTGATCCGCACCGGCGGTCCGTCGAGATCGTAGAAGGCCTCGTCGGCGACGATCGACACGATCTCGGCGCCCCAGCCGCACAGCCGCGGATTTTCCTCGACGGTGAACAGCCGGTGGGTGCGGGCGACCGAGCCGAGGATGGTCTGCGTATCGAGCGGCACCAGCGACCGCACATCGACAACCTCGCAATCGATGCCGTGTTCCGCCTTCAGCTTGTCGGCCGCCTGCACGGCGCGCGGAACCATCAGGGCCAGCGCCAGAATGGTCGCGTCGCCGCCGCCCCGCACGATCTTGGCGGTGCCGAGCGTGTCGACGATCTCGCCGTCCGGCACCTCGCCCTTGGTCGGATAAAGCGATTTGTGCTCGAAGAAGATCACCGGATCGGGGTCGCGCACCGCCGCCGCCAGCAAGCCGATGACGTCGCGCGGCGTCGAGGGCGCCACCACCTTGAGGCCGGGAATCATCATGCACCAATTCTCGACGCTCTGGCTGTGCTGGGCGCCGAAGCGCGAGCCCGCGCCGTTGCCGGTGCGCACCACCAGCGGGCATTTGACCTGGCCGTTGGTCATGTAGCGGCTCTTGCCGAACTCATTGGCGATGTAGTCGAAGCAGACCGCGAAGAAATCCGAGAACATGATCTCGGCGATGGGCTTCAATCCGGTCATCGCCGCCCCCATGGCGGCGCCCAGGATCGCCTGCTCGGAAATCGGCGTGTCGCGCACCCGCAAGGGCCCGAACTGCTCCAACAGCCCGACCGTGGCCTTGAACACGCCGCCGGCCTTGGCCACGTCCTCGCCCAGGAAGACCACGTCGGGATCGCGCGCCATCTCCTGCGCGATGCCGCGCGCCACCGCATCGCGATAGGTCAGTTCCGCCATGCGAAGCCCCCGTCGGCATAGACGTCCGTGGTCAGGATATCGAGCGCGGGCGGCGGCGCCGCCTTGCAGGTTTCGGTCGCCGCATCGACGCGCCGCTTCACGTCGGTCTCGATCGCGCGGATCGCGTCCTCGCCGATGCCGAATTGCCTGAGCCGCTCCCGGTAGATCTTGATCGGGTCGCGCTCCTTCCATTTCTCGAGCTCGCCATCGGGGCGGTATTTCGCCGGATCGGCGCGCGAATGGCCGCTGTGCCGGTAGGTCAGGCATTCGATCAGCGAGGGCCCAAGCCCGGCACGCGCCTTCTGGTAAGCGCTGGACGCCGTGCGATAGACCACGTCGGCATCGTTGCCGTCGATCACGATGCGCTCGAGCCCGTAGGCGGCCGCTCGGTCGGCCGCCGGGTGCGCCACCGCGGTGACCTCGCTGATCGGCGTGTATTCCATGTAGAAATTGTTCTCGCACACGAAGATCACCGGCAGCTTCCACACCGCCGCGAAGTTCAGCGCCTCGTGGAAGGCCCCGATATTGGTGGTGCCGTCGCCGAAGAAGCAGACCGAGACGTCCTTCTGCCCCTTGTACTGCGCCCGCCAGGCGGCCCCGCAGGCGATCGGCAGATGCGCCCCGACGATGGCATAGGAGCCCATCACGCCGCGCTCGACCGAGGTCAGGTGCATGGAGCCGCCCTTGCCACGCATGAGGCCGTTGTCGCGCTGCATCAGCTCGCCCAGCACCTGCTCGATCGGCACGCCACGGGCCAGCGTGTGGGCATGGCCCCGATAGGTGCAGAAGGAGAGATCGCCCGGCTGCATGGCGACCGCAAAGCCGGCCGCCACCGCCTCCTGGCCGAGCGAAAGGTGGCTGGTGCCCTTGACCAGGTTCTGCAGAAACAGGTCGAAGGCGCGCTGCTCGGCCTCGCGCAGCTTGAATTGCGTGCGATAGAGCCGCAGCCGCAGTTCCTCGCCGATATCGTCATTGATGCCCGGGTGCTCTGCCGGCGCGTGGGTCGCAGTCTTCGCCATTCATGATCCTCGGACCGGCGACGGGGGTCGCCTTTTGGGTAGGCCGTATCAGCGGTCGCGGGGGAAAATAGTCAACCGTGAGGGCGCCGGATAGGGCCCTTAACCTCCCCTGAAAGCAGCAGGTCATCATCGCTCCGGCGCGATGGCGCTTTCGTGCCAGCGGCGCAGGACGAGATGCGAGACGAGCGACAGCGCGAAGAAGATGACGATGCCGGTCGCCGACAGAAGCAGCAGCGCGGCGAACATGCGCGGGATATTGAGCCGGTAGCCGGATTCCGCGATCCGATAGGCCAATCCGGAGCCGGCGCCGGCCGAGCCGGCGGCGATCTCGGCCACCACCGCGCCGATCAGCGACAACCCGCCCGCGATCTTCATGCCGCCCAGGATATAGGGGAGCGCGGACGGAAATTTGAGCCGGCGCAGCACCTGCCAGCGCGAGGCGCCGTAAAGGGCAAACAGGTCGGCGAGATTGCGATCGACCGAGCTCAGCCCGAGCGTGGTATTGGCGAGGACCGGAAAGAAGGCGACGATCCAGGCGCAGACCAGCACCGCCGCCGGCTGCGGCAGATAGATGAGGAGCAGCGGCGCAATCGCCACGATCGGGGTCACCTGCAGGATCACCGCATAGGGATAGAGCGAATATTCGAGCAGGCGCGACTGGTTGAACAGCACCGCGAGCCCGATCCCGCCCATGAGCGCCAGCGCAAAGCCCTCGATGGTCGTGGTCAGCGTGACCAGAAGCGAATCCCACAGCAGCATCCGGTCGGACCACAGCGTCGCGAAAACCAGCCCCGGACCGGGCAGCACATAGGGCGGAATGGCCTGGACGCGCACCACCAGGTCCCAGGCCAAGATGCCGAGCGCGAGCACGCCGAACGGCAGCAGGATGCGCGCCATCCGATCGAGACGCTGGCGTCCCCGCGCGGGGTCGGGCGGCGGATGTCCGGGTGCGCTCATTCGGCTGCCCTCCCCGCCATGGCGTCCGCCAGCGCTTCCGACACCATCCGGCACCAGCCCGCATATTCGGCGGAGGTGCGGAAGCGCTCGTCGCGCGGATAGGGAGCCGCGATGACCAGCTCGCGGAAGACGCGGCCCGGCCGTGGCGTCATGACGATGATCCGGCTCGAGAGATAGACCGATTCGAAGACCGAATGGGTGACGAACACCACGGTCTTGCCCAGGCTCTGCCAGAGCGCCAGCAGATCGCTGTTGAGCCGAAAGCGCGTGATCTCATCGAGCGCCGCAAACGGCTCGTCCATGAGGAGGAGCTTCGGCTCGGTGACCAGCGCGCGCGCGATCGAGGCGCGCATTTTCATGCCGCCCGACAGCTCGCGCGGATACGCCTGCGCGAAGGCGGCCAGGCCGACGCGGTCGAGCGCCGCGCCGATGCGCACCGGCGCTTCCGCCTCCAGCCGCAAGAGCCGCAATGGCAGGCGCACATTGGCCTCGACCGTCGCCCATGGCATGAGGGTCGGCTCCTGGAACACGAAGCCGAGCTGCCGTCGGGTCTCGGCGCCCCCGGCCCGCGAACCGGACCATTCCACGGCGCCGCTATCGGGCTCGATCAGTCCCGCCACGATGCGCAGCGCTGTCGACTTGCCGCAGCCGGAGGGGCCGAGCAGCGTGAGAAACTCGCCCGGGCGCACCGAGAGGTCGAAGCCATCGAGCGCGACCACGCCGTTGCCGAACGTCTTGCCGACGCCGCGCAGCGCGACGATGGGGGTGTGGAGGGAGGACGCCGGTTCGGTCCTCATTGACGAGAGGAAACGGCACATGAAATCATGGTCGCGCATCCGTTTTTCGAGGGGGCATGATCATGTCAGTCGGCGCGCTTGTCCACCGCCCGAAATCCCAAGCCAAGCTCATTTTCTTTGTCATGTTCAACAAGGTGAGAAGGCAAATCGCGGCTGCGTTGTGCGCGGCGGTCTTTTGCGCGGCAGTCTTGGGAGTTACGGCGTCAAACTCGCTCGCCGTCGCTCAGCAAAAAACCGCAAAGGCTTGCCTCGACGCGTGGCAGGCCAGCAAAGCCGCGAACCGAGCCAACGGGATCACGCAAAAGGCCTATGTGGCTCGATGCCGCGCCAGCGGCCCGCCTGTTCAAGCTGCCGCCGCGCCGGCAACGCCTGCCCGTCTCACGGCGGGCTCCGGCACTGTTGTCGCGGATGGCCAAGTCCACTCCTCCATCAAGGATCTGATGGAATCCATCATCGATCCGTCTGCGGACGCGCTTTGGGGAGCGGTGGGAACGGTTGTGGACAAGGAGGGTATTCACGAGTCCGCCCCCAAGACGCCGGAGGAGTGGCTCGATATGCGCCGTGCCGCTGTGCGAATCATCGAGGGCGGCAACCTGCTGATGATGCCGGGTCGCGAAGCGGCTCCTGTCGGCACCAGATCGGAGGCTCCCGGGGTTGAGCTGGAGCCGGCCGAGATAACCGCGCTTATAAACAATGATCGAAAGAGCTTTGATGCATTTGCCAAGGCATTGCAGGCTCTCGGCGCGGAAGCGTTGCGGGCGAGCGAGGCGCAAAACGCGGGCATGCTGATGGATATCGGTGCCGAAATGGAGAATGTCTGCGAGAGCTGCCATCAGGTATTCTGGTATCCGCCGCAAAAGCATACCGCGCCGTAGAGTATACGACGACGGCAACAATCCGCTCCCCGAGATGAGCCAACGGCGGCTCGTCACCAAGCACTGCGGCCCGAATCGCCGGCGCGGCGAGCATCCGGTCGGCTCAGCACATCCCCGATCCGCTGGACAGTGGCCCAGGGCTTGATGATAATGATGCGCTTGCCGGTGGTCCGCGCTCTTTGTCGGAAGAGGTCCTCTGTCTGGTGTCGGGCGGCAGGAGGTGTGAGATGCGCATTCGACTTCTGCGGTCGATCGGAGCATCGCTTGTGGTCGTGCCGATGCTCGTAG
Organism: Xanthobacteraceae bacterium; assembly: GCA_036502925.1. GTDB lineage: Bacteria > Pseudomonadota > Alphaproteobacteria > Rhizobiales > Xanthobacteraceae > VAZQ01. The sequence continues at coordinate 21,072 of DASXXS010000090.1, forward strand.
TCTTGAAGCCGACGGAGATGACAGCCCAGGACCAGGCTTCCACCGCTTCCGTGAAGGCGCCGGCGGCAGCGGTGCCGACAACGCCCTGGGGCGAACCGGACCTGCAGGGAATTTGGACGGTCGAATCCGATACGCCCCTGCAGCGCCCCGCCAAGTATGCCAACCAGGAATTCTTCACCGAGGCACAGCGGGCGGAACTGGACCGAGAGCGATCGGCGCTGCTCGGCCGCGACAAGCGCGTGGAGCGCGGGACCGAGCTCGACGTCGCCGGCGCCTACAACGCGGTGTTCATGTCCAAGAAGCACACCGGCGCGCGTACGTCGTTGATTGTAGATCCGCCCGATGGCCGGATTCCGCCGCTGACGCCGGAGGCGCAGAAGATTGCCGCCGCCGATCGGAATTTTCGCCTCGCCCTGTTGCAAGCGACCGAAACGTGCAAGGCCAAATCGGTGGCGTGCAGCGACGGCAAGTACGATCCGACGCCCTCGCCGCAACGGGCAGACCTTCCGGCTCGCTACAACACCGCGCGCATGAATCGCCATGATGGTCCGGAAGACGGCTCGTTGCAGGACCGCTGCCTGATCGGCGGGCTGCCTGAATTTGGTTCCGCTTACGGCGGGAGCTTCCGCCGCATCGTGCAGACGCCAGGCGGCATTGCGATGTTCTACGACGTGGGTCAGGGGCAAGGATGGCAGCGCAACATCGTCATGAACGCGAGCCCGCACCTGCCGGCCGGCATCCGCCAGTGGTTTGGCGACTCGCGCGGCCGCTGGGAGGGCAATACGCTGGTGATCGACGTGACGAATTTCAGTCCGAAAACCGATGTCCAGGGATCGCGCGAGAACCTGCACCTGCTCGAACGCTGGACGCGAAGCGGCCCGGCCACGCTTGAATACGTGGCGACGATCGAAGATCCGACCGTATGGACGCGGCCGTGGACCATCAAGCAGGAGTTCACCAAGCAGAGCGAGCAGGAAAATAGAGTCTATTACGAGCCTCGCTGCGTCGAAGGAAACTACGCCTTCCCGGCGATGATGCTGGCAGCGCGCATAGAAGACCTGGCCTTTGCGCAGGGACGAGGTCCGAACCCGGCGACCAAGGACAACGCCACGGATTTTGTCGGCGTTGAGCAGGATCCGTTCCAGTAGTCAAGACCGCGGGGCAAAAGGAGACCATCATGCTCGACCGGTTCTCAGTCTCGACCATAACGGTCGCCATTGCGGCGGCGGCTGTCGGCGCCGTCATTTCAGCGTCCAGCACACGGACGTCGGCTCAGGCTCCGGCGGCAGCGCTGAAGACGCCCTGGGGCGAACCCGATCTGCAGGGCATTTGGACCGTCGAGACCGATACGCCGTTCCAGCGCTCTCCCAAGTATGCGAACCAGGAATTCTTCACCGAGCAACAGCGGGCGGAATTCGACCGAGTACGATCACAGCTGCGCGGGCGCGACAATCGTGCGGAGCGCGGCAGCGAGGCCGACGTCGCCGGCGCCTACAACGCGGTTTTCGGGGCCATGAAGCGCACCGGCACGCGCACGTCACTGGTTGTCGATCCGCCCGATGGCCGCATCCCGGCGACGACGCCGGAGGCGCAGAAGATCGCCGCCGCCGATCGAGACTTTCGTCTTGCCCTCATGCAAGCGACGCAAACATGCAAGCAAAAGTCGTCCGGGTGTGCCGGAGGCAAGTACGATCCGACCCCCACCTCGCGACGCGACGAGATTCCTCCCCGCTATAACACCGCGCGCATGAACCGCCACGATAGTCCGGAGGACGGCGCGTTGGCGGACCGCTGCTTGACCATCGGGCTGCCCGAGTTTGGCGCCGGGAACGGCGGCGGCAGCTTCCGGCGGATCGTGCAGACGCCGGGGGGCATCGCGATCGCCTATGACGTGGGTCAGGGGCAGGGATGGCAGCGCAGCATCGTCATGAACGGCAGCCCGCACCTGCCGGCCAACATCCGCCAGTGGTTTGGCGACTCGCGCGGCCGCTGGGAGGGCAATACGCTCGTGATCGACGTGACGAACTTCAGCGCGAAGACCGATTATCGCGGCTCGCGCGAGAACCTGCACTTGGTCGAGCGCTGGACGCGGACCAATCCGACCACGCTTGAATATGCCGCGACAATCGAAGATCCAACCGTGTGGACGCGGCCTTGGACCGTCAAGCAGGAGTTCACCAAGCAGAGCGAGCAGGAAAACAGAATTTATTACGAGCCGCGCTGCGTTGAAGGAAACATCGGCTTTCCCGCCGAGATAAAGGCCGCGCGCCTGGAAGACCGCGAGTTTGCGGAGGGACGCGGGCCCGATCCGCTGACCAAGGACAACGCAACAGGGGGATTTAACGAACCGGATCCGCTGCAGGAGTAACCTCGGCGTTGTCAGGAAAAACCGGCCCGCGCCAACGGGTCCGGCTGAAGGCCGGCCCGATGATAAGCGCCGGCCTGGGAAAAATCCGGGTTTCCGTACCGAAAATGCGACAAATGGAAAAGTGACAAGACAAAAGTTTTGCAAAGGGAGGCCATCATGCTCGACCGCGGCTTAAGCTCGATGATCACGGTCGCCATTGCGGCGGCCGCTCTCGGCGCCGTCATTTCCACCTCCATCACGCAGACGTCGGGTCAGGCGCCGGCCGCGCGGCCGGCCCGCGTCGACGGCAAGCCCAACTTCAGCGGCATCTGGCAAGCCAATAATGAAGCCAACTGGGATTTGCAGGCGCATGCGGCGCTTCCCGGCGCGGTCACCCAGCCGGGTATTTATTCTTATGACTATGCGCGGGTGCCCGCCGCGCCGGTTCTCGCGCTCGGCGCCGCCGGCGCCGTGCCCGGATCGCTCGGCGTCGTGCAGGGCGACGGGCAGATCCCCTACAAGCCCGAAGCTTTGCAGATCAAGAAAGATAACGCGGAGCACTGGATCGATCGCGACCCGGAGCTCAAGTGCTACCTGCCGGGCATTCCGCGCGCGATGTACATGCCCTATCCGTTCCAGATCACGCAAAGCACGAACAAGGTTCACATCGCCTACGAATTCTCGAACTCGGCGCGCACCATCCATCTGGACAAGGTCGCCGGCCCGCCCGACGATACCTGGATGGGCCACTCGGTGGGACGATGGGACGGCGACACGCTGGTCGTGGATGTGGCGAATTTTAACGATCGGACCTGGTTCGACCGCGCCGGCGATTTTCACAGCGACGCGCTGCACCTGGTCGAGCGCTTCACGCCAATGTCACCTGACATTATTCAGTACGACGTGACGATTGAAGACCCCAAGGTGTTCACGCGGCCGTGGCGCATGGCCATGCCGCTTTATCGCCGCGTGGAGCCGAACATGCAGCTGCTCGAGTTTCGCTGCAACGAATTCGTCGAGGAGTTCATGTACGGAAATCTTCGCAAGCAGCCGCTGGTCAAGCACTGGGAAGGCGATACGATGACGATCGATATCACCCGCAAGGTGCCGCCCGGCGACAGCTTCTATCAATGGTACCGGTAGCAACATGGGAATTCGGCAAGGGCCTATCTTGGTCTATCCGCAACGGGAGGAATCGATGCGAACGAAGCTTGCCATAGCAGTCTCCATCACAGGTCTTGCGCTCTCGGGGTGGGCGTCTCCGGCCTCCGCGCACCACGCGTTTGCCGCGGAGTTCGACGCGAACAAGCCGGTGAATTTCAAGGGGACGATCACCAAGATGGAATGGGTCAATCCGCACTCCTGGCTGCATGTCGACGTGAAGCAGCCCGACGGCACGCTGGTGAACTGGGCCATCGAAGCGGGCACGCCGAATGTCCTGTTTCGGCGCGGGTTCACCAAGGAGACCTTGCTGCCCGGCACCGAGGTCGTGATCGATGGCTACCAGTCGAAAGACGGGTCGCATCGCGCCAACGGCAGGGACCTTACCTTGCCCGATGGTCGCCAATTGTTTCTCGGCTCTTCCGGAACCGGAGCTCCCTACGAGCTGCCGCCCGGGACTCAATAGGCGAAACAACTAAAAACAACTAAATCGCGCTTGATCTTGCCCGCTCGCGCCCGGGACCGTAGTTCGACGGGGTCGGAATGTCTCCTCTGGCTTTCTTCGGATGGCTGGCAGATTCATCGTGGAGTGTCGATCTCCACGAATCGCAATATGCGTATTCCATCATCGAGTCGATCCATGTGTGGACGATGGCGGTATTTTTCGGCTCGGTGGTGATGTTCGATTTGCGCCTGCTTGGTCTGACCCTGCGCAAGGTGCCGGCATCCGAAGTCCTTGACCGCCTGCTGCCGTTGACCATCGCGGCGTTCGTCATCATGGTCATCAGCGGCACGCTGCTGTTTTACGCCATCCCTCTGCGCTCCTATCAGAACATCTTCTTCAGGTTCAAAATGCTGCTGCTGCTGCTGGCCGGTTTGAACGTGTGGATCTTTCACTCGCGCGTTTATCCGAAGGTCGTGGGCCGGGATGCCGAGGGGGCGCCGCCGAGGGCGGCCAGGCTGGCCGGCGCGCTTTCGCTCGCAATATGGATCGGCGTCGTCTTTTCGGGACGAATGATCGCCTATAACTGGTTCGACTGCGACCGGCAGCCGCAACCCGACATCATCAATTTTCTGACCAGTTGCGCAGCCACCGAATCGGGGCAGTGATGTCTTTGCTGCCGTTCTTTCAGTGGTGCTACCAGACGCCGATCGGCGAAACGATACGCGATTCGACCTGGCTGTTCCCGGTGATCGAGGCCTTCCACCTCCTCGGTCTGGGAGTAACGGCGGGAGCCGTGTTGATCGTGGACCTGCGGCTTTTGGGCGTAGGCTTGCGCAAACAGCCGGTCGCGCAGCTCGCGGCAGGCGCCGAGCCGTGGTTGCTCGGCAGCCTGACCTTGATGTTCGCGTCGGGTTTTCCCTTGTTCCTTTCCGAATCGATCAAGTGTTATTACAGCCTTCCCTTCTGGGTGAAGATGACGTCGCTGTTCCTGGCGGTCCTCTTTACGTTCACGGTTCGCCGCCGCGTGACGCGAACGGAGCTGACCTCCGCTCGACCGCTATTGGGCCGGTTTACGGCGCTGATATCGTTAGGCCTGTGGTTCGGCGTGGCGTGGGGCGGACGCTGGATCGGGTTTTCATAAGCCGGCGCGCGCCGATCCGGTGGACGCGCGGCAGCTAACCTGCGCGTGACGGAAGAACCAGGACCTTGGCGCCCAGCGGCGCACGCAGGTAGAGGTCGATCACATCCTGATTGATCATGCGAATGCAGCCGGAGGAGACGCTCTTGCCGATGGTCCACGGTTCGACGGTACCGTGGATGCGGTAAAGGGTATCCTTATTGCCCTGCCAAAGGTACATGGCACGCGAGCCGAGCGGGTTGCCCGGACCGCCGGGCATGCCCAGGCCTCCTTGCAGCTCGCTCATCTGTCGCCGCAGCTCGGGTTGGCGCTGAATCATTTCCTTGGGCGGATACCAGTCCGGCCACTCCTGCTTGTCGTGGATGGTCGCCACGCCCGACCAGCCGAAGCCTTCGCGCCCCACGCCTACGCCATAGCGGGTCGCTTGCCCGCCGCCCTCGACGAAATAAAGGTAGTGATTCTGTGGATCGATCACGATCGTGCCGGGGGCTTCGCCCGTGCGATAGATGACGGCGGCGCGCAGATACTGCGCACCGATTTCGGATAGCCTCACTGCCGGAATCGGAAAAGGCTCGCCCGCGACCTCGGCATAAAGAGCCGTGTAGCCACCGCTTGGACTGCGGTTGCCGGGTGGTGAGATTTCGCCGGGGCGAACCGGAGCCCCCGGCGAGAGCGGTGGCGGCGGCGCCATCTCTCTGGGTTGAAACAGCATCCAGGGAAACAACGGCGGCGGCGGCGGCAGGCCGGAACCCTGACATCTGCGATCGTAGCGCTCGTCGCAGCCCTGCGCCCATGCGTTGCAAGCCATCAACGCCGCCCAGACAAACACGCTCACGGCCAACGTGCGCTTACTCGGCATGCCGGGACTCTGCCTGGCTGCGATGAAGGCGATATGTCCGCTCCATTGCGCATTCATCTCACCTTGACTTGGCGAAATTGGGGTCGCCAAGCGTAGCCTGATACCGCGAAAAATGCCGCAGGATTGCAATGAAATTTGATGTGCCTGTCCTATTGCGGCCCTATCAAACAAACAGTTGAGAGCATCTTCGATAGTAACCCTAATCGGTATGTTTTGAGCCTCATTGTGGCCATATTTAACAAGCAAACGGCGCCCTTCCCCACAAAACACGTTCCACCAAACACGGCCACGAAGCCGTTCACGACAACATGGAGAGCTTATGACGACCAAACTAGTAGGGTGCGTTATCGTCGCGGTTCAACTCGCATCGCTCAGCCTTCCGGGCGCTGCCGCAGTTGCTCAAAGCGGTATCGCATCGGTCTACTCCACGGAAAGTGGGTCACGAACCGCGAGCGGTGCGAGATTGAATCCGAGCGCGTTGACCGCGGCATCCCGGACGCTGCCGTTGGGATCGAGGGCTAAAGTCACCAATCGCAGCAATGGACGCTCGGTTGTGGTCACGGTCAACGATCGCGGGCCCTTCGTCCGCGGGCGCATCATCGATGTAACTCCGGCAACCGCGCGGACGCTCGGCTTTTCCGGTCTCGCTTCGGTTACCGTGGAGCGGGAATAGCAAACTCTCGTCCATTCCTCTGATTGGGGGGATGGTTTCACGGGTAGGACAACAAGATTGGCAAGATTGGATGGAGTAGGCACAAATGAAAAATGTCTTGGTAGTGCTGTGTTTCCTGGGCGTGTCGGGCTCGATGGCGCATGCCCTTGATATGGAGGAGTTGGCGCCCTGCAAACCCGCGGCTGCTCGTTATTGCGATCGGGTCTCAGGAATGACTTGGAGCAACTTGATTCGCTGCGGTGCTACTTTGGCGGCTCACAGTTTTCATGTCGGAGGTAGTTGCCGCGAAGTATTGCGGCGGTATGGGCAACTGTGAATCGAGGAACCGGCCTTTGTGGCCGTGGTCCGGTCGAGGACTTTACCAGCTGGCCTCCGGATGCGAGCCGCCGCTTCGAAATTTGCTGAATGGTGAAAATCAATTCAGCGCCGGGCGGGAAAATACTGGTCGGGACCGAGCGCGGGTCCCGACCAGCGGGGGCCGGACCGAGAATTCCTGTCAGTTCCTCGGCCGCAACTCGATGCCGACGCGCTTGTTCACGAACGCCAGCGTATAGGCGCGGCGCACATCGATCGAGCCCTTGACCACGCCGGCGCGAACCATCTTGTCGAAGAAGCTCTTCATGCGCGCGGGTGTCATGGCGCCGATGCCCAGCGTTATGGCGTCGCCGGAATCGACGATGCCGTACTCCTTCATCTTGGCGACCGAATAGGCGAGCAACGCGTCGGTCATCTCGGGATTGCCCTTGCGGATGAGATCGTTGCCCGGGCGGTTGTCGCCGTAGACGTAGTTGTACCAGCCGATGACGGAGGCATCGACGAAGCGCTGCACCAGATCGGGCTTGCGCTCGACCAGATCGCGGCGCGTCTCGATCAGGGTCGAATAGGCATCGAAACCGTGGTCGGCGAGGAGAAACACCTTGGGCCGGAAGCCGCCCTGCGTCTCGACCGCATAGGGCTCCGACGTCACATAGCCCTGCATGGCGCTGTTGCGGTCGGCCAGGAACGGCTGCGGATTGAACGTGTAGGGCTTCACGCGCGCTTCGCTGAAGCCGAAATCGGCCTTGAGCCACTGGTAATAGGTGGCGATGCCTTCCTTGGAGATGAACAGCGTCAGCCCCTTGAGGTCCTCGAATTTTTCGATGCCCGGATGCGCGATCAGCACCTGCGGGTCCTTCTGGAACATGGCGGCGACCGCCAGCGTCGGGATGTTCTGCTCCACCGCGTCGAACGACTGCAGCGTATTGGCGCTCATGAAGAAGTCGATCTTGCCGACCGGCAGCAGGATGCGGTTGTTCACGTTCGGGCCGCCCGGCATGATGGTGACGTCGAGCCCGTAGCGGCGGTAGGTGCCATCGGCCAGCGCCTGATAGAAGCCGCCATGCTCGGCCTCCGCCACCCAATTGGTGCCGAAGGTGACCTTGTCGAGGGCTTGGGCGGCGGCTGGGGCGGCTAGAGCCTCACTTGCAAGCACGAAGAGAATTCCGGCGGCATAGATTCTAGAGATCACGACGTTCCCTCTTTCAGTGTTAGCACCGCCCGCCACAGGGGATGCGGCCTCGCTGTTGTGAAGCGCAGGGCTCCTTGTTGTCATTGCCGGGCTTGTCCCGGCAATCCCGATTCAAGATACTCTGCGCGTGATCCAGTACTACGTCTATATTTTGGCCAGTCGTCCCGGCGGCACGCTGTATGTCGGGGTCACCAATAACTTCATTCGACGCGTTTTCCAGCACAAAAACAACATGGTCGATGGGTTCACCAAGCGCTACAAAATTCACTCTCTCGTCTATTTTGAAGTCTACTCCTCGGTTCATGACGCCATTCAGCGAGAGAAGAACATCAAGCATTGGCCCCGCGTTTGGAAGACACGCCTGATTGCACAGTCAAATCCCGCTTGGCGTGATCCTTATGACGAAATTTTGTGAGGCCAGAGCCCGTCTAAGCGAGTTGGCCGGGACAAGCCCGGCCATGACGTCGGAATGAGGCGCTCCTATTGCTCGAACCGGTCGATGAACCAGCGCAAGAGCCGGATCCAGATCTCGTCCTTGCCGACCTGGTCCTCGATGCCGTGCTCGAGGTTGGGGTTGTCGTTGACTTCCATGACCACAAAGCCCTGATCGGTCTGCTTGACGTCGACGCCGTAGAAGCCCTCGCCGATCGGCCGGGCGGCGCGCGCTGCGACGTCGATGAGCTCGCGCGGCGCCTGATCGACCTCGAAGGTGCGGAAACCGCCTTCGCGCGAAGACCCGTCGGCGCCGTGCTTGACGATCTGCCAGTGGCCGCGCGCCATGCGGTATTGGCACACGAATAACGGCTCCCCGGCCAGCACGCCGACGCGCCAGTCGAACTCGGTCGGCATGAACTTCTGCGCCAGGAGGAGATCGGTCTCCTCGAACAGCTCGTCGGCGATGCGCTTGAATTCGTCGAGCGTGTGCACCTTGTGCACGCCGCGCGAGAACGAGCCGTCGGGGATCTTCACCACCAGGGGCAAGCCCAGCTCGTCCATGGCCTTCGGCAGGTCGCCGGCATCGGCCAGCATGACGGTGGGCGGCGTCGGCACCTGATTGGAGCCGAGCAGCTCCATCAGGAACACCTTGTTGGTGCAACGGATCATGGAGATCGGGTCGTCGATGACCGGCATGCCTTCCTGCCAGGCGCGGCGGGCGAACCGATAGGTGTGGTTGTCGATCGAGGTGGTCTCACGGATGAACAACCCGTCGTACTCGGCGAGCTCGGCCAGCTGCCGGCGGGTGATCGGCTCGACATCGACGGAGAGCTTCTCGGCGATGCGCGCGAGATGCTTGATCGAGGCGTGCGATGAAGGGGGCATTTTCTCGTTCGGATCGTAAAGCACCGCAAGGTCGTATTTCGCGATCGTGCGCGCCTTGGGATCGCGCCATTCGCGCCTGGTATGCTGATGCAGCGCCTCGCGCAGGAAGGCGCCCTCGCCGTTGGCGAGCCGGGTGATGTTGCGCGGCCGGATGCGCTCGATCGAAAGCCACTCGCCGGGCCCGACGATCACCTCCAGCGCCGGGCAGCGAAACCAGTCGAACAAGAGCCGCCCGAACGATTCGAAACGCGGGTCGCGCGCGATGCCGAAACAGACCAAGAGCTTCAATTCGCCCTCAGGCTGGACATCGGCGCGGCGGGCGCAGCGATTGAGCTCGTCCTCGAGGTCCGGCAGCGCGTGCTCGTAGAGCTTGGCCTCGCGCAGCTCCAGCATCGTCTCGACGGTCGGCACCACCCGGTGGCCGCGCGCCTCCGCCAGCAGCGAGGCATAGTAGCCCTTCGACTGGTAGGCATAGGAGCGCGCCAGATTGACGAGCTTGGGCCGGCCGACATCGAACAGCCGCGGACGCGCGAGGTATTCGCTCGTCGTGATCACCTTGTGCGGGGTGTCGGCGTTGGGGAGGTCCTTGGGCTGGTCGACCAATATGACCCAGCCGGTCATCGGGAAGGTCCTTTCCGGATGACGATCGCCGCGCTGAGACGGTCGCGACCCAAACGGGTCATGCGTTCGAACGCGGCCCACGGCACCGCGTAAGTCTCAGGCGCAATCGCCTTTCCATGCTCGTCTCTGTTGGCCGCCGGATCGTGCAGGAGAATGTGCCGCCCCTTTCGGCCGAAGGCAAACACCCAGTGCGGCTGCCCCCTGCCGGCCATCTGATAGCCCGAAATCAGCACAATGGCCACTTTCCCCTGATCGAAAGCCTGCATGAGAACCGATTCGCTCGCCGGAGTCAGGTGGGTGGGGATTTCCAGGGCACGGGCTTGCCGGCGGAACTCGGCCTGTGTCACTTGCATGACACGCCGCTTCTCCGCCGAGTTGACGGTCTCGAGGAAATACGGCCCGGCCTGGCTGGCATAGATTTCCGGCTCGAGACCGCGTCGCTTGAGCGTCACCGCCAAGCCATACACTTCACATCCGCCCAGTCCCGAGGCCAGGAAGATGGTCGTGGCGTCCCGCCAGAGCTCAAACTCGAAGGCCGGCGCCGGCTTGAGCGATCGATCCGCCCAGGCGAGCGCCATCATGATGCAGGCCGGACCGCAGGTAAACTCCGTGGTCTGATGGAAATAGGGCGGCGCCGCCTTGAGCGCGGCCGGCGCAGGCGCGAGCGGCTTCTCGAACCGCAGCGCGTCGCCGCCGTCCTCGTAGTAACGCGCATGCCGCCCGAATTGCCGGTATCCGCTCTTGCGGTAACGCGAGATCGCGGCCGCGTTGGTCTCGTGCACTTCCAGGCGGATCGCGCCGCAGCCCCGCTCCACCGCGGCGGCCTCCGCGGCGGCGAGCAGCATCGGCCCGACCCCGCGTCCGCCCAGATGCGGAGCGACCGCGATCGAATAGAGCCGCGCCACCGAGGAGCGCGGCCGGAACAGAACGATGGCGGTGCCGGCAAGATCGCCATCGTGCTCCGCCACGATAACCGCCGCGGCCGGCGAGCGCAGAAAGTGCCTCAGGCTGCGGCGGGAGAGGTGGTCGGTGGCGAAGACGCGATGCTCGAGCGCGTCGAGGGCATCGAGATCGGCTTCTTCGGCCTGGCGGAGGCGGACAGCCGGCGTGGTTTGACGGGCGATGGGCATGCGCATGTGCGGCCGAGCGGAAATTCAGGAGAAATTCTAAGGACTAAAGTCTGTTTTCGGTACTCCTGGCAAGAGCGCGAGGAAGTGCGGCCGGCTTTGAACCTGCCGGATAGGTGCTGCGACCAATGCATGTTCGGCCGCACCGGCCGTCCCGGATCGTGAACGCCCCTTCGACGTCGCTTCTTCGTAAAGCATCTGCCTCGCGGCAGTCGAGGTTTGTGATCGGCGCGTGCGCCCCCATCCACCCCGCGTCGGTCCACGCGGCCCGCCCGGACTATCTTGGTCCGGGCGGGCTTGCGTTTTGACATGCCGGTCACCGGGCGGCGGCCGGCACCGACGGCAGCCCCCCGCCAGGATTGGCCAGCGGCCGAAAACAGACTACACCCGCCGACACCCTGTGCGGCGTCGCTTCATTCCCGATGCCCCCTTCGGACAGTTGAGAATTCCACATGCAGCGCGTGACCATCACGATCGACGACGAGTTGATGACCGAGCTCGATCGGATCATCGCGGCCCATGGCTACCAGAACCGTTCGGAAGCGATCCGCGACCTGGCCAGAGCCGGAATCCGGGAAGCGGCCGAAAGCCTCGACCGGCAGCGCGACTGCGTGGCGGCGCTGGTCTACGTCTACGACCACGCGGCGCGCCAGCTCTCCAAGCGGCTTGCCGATACGTTCCATGACCACCACGAATTGTCGTTGGCCTCGATGCACGCTCACCTCGATCACGACAGCTGCATGGAGGTGACGATCCTGCGCGGCAAGACCGG
>DASXXS010000091.1:0-10311 GCA_036502925.1 Xanthobacteraceae bacterium
CGCTAGCTTCGCATCGAGGCGACGCAGCCCTGGCCGCGGACCGGTGACCCATGCGGCTTGGTCCGCCGGGCAGTGGGCGCGGCCGGCGGCCGCCGGCCCCGGGGTTGCATCACGCTTGCAACAAAAGCCCGTAACGACTAAGTACGGCTCACGAATCGCTTATTTCGAGGGAACCCGGCAGGCGCCGCCCGACCGCCGCCGGGACCTCGACCTCGCCCCACTCTTGTCCCGGCCTTGAGCCGGGACCGTTTCAGACTCAGAGCTTGGAACGGTCCCGGCTCAAGGCCGGGACAGGGTTTCTGGGATTCGCCGCTGGCGCGATGACTTTAATCCCATCATGACTTTGGCGGAGCCGAGGCAAATAGGCTAAGGGTGGGATCCGATCGATCCTCAGCCAGGCGCGGCGACCCGTGATCGCAAAGGAGAACACAGATGGGTGAAAAACAGCACGATCCGGACAAGGATCGAATTTTCGTCCGCGAGCTGTCCGGGGCCTACAGCCTCAAGGACGAGCTCGTCCGGCTGCGGGCCATGCCGCGGGTCATCAAAGGCAAGGAGCTCAGGCTCGACGGGGGGCCGCAGCATTTCAGCCGCCATTACGTCGAGCCGGAGGATGGCCGCACCCAGACGCTGCACATTCATCTCGAGGAATATGCGCCGGGGGGCACCACCCAGAAGCACGGCCATGTCAACGAGGCGGCCTTCTACATCCTCGACGGGGCGGGTTACGAGATTCACGACGGCATCCGCTACGATTGGAAGGCGGGCGACGTCGCGATCGTGCATAACAACTGCGTGCACCAGCACTTCAATGCCAGCCCGAAGGAACCCGCGCGCGCCTTGGTGATCAAGACCAAGCCGATGTATCTGTTCATGAACATGCTGTTTCAGCACACGGTGCAGAAGCGTCCGACCACGCCTTCGCCCACGCAAGGCAACTTCGTGCCGCGGCAGGAGGAAGAGGGTTACAACCACCCGGAGGACGAGAAGGTCGACGCCTGAGCTTAAGGCGCGGCAAGACGTAGCAAGATCGCGGCCGAAACAGAGACTTGAGATAGAGGTTCAATATGGCTTGGGATGAATCAAAGGCCTGGTTGGTGGGCTCGCAGAACGGCAAGCTCTACCAGAGCCTGCTGAACGAGGCGGCGGAGCTGCCGGCGCGCAACGCCAAGCGCAAGAAGATCGTGCATAACGATGAAATGCCGTGGGAAATGTCGCAGCAGGGCCTGTTGAAGCATCTTCTCAACGCGCAGATGAACACCCGCATGGAGACGGTCGACGCCTATATGCAGGTCATCCCGCCCGGCAGCCGCTCCGGCAAGCATCGGCACCTGGCGGAAGAATGCCTCTACGTGGTCGAGGGCCGCGGCTACGACCTGCACCAGGACTGCGACGTGGAGATCACCGATACCTACAAATGGCGGCCGCAGGCGGAGATCAAGCGCTACGAATGGGAAGCGGGCGATGTCATCTATATCCCGCCCTGCACGATCCACCAGCACTTCAACGCCGATCCGGCCCGCCCGGCGCGGCTGATCTCCTGCATCAACCGCATCTACAAGAATTCCGGTCTCAACGATCTCGAGCAGGTCGAGAACGCGCCGGAATACGATCCCAAGGTGGTGCTCACGGCCGAGCTGGTGAAGAATTACCTCAAGGTCAAGCAACCGGCGTAGGTAGGGTGGGCAACGGCCCCTTCGCCGTGCCCACGCGCGGCGGTCGATCGTGTTCGGTCGGACGCGTGGGCACGGCGCTACGCGCCTTTGCCCACCCTACGGAACCACGACGCGATCGTGTTCCAAATCACTTTGGCCATCAGCGAAAAACCGGAGATCGGCCGCGCGGTTGCGGCCGCCGGTTGCGGTGGTGCTTGCGCGGGCGCGGCGGGCTGAGCCGCGATTTGCGCTTTCAGATTGGCGGCGAACTGGGTCATGATCTGGGCGGCGGTCGCCTGGATGATGCCGACGCCCCGTCCATACTGCGCCACGGCGCCCGAGAGCGTGAGATCGGTGTGGACCAGCACCCTCGAGCCGCTCCCCGCCGGCTCAAGGCGGAACGAAGCCGTGGCATTGGCGGCGCCGCGGCCTTTGGCATCGCTGCCCTGCGCCTTCACGCGCGCTCGGTAATTGACGCCATCGAGCTCCTCGAACTTGATCACGCCCGCAAACGCAAGGGCGACTGGACCGAGCCGCACCGCGATGCGGCCCTTATAGGTCGCGTCGTCGACCACCTCGGTGACCTCGGCACCCGGCATGCAGGGGGCGATGCGCCGAAGATCCATCAACACCGGCCAGGCCTCGGCCGGGCGCAACGGCACTTCGAAGGAATTGTCGAACTCCACCCGCGGCTCCCGTCACTTGCGCCCTTCCCTGCCCGCTCTCAGGCATGCACACATCGAGGTCGTCCCGGCCAAGGCCGCGAAGCGGCCGCCGCACCGGGATCCGTACGCCGCAACCGGCCGAAAGGGCACGGCGTATGGGTCCCTGCTTTCGCAGGGACGACGTCGGGAGGGTCGTTGGAACAGTGCGTCGTCAAAGCGCGTGGATGCCGCCCTTGCGCGGTGTGAGTCAAGCTCATGCCCTGATGGTAAACCGATGTTAACAAGGAATGTCTTGCAACCAACATGAGAATTCCCTATATGCAGGGCGCGACCGCATTAGGTCCTGGTGAGCCGCGTGTACGGATTCCCTTAAACGGCGTCTGGCTCGCCCTTTTATTTTCCCAAACTGACAGCCCAGATCACGCGGGGTGTCTACCATCCCCCCCGCGGCACGGGTTGCCGACCAAACGAGTCGGCCCGTCTCGCACTACAGAAAGAATACCCATTGTCTTCATTTCATGACTTCGGCCTGGCCGAACCGATCACCCGTGCACTCGCCGAAGAGAAATACGTCACCCCCACCCCCATTCAGGTACAGACCATTCCGATCGCAATGTCACGCCGGGACGTGATCGGGATCGCGCAGACCGGAACCGGCAAGACCGCGGCATTCGCGCTCCCGATCCTGCAGCAGTTCTTCACCCATCCCAAGCGGCCGGACCGCAAGACCTGCCGCGCGCTGGTGCTCAGCCCGACGCGTGAATTGTCCAGCCAGATCCTCGACAGCTTTCATGCCTATGGCCGCCATCTGCGCATCAATGCGACGCTCGCCATCGGCGGCGTACCCATGGGGAAGCAAGTCCGCGCCCTGATGAACGGCGTCGACCTCCTGGTCGCTACTCCCGGGCGCCTCATCGACCTGGTCAGAAGCAACGCGCTGCGGCTGAGCGAGGTCGAATTCCTGGTGCTCGATGAAGCCGACCGCATGCTCGACATGGGCTTCATCCATGACATCCGCAAGATCGTGGCGAAGCTCCCGACCGAGCGGCAGACCCTGTTCTTCTCCGCTACCATGCCGCTGGAGATCGCCCAGCTGGCCCAGCAGATGCTGCGCGATCCGGCCAAGGTGGCGGTAACCCCGCCGGCCTCGACGGTCGAGCTGGTCGAGCAGCGCGTCATTCACGTGGATCGCGCCGGCAAGCCGACCATCCTGGCGGACGTCCTGAAGGGCGAAACCATCGACCGCGCCCTGGTCTTCACCCGCACCAAGCACGGCGCCGACCGGGTGGTGCGCGGCCTCGCCAAGGCCGGCATCACGGCGGAAGCCATCCACGGCAACAAGAGCCAAGGCCAGCGCGAACGCGTGCTCGCCGCCTTTCGCAGGGGCGACGTGCGCACGCTGGTGGCCACCGATATCGCGGCGCGCGGCATCGACGTCGACGGCATCAGCCACGTGGTCAACTACGATCTGCCGAATGTGGCCGAAACCTACGTGCACCGCATCGGCCGCACGGCGCGCGCCGGCGCCACCGGTATCGCCATCTCGCTCTGCGATGCGGAAGAGACGGCGTTCCTGCGCGACATCGAAAAGCTCATTCGCGCCGCGATCCCGGCGACCGATCGGCGCACGGGTTCGCCGCGGCCGCTTGCCGTGCATGCGCAACCCCAAGGCGCGCGCAACGGCTCGCAGCGCAATCGCGGTCGCGGCCCTGGTCGCGGGCCTGGGCCCGCCGCAAGGCAGCCGCATGCGCAGCGGCAACCGGAGCGCCGCCCGCAGCCCGGCCGGCATCCGCAGGCGGAACGGCATCCGCAGGCGGAACGGCATCCCGATGACCTCACGGGTGTGCTATTTCTCAATCGAGCCGCGAAGGTGCGCCGCGACGACGGCCGGCGCCCGCAACGCTGAGCAAGAGGAGAGCAATTGATGTCAAAGGAAGAGCTCATCGAATTCGAAGGCTTGGTCACCGAAATCCTGCCGGACGCGCGCTACCGCATTCAGCTCGATAGCGGACACGTCATCGTGGCCTATACGGCCGGCAAGATGAAGAAGAACCGCATCAAGACTCTCGCCGGCGATCGCGTCACGGTCGAGATGTCGCCCTACGACCTCGACAAGGGCCGCCTCATCTTCCGGCACAAGGACGAGCGCGCCAGTGTCGGCCGGCGGCCGCCCGTACGCCAGCAATTTCGCAAGCGCTGATCAAGCGCTCTCGCGTGGGGCACAGCCGAAGGAGAAGGAAGTGCGGATCTTCATATTCAAATCGGAGGCTGGCGGCGGATTGCAGGCCTTCGCCGGCGATCCCGCCGGCAGCAAGCTACCGCGGCAGCACGGCCCCTGGCATGCCACCGGCGTGATCCGCGACGACAAGGCTCCGCCGCACAGCTTTTCCCGCGCCGCGATCGAGAAGGCAATCGACGAAGCGGGCTTTCAACTCTGGCGCATGAAGAGCTGAGCCCAAAGCGCCAAGAGAGAGCCAAGACCGCGAAGGCCCGCCTCGCAGCGCGCTTCAAACGGCGCGCAGCTGGTCGGCCGAAGTCTTGCCGGACCGTTTGTCCTGGGTGAGCTCGTACGACAGCTTCTGGCCTTCGTTCAGGTTCGACATCCCGGCGCGCTCGACCGCGCTGATGTGAACGAACACATCCTTGCCGCCATCATCCGGCTGGATGAATCCAAAACCTTTTTGCGCGTTGAACCATTTGACGGTTCCGGTGCTCATGCCTGGTCCTTTCGATTGACGAGTTTTCTGGCGTGCCCCTGGCCGGGGCCCTTCCGGTGGTCGAAGTTCAGTAAGACCTCGTCAGTCAGGCGCAGGGCATCGTTCCCAGGCATGGCCAAGTCGTCCGGCCGAAACGTCGATGCGGCTAATTAATCACAACGCCATGAGGCCACAAGGGCTCTTTTGGGATACCGCTGAAGATCAGTTCGGCTTCTGGCGGGCTTGCCGCGCCTTCTCGAGCAGCGACGGCGGCAAGCTTCCTAGCCGCGACACCAGATCCTGCAGCCGCGCTCCCGACATCGGCTTTAATTGAATGCCGGCACGCTTGCCGTCCGCGAGAAACTCAGGATCGGCCAGCATCGCGTCGAATGCCCGCCGCAAGGTCGCGACGGTCTGCGCCGGCATGGCGGGCGGCGCCACGATCGAACGACCGACGTCCGCGGCACTGGCGTAAAAGCTCAGGATTTGGCGGGCCTCTTCGCTGCGGCCCAGCTCGACCATCGCCGGGACGTCTGGGATCTCGGCGTCCCGCGTCGCCGCGTACTGCACGAGAATCCTGATCTTGCGGTCGCGCACCCAATCGGCCCGATAGCTCGTGAGACTTTCGAGCGGCGTCGCGCTGCCCTCGACCTCGCCGCGTTCCATCGCCAAAGCGATCTCGGTCGTGCCGTTGAAGCCGGTCACGACCTTGAATTTCATGCCCGCCAGATTGTCGAGGAGATAGGGGACGAACACCGTGGACGAGGTCGGGCCAGTGCCGCCCATGAGGGTGTCGCGGGCGCGAACATCCTCGATCGTGTAGACCGGCACCGTATGCCAGACGATCGCCATCTCGACGGCCGAGGATACCCGGCCGATCCAATTGAACCTCTTGGAATCGTAGTTGGTGTTGCCGATGTCCAGGTATTGCTCGGTCGGCATGGCTTGATTGATCATGCCGATCGCGGTGCCGTCCCGCGGCGCCGTATTGAAGAGGAAATTGGTCAGCGTGAGGGAGGATGCGCCCGGCATGTTTTGCGGCACCATCGCCGGATTGCCCGGGATATGGCGTCCCATATGCCGGGCGACCAGCCGTCCATAGGTGTCATAGCCGCCGCCGGCTCCGGTTCCGATGTAAAGCCTGATCGTCTTTCCGCTGAAATCGGATTGGGCCGAGCCGCAGCCGATGTCCGCGACAAGCAGTGCCGCGGCCAAGACCGCTATCTTGACCGCTATCGTGACCGCCGTCCCGGCTGGAGGCCGCGAGCTCATGCGCCGCGCATCCGGACTTCCTTGGCCCGCCGGTAGGGCCCTGGCCAATCCAACGCGTCGTAGTTCTGGGCATGGGCTGCGTGGCGCACGAAATACGGATCGACCAGGTAGCCGCGCGCAAGCGCGCAGATGTCGGCGCGTCCCGCCGCGATGACCGTATTGGCGTCGCCGTGACTGACGATGCCGCCCACCGCCATGGTCGGGATATTGAGCTCATTGCGGATCTGGTCGCTGAAGATCGTCTGATAGAGCCGGCCGTCCACCGGACGTCGCACGCTGGTCACGCCGCCGGTCGAGACCGCGAGGATGTCGTTGCCGGCGCCATGGAGCATGCGGGCGATCTCGAACGCGTCCTCGATGGTGGTGCCGCCCTCGACCCAATCGAACGCCGAGATGCGGGTGCTGATCGGCTTGCCGGCCGGCCAGGCGGCACGAACCGCGGCGAATACCTCCAGCGGAAACCGCATGCGGTTCTGCAGCGAGCCGCCGTATTCGTCGCCCCGATGATTGCTCAGCGGGGAGATGAACGACGAGATGAGGTAGCCGTGGGCAAAGTGCAGCTCGATCATGTCGAAGCCGGCGGCCTCCGACATTTCCGTCGCGCGCACGAACGCATCGCGGACCTCGTCCATGTCGGCGCGGGTCATCTCCCGGGGGACCTGGCGGCCCGCGGCGAAAGGCAGCGGCGACGGGGCGATGATCTCCCACTTGGCCTCTTCGAGGGCCTGATGTCCCTCCCACGACCGCGTCAGGGATCCTTTCCGCCCGGCATGGGCAAGCTGGACACCGATCTTGGAGTTGCTGTGGGCGTGCACGAACTTCACCACCCGTTCCCAGGCCGGGACATGCTCGGGGGAATACATGCCGGCACAGTGGAGGCTGATGCGTCCCTCCGGCAGCACATCGGTCATTTCGGTCAGCACCAGACCGGCCCCGCCGACCGCCCGACTGCCCAGATGCACGAGATGGAAATCGTTCACGGTGCCGTCGGTGGCCGAATACATGCACATGGGCGACACCGCGATGCGATTGGGCAAGACCAGCTCGCGCAAGCGATAGGACGTGAGCATCGGCGGCGGCGAGGCGCGGTTGCCGCCGGGCGGTTGCCCGGCCGCGAGGTCATCGACCGCGCGGGCGAGCGCGGGCGCGGCCTTGGCAAGGCGCGGATAGTTGATCCGCATGGTGTTGGTGACGAGCGAGAACACGAACTGGGCAAAAGGCTTGTCGATGTAACGATGGACGTTCTCGAACCAGGCGAGGCTCGCCTGCGCGGCGCGTTGCAGGCTTTCGGCCTTGGGCCGGCGGGCGCCCTCATACGCTCCCAACGCTTCCGCCGGCGACGACCCCGAGCACAAACTTTCCGCCAGGGTCTCGGCGTCCTCGAGCCACGAGCGCAGATCCATCCCGACGGAAAAATGCGCCGTATAGGCGGCGCTGCCGAGAACAACGAGGTTGCCGGCGTGCCAGCTGCGGTTCCGCACGGTGACGAATTCGCGCCACGCCGCCTCGCCCGCACCCGGCGCCGCGCCATCGAGCTCGTCCGGAAAGAGATCGCGGCAGAACGCAAAAATCTGTTGCGGCGGTGCCTCCTCCAACCCGCTTGCCCGGATGACTGCCGCCGGCGCTTCCACGACCAGGCACGATCCGTCGGGTCCGCGCGGAACCGCATAGGCATGAAAAATTCCGGCCGGGGTCGGACGAAAGGCGTAGGCCAGGCCATCGTGGCCATTGCTCACGGCGAAAGCCGTGAATTTCGTCTTGCTGCGCGACAGGCTGGTCTCGAACTTGCCGCACAGGTCGCGGGTCCGGCTGTGGGGGCCGTCCGCCACCACCACGAGATCGGAATCCTGGAATTGGGCGGGATCGGGGAGCGCCGGCCGCGACTCGAACTCGCATCCGAGGCTGCGGGCGCGGCCCGCGAGGCGTTTCAGCAGCGCGGCAGAATCGATCGATGCAAATGCCATGCCCTGGGTCTGAAACTGCCGATCGCCGACCTTGACCGTGATCCGGTCGAAGCGGACGAGGCCCTGATCGAGGGCAGCCAGCGTTTGCGCATCCTTGAGCTGCCATCGCGGCCTGAGCGGATTGCAGATGAGCGACGTCGGCGGACAAGGCGCCGCGATCTCGGCGTCCGCGATGAACCGGACCTCATGCGAGGGATTTTCTCGCTTGAGCCGGATCCCAAGATAGAGACCGGCCGGATCGACTCCGATACACGTGACCCGCATCTCATCGTCCGCACGGATTGTCTTCAAGGCCGACCGCATTGAAGCGCGCGGTTGCGGCCAACTGCACCACGGCTGCCTAGCATGACCACGGCTTTGTTGCCAGAATTGCCGATCCAGCTGCTGTATGGTACCGGAACCTCTGCCTCGCAGGTGTCAAGCGGCCGCCGACGGCCGGGAGGAGCTGGGAATGGCCGATAGTCCTACCGTTTCCGACGAATTTGCTAAAAAATTCGCGGTCGAGAAGGAGACGCCCTATGTGCGCTGGGTGCGGGGCGAAGGCCTCGACATCACCAGCGCCCAATACGTGGCCAACCTGCGCACGGTCGAGCTCAAGCCCTGGCCGCGCCGCGGCGGCAAAGGCGTCTACATCAACCACGATGCCTCGCGCTTTTCCAACGACTGCTATGTCTGCGAGATCCCCGCCGGCGGCAAGCTCGCGCCGCAGCGCCAGCTCTACGAGGAAATGATCCTCATTCTCGACGGCCGCGGCTCGACCAGTGTCTGGAACGATGCCGGCAAGCGCATCACCTTCGAATGGAAGGCCGGCGCCATTTTCGCGATCCCGCTCAATGCCTGGCACCAGCACTTCAACGGCTCCGGCCAGGAGAGCGTCCGCTACGTCGCGGTGACCAATTCGCCGGCGGTCATCAACATGTATGACGACGTCAACTTCGTGTTCAACATGCCGGCCGATTTCCCCGACCGCTTCGCCGGCGAGGCCGACTATTTCACCGCCAAGGCCGAGCAGAAGGGTTTCCTGCTGGTGACCAATTTCGTCGCCGACGCGGTCAACCTGCCGCTCATCAGCGCCAAGGAGCGTGGCGCCGGCGGCGGCCACATTCGCTTCAACATGGCCAAGGGCTCGATGTCGAGCCACATTTCCCAGTTCCCGGTCGGCACCTACAAAAAGGCGCATGCGCACGGGCCGAGCGCCCACGTCATCATTCTCAGCGGCGAGGGTTATTCGCTGATGTGGCGGGAGGGCGAAGAGGCCACGCGCTATGACTGGCAGGTCGGCACCCTGATCGTGCCGCCCAACAAATGGTTCCACCAGCATTTCAATACCGGACCGACGCCGGCGCGCTACCTTGCCTTCAAGCACGAGGTCGCCCTGATCCGCAATGCGCAAGGGGTGCCGACCGCGTGGATCAGCCAGCGCGTGGGCGGCGACCAGATCGACTACGCCGACGAGAGCCCGCGGATCCGGGACATGTTCGCGCAGGCCTTGGCCAGGCACGGCATCGCGCCGCGCATGGACGAGGTCTATCGGGCCGAGGTCGCGGACTTGCCGCCGAAAGCTTCGCCGTCCGATGCTGACGCGGTGCCGAGCGAAGCCGCAGAATAGAGCTCAAGGAGAATTCATGAGCGGTATCATCGATCCCCGCGAGCGCGAGCGCGCCCACGCAGCCGCCGGATATGTGGATTTTTACGCCGAGGCCGTGAAGGCCTCGGAGCAATTCCGCAAGGACTACGAGGGGCGCCTCAATCTGGTGAAGTCCCATCAGATGCCGCTCGAGCGCTCGCCCGACGGGCTGATCAAGCACATCGTCAACGAGAAGATGGATACCAAGGAGTGCTGCCTCGACATCTACATGCAGTTCCTGCCACCCGGGAAAGCCTCCGGCAAGCATCGCCATCTCTCCGAGGAGGTCATCTACGTGGTCGAGGGCAAAGGCTACGACCTGCACTGGGACGTGCGATTCGACGTGCACGAGACGATGGAATTCGAATGGGAGAGCGAGCCCAAGCGCTATGAATGGCAGCAGGGCGATTTCGTCTACATCCCGCCCTATTG
>DASXXS010000092.1:0-16385 GCA_036502925.1 Xanthobacteraceae bacterium
GCGGAGGCGGCGAAATTCGGCGCCGGCCCCAGCATCGTCGGCACCGCCGTCCAGCTCGTCACCAACGGGGTCAAGGTCACCGAATTCCGGCCCTCCGACAGCGACAAGGCGGTCGACATCCTGGTGCGGTTCCCGGCCGACCGGCGCAGCCTCGACCAGATCGACGAGCTGCGCGTGCAGACGCCGTCCGGCTATGTGCCGATCGGGAATTTCGTCGGGCGGGTGCCGGCGCCGCGCGTGGGCTACATCAACCGGGTGAACGGATATCGGGTGATGACGGTCTCCGCCAACGTGCCGGAAGGGGCGCAGACCGCCAAGATCCAAGAGGAGATCGCACAGGAGCTGGGCAAGGCCGATCTCGGGCCCGGCGTGGTGTGGCGCCTCAAGGGCGAGGACGAGGAGCGGGCCAAGGCCTCGGTGTTTCTGCTCAAGGCGTTCGGCACCGCGCTCTTTCTTATCTTCGCGATCCTGCTGGCGCAGTTCAACAAGTTCGTCTCCGTCGCCCTGGTGCTGACCGCGATCGTGCTGTCCACCATCGGCGTGCTGCTCGGCCTCCTGATCATGGGCCAGCCGTTCGGCGTGGTGATGACCGGCATCGGGGTGATCGCCAATGCGGGCGTGATCGTGAACAACAATATCGTGCTGATCGACACCTATGACCGTCTGCGGCGCGAGGGCCGCGACGCCTACGATGCCGTGCTGGAAACCTGCCGCGAGCGCGCGCGGCCGGTGGTGCTGACCGCCACGACCGCGATCCTCGGCGTGCTGCCGATCGCCTTCGGCGTCAACGTGGAGCTCATGTCGCGCAACGTCACGGTGGGAGCGCCGTCGACGCAATGGTGGATCAGCCTGTCGACCGCGATCGTCTTCGGGCTGGGCTTCGCAACCCTCCTGACCCTGATCGTGACGCCGGCCGCCCTGATGGCGATCGAGCAGCTCGGCGCCCGCCGCCGGCGCTGGGCCGCCGCGCTGCGCGCGCGGCTTGCTTGATCCGGGATTCCTTGTCCCGGGCTTGACCCGGGACCGTTCCAGGCTCGGAGTTTGGAACGGTCCCGGCTCAAGGCCTGGACAAGTACGCAGCGACCCGGTGCTCTGGAACGCAGCGCTGCGCGCGCGCCTTGCCTGATCCCGGAACCCTTGTCCCGGGCTTGACCCGGGACCGTTCCAGGCTCGGAGTTTGGAACGGTCCCGGGTCAAGCCCGGGACAAGGTTTGGAACGGTCCCGGCTCAAGGCCGGGACAAGTACGCAGCGACTCGGTGCCGCGCCAGTTCATCGGCGAGATCGCGCCAATCCGGATTGGCTTTCTCGATCAGTGCAAACTTCCATTCGCGGTGCCAGCGCTTCAGCGCCCGCTCACGGGCGCGCGCCTCAATAACTGATGCGTATTCCTCGTAATAGACCAGCAGGACCACCCCGTAACTCTTGGTGAACCCCGGCGCCAACTTTGCCTTGTGTATGGTGATCCGCCTGGCGAGATCGCCGGTAACACCAACATAGAGCACGCCGCGCGGTCGATTTGCGAGTATGTAGACGAAAAACAGCATGTCCATGATCACCCTGACCTTCATGCTTTTGCCGGACGCGGTGCAGTGCAGCTCTTGCGAAGCAGTGCACTGCACAGACCCGGGTTGTTTCACACTTGTCCCGGGCTTGACCCGGGACCGTTCCAGGCTCGGTCCCCGCGGAGGCGGGGATCGTTTCAAACTCCGAGCTTGGAACGGTCCCGGGTCAAGCCCGGGACAAGGTTTGGAACGGTCCCGGCTCAAGGCCGGGACAAGGTGCCGAACGCCTACTTCAGTGCCGGCTTGAAATATCTCAAATCGGGCGGCGCCTGATCCTTCTTGGCCGGCATCAAGAAGCCCTCCGCGCTCAGGAAATAGTTTTCCTTCCCGATGACGACCTGCGCGTTGTATTCGGTGATGTAATACTCCGGCCAGTCCGCGCGCCGATTGGGGTTGCGCACGTATTTCTTGTCGACGGTCCACGGGCGCGTCAGCGCATGATCGATCGTGGTCATCTCGTCATGAAGGATATTTGGATCGGCCTTGTCGAGATAGATGCGTTCCTTGAAGATCGATTGATTGTCGAAGTGGAGCGGCAGGCCCGCTTCGTCGTACGCGCGCGGTCCCTTGAAGCCGCGCGTCTCGACCTCCAGCGCGTCGTAGCGGCCGGCGCCCTCCGCGTCGATCCACCGGCCGATCGCGTAGCCCGCATAGGTCGGCTCGATCTCCTTGGGCCAGTCGCGTCCGTCGGTGAAGACGCGGCGAAAGTGGTCGTACATGCCGACCAGAATGTAGGTGGTATCCGGAGTGACGACGAATTCCATCGGGATGAACGCCATCATCATGTGCGGCATGCCGGCCGCGCGACCCGAGGTGGTGGGAAAATTGCCCAGTCCGCCCTTGGCCTGATCCGCGACGCTCGCCGCCAGCACCGCCTGATATTCGGGCGTCAGCGGCGCCTGTTGTCCGAATCCCCACGGCTTGGTCTGGTCGTGCGACGGCTGGGTGCCAGTCGTCACGGCAAATCGCGACCACTGCCCCTTCCAATCGGGATACTTGGCGTCGTCGGCCGCCTGCGCGCCTTTGATCGTCATCGTCAGCGCGGCAACCAGTGCAACCGCGACCGCCGCGACCCGGCTTCGGTCCAACATGATCACCTCCCTTGGCATTGCTGATACCTTGACCCACCGCGATCGACGCGCACATTCACGAACATGCCGGCGCGCGGACGAGGGTCAAAGACCGCAGCGGAATATACCACGTCGATAATACGCCCGGTCGATTCATCCGGGATGCATCTGGACTTCGCCCCTCCCCTGCGCGAGACTTTCCAGACGCTCGTTGCAGGGAGGTATCAATGATGACGCTTCGGATGCTTTCGGCCTTTCTGGCCGCCGCTTTCGCGCTCGCCGCCGGCCCGGTGCGGGCCGAGATGAAGAGCGAGTGGGTCGAGTACAACCACGGCGACACCAAGCTCAAGGCCTATATGGCCTATGACGACAAGGTGACCGGTAAGCGCCCTGCCGTCCTGATGATCCATGCGCGCGACGGCATGTCGCCGACCACGCTGGAGCACGCCGCGATCTGGGCCAAGCTCGGCTACGTCTCGTTCGCGGCCGACATTTACGGCTACGGCCAAGGCGTGCTGCCGAAGACCGTCCCGGAAATGCAGGCGCAGACCGATATCTACACCAAGAACCGTGCGCTGATGCGCGCGCGGACCCAGGCCGGCTTCGATGCGCTGGCCAAGAACCCGATGGTCGATGCGTCCAAGATCGCGCTCGTCGGCTACTGCTTCGGCGGCGCGGTCGGCGTCGAGTTCGGCGCGACCGGCGCGCCGCTCGTCGCCAATGTCGCGATCCACGGCTCGTTCCGCGAACGCGAGGCCGGGTGGGCGAACAACGTCAAGGGCATGTACCTGATCCTGCACGGCGCCGACGACGAAGGCTATCCGCTCACCACGGTCAACGGCGTGATCCAGGAGCTGCGCGCCGCGAAGGTTCCCTTCGAGCTGGAAGTCTACAGCGGCACCGCGCACGGCTTCTCCACTCCGAAGAACAGCGCGGAGGAGCGCGCCAATGCGCAGTCGATCGCCACGACGGCGCGAACCCTCAAGGAGCTGTTCGGGATCTGAAATTTCATTGCGGTCTCCAATGAGGACCGCAGCGGTCTCCTTCTCCCCGCGTGCGGGGAGAAGGTCGGGATGAGGGGGGCGCTTCCGCGAGTCTGAGCCTGCGGAAACGCCCCCTCACCGAGCCGAGTTTTGGTTTTCCTCGGTGCCGTGTTGCCCTCTCCCCGCAGGCGGGGCGAGGGAAGCTGCGACCCCGCTCACAGCATCATCACCGGCGAGGTGATCACCGCCCGGGGCGCGACGCTCGCGCGCCAGGTCGGGAAGAAGCGGGGGTCGCCGAAGGCCGGCATGACCCGGCGCGGATTGACGCCTTCGATCAATCGCAGATTTTGTGAGAACGTCGGGTGCACGTTCCAGCGCTGGAACAGAGCACGGCCGCTATCCACCAGCTTGCGGCCGGTCGTGCCGGCAGGGAGATGGCCGGTGAACACGATCGCCGGATCGCTTTGGTCGCGCCAGAGTCGGACGAGCGCGGCCGCGACGCCGGCGTCGCCTGATCCCCCATGCGCCACCATGACGCCGGCCGGGGCCGAATCGGCATCGAGCGGGCGCGCGTCCCGGATGAGCCGCTCCAGGGCCGCAAGGCTGGCCGGTTTCGCCGATGCGCGGGCGGACTGCGTGAGCAGGATCGCGGCGGCGCGGACCGCATCGTCGATCGCCACATCGAAGCCGGCCTCAGCCAGGAAGATCGCGATCTCGGGCCCGCGCCCATCCGCCGGGACCGGCAGCAACGTCGCTCCGGTCTCGGCCAGATCCGCCAAGGCGCGGCGCTGGCGGCCCTGCGTCTCCTCGGCATCCCCGTAGGACGCATCGAAGATCATGATCGCGGTCGCGGGCGGCTGATCGAAACAATAGAGCGCGGACTCGACCGAACAATCTCCCATGTAGAGCAGCCCCTCGCCGACCGCGAGCCGCAGCCAGACGCCGCCGGGCGCATGGCCGTCGACGCCGGTCTCGATCTTTATGCCGAGCACATCTGCGTGCCCACGGCTCGGAATCGGATGCACCACTAAATCGCCGGGCAGCCGCGCGGAGACCGGCTCGGTCGCGTAGACAGGCGGCGCGCCGATCCGGCCGCGCAGGCGCAAGGCACCGGTGTGATCGTTGTGGCCGTGGCTCAGGATGATGGCATCGATCCGGCCGATGGCGTCGAAGTCCGGCAGCCGGCCGGGCTCGGGGCCCTCGCCGCAGTCGAGCAGGAGACGGCGCCCGTCCGCCTCGACCACGAAGGCGGCCGGCTCCTTCGGTCCGAGACCCGATACGGCGTTCAGGCGCGCGCTCATGATGCGTCCAGTCACCGGTAGAGGCCGCCGAGCTCGCGCGGCAGCATATAGTCCCGCGGCGACATGGTGGTGCCGGCCGGGACGACGCCTTTCTCGATCATGGTCTCGATCTCGGTATCGACCCCCGCCGTATCGACGGCGGCATCGGCGGTGTAGAGCTTGTCCTTGGCGATGAACAGATCGTAGACCGCCTCCATCACCGCCGTTTCGCGCTTGGTATATTTTTGCAGGATCGCGATCGCCTCGTTGCGGTTGACCGGATCGAGCAGCCATTGGTGCGATCCAGCGATGGCGCGCGACAGGCGTCGGCCCCGCTCTTTCTGCGCCGCCCATTGGCGGTTGACCACGTAGAGGACGGGCGGAATGGGCTTGCCGTCGAGGAAGCGGTAGATGGTCGAATAGCCGCTGAGCTGCGCCTCCATCGCCAGCGGCTGGAACAGGATCGCCGCCGCCACCGATCCTCGCTGCAAAGCGGCGAACTTCAACGCGGTGGTGCCGACCACCAGGAAGCTGAAATCCTGCGGCGCGAGCCCCTGCCCGCTCAGCCATTTGCCGGCGAGCCAGGTCTCGCCGACCTGCAGCGCGGCGGTCGCCACGAACTTGCCCTTGAGGTCGGCCACGCTCTTGATCTCGGGCCGCACATTGATGAACCAATCGGGACGGTCCGCCGGCGCCGCGATCACCGCGATATCGCGCGCGCCGCTGCGAAACGCCAGCAGAAACGGATCCAGCTGGCCGGTCCCGAGCTGGACCTCCCCGGTGATCAGCATCTGTGCCGACTGCGGCGCGTTCTGGAACACCACCGGCCTGCCGTCGTAGCCTTCGGCCTTGAGGAATCCCTTGTCCATGGCGACGTCGAGGTCCCAGGCGATGGCGTTGCCGGGCAGGTAGCTCATCGCCAGCGGCTCGAGCGCCTGCGCGGCGGCGGTGCGCAGGAACGCAATATTGGTCGTAGCTATAAGCACGACGGCGACGAGTATCGATTTCATCGGATTAGGTCTCATCCTACATTGTCATGGCCGGACTTGTTCCGGCCATCACGATGAGTATTGCACAGTGCCTTCCTTATCGAGATCGCCGGGACATAAGGGCGTTTACGCCCGTCTTCGCGGGCTATGCCAGGCGATGACACGCTCAACTGCCAATCATCCGGTTGCGGAACCGCATAGTCTTCCCAACCCGGGACCTCGGCAACCTCGGAAAACGGCTTGCCGAACGGCCGCATCCCCGAACGCCATCGCGAGGGAATCGAGGAACGAAGCGTCGAAAAATGTAGTGACGAATCACTTCACCTGCTTTCTAATCGCGACGCAGTGAGCAATGGAACCGCTTGGATAGGCGGCACAGTCGAGAGCGGATCCCCTCTCTTAGGAGAACCGCTATGAAACTGCGCATTGCCTTCGTCATGCTTGCGCTCTGCGCACCCGCAGCCGCGCGCGACGACGGCCAGTGGACCAATTCGCCAGCCAATATCCGCGAGTGGTTCCAGAGCCTCATGCAGCCCGACCATCCGCGGCTCTCCTGCTGCGGCGAGGCGGACGCTTTCGAGGCGGACGCCTTCGAGGAAGAAGGCGATCACTACATCGCCATCATCACCGACGGCAAAGGGGTGATCCCGAACGGCACGCGGATTTCCGTGCCCAACGCGAAGATGAAATGGGACCGGGGCAACCCGACCGGCCATGGGATCATCTTCATCGGCAGCGCCGGCCAGATCTACTGCTATGTCACGCCGGGCGGGGCCTGACCGGACGTTGGGGTTTATCTGATTTTGCTGCGATTGCCGAGCACTGAGGCTTCCCTCGCCCCGCTTGCGGGGAGAGGGCAACGCGGCACTGAGGAAAACCAGATCTCGGCCCGGTGAGGGGGCGCTTCTACAAGCTCAGACTCGCGGCGAGGCCCCCTCATCCCGACCTTCTCCCCGCACGCGGGGAGAAGGAGACCGCCGTGCATCGTGTATGCATGCGAAGCAACCGTCCAGAGCGCTAGCGCTGTGCCAGACGGTGCCGTTCCATGAGCGCCCCCGGCGGTGTATCCTGTTCGCGCTCAAGCAAGCTGTCCGACCGGGTATCCGACCCTGCAAGGAGGATAATCATGTCGCATCGAAGCACGAGCGGGGCGTTTGCACTTGCCGCCGCGCTGATGATGACAACCGGCGGCGCCTGGGCGGCCGATGAGACGAAATATCCCAGCTGGAAAGGCCAATGGCTCGCCATCGTCGCGCCGGGCCTGGAAGGCCGGCAATTCAAGTTCGATCCGACCAAGCCCAGGGGCCTCGGCCAGCAGGCCCCGCTGACGCCGGAATATCAGAAGGTCCTGGCCGACAGCCTGGCCGACCAGGCCAGGGGCGGACTCGGCAATTATCCGACCGCGCGGTGTCTGCCCGGCGGCATGCCGCGCATGGCGGCATCGGGAGCGCAGGAATACGTCATCACGCCGGAAACCACCTATGTTCTGCTCGGCGGCAGCGAAGACCCGCTTCGTCGAATCTTCACCGACGGACGCGATTGGCCGAACGACATCGAGCCGACCTATCAGGGTTATTCGATCGGCCGCTGGAGCGGAGCGGACGGCGAAGGCCGCTACGCGGTGCTCGACGTCGAGACGCGCGGCCCGTTCAAGGGCCCCCGCGCCTACGACTCGAGCGGGCTGCCGCTGGCCTTCGACAACGAATCGGTCTTCAAGGAGCGGTTCCATCTCGACCAGAGCAATCCGAATATTCTTCATAACGAGATCACTGTGTTCGACCATGCCCTGACGCGGCCTTGGAGCGTTGACAAGACGTTTCGCCGCAACCCCAGTCCGCGTCCGCAGTGGCGCGAGACATCCTGCACCGAAGGCAACAACCAGGTCGCCATCGGCAAGGAGAACTATTTCCTGAGCGCGGACGGCAACCTGATGCCGACCCGGAAGGACCAGCCGCCGCCGGACTTGAAATATTTCAAGCAACTGCAAAAGTGACGGCATACTTGACACCGCCTCCAAATCAGATTATCCGTGAAATTGAAACTTACGAGTTGCGCCCGGCCGCGAAAACGCGGCGGGTTTTTTTGTGCCTACGGTTTTGCTCGTCATACATGCTGAATCCCGACTTGCGGCCCGTCTCAGCGGTCAAAGAGTTTTTTATGCCCCACCGCCTGTTTTTTTTCTTTGCTAATAACAAGTGAACAAGGCCGCGCAGGAGCAGATTTTTCTCCGACGATAGTCCGGGACGCCTGAAATTCGGTTCCGCACGATTTGCCAATCTGAATTCGAGCTACTTGTCCCGGCCTTGAGCCGGGACCGTTCCAGACTCCAGCATTTGGAACGATCCCGGCTCGTAGCGCGGCGAAGACGCGCGTAAACGCGCTGATGGCCGGGACAAGAGTGCGTGATTCCTGTCGGCCGGGCGCTATTTTCCGCCAATGACGGCCTCGCCTTGAATCTCGATCAGTATGCCGGGACGCGCGAAACCGCTGACGGTGATCAGCGCGCTCCCCGGAAAGCATTCCTTGAATATCTCCTTGCGGATCTCGGTCAGGCGGTCGCCAAGCCGCACGTCGCCGATGAATACCGTCATTGTCACCATGTCCTTCAATCCGGTGCCGCCGACGGCCTTGATGGTCTTGTCCAGCTCGGCGAAGGCTTCGCGTGCCTGCCCCTCGAAATCAAGATTGGGCGAGCCGGTTTGACCCCCCAGCCAAACGGTCTTGCCGCCATCGGTGACGACAGCGCGCGAGAAGGCGCGCTCCTGGGAGCGCGCATCGGGCGCATAGCACTCCTTGGCGATGACGGGTCTCGCTCCGAAAGCGACGGCCAAGATCGCCGCCACGATGATCGGCGACATGACGTTTGCGCGGGCCGACATTTCTTCCTCCATTGGTCTGCGTTCATTGTTTCATCCCGGATCAAGGTACACCGGTTTGCCGCGTGCGCCAAAGGGGACAAGATCTCCGGGGCAAGATCTTTGGTCCCGCAAGGCCGCCAAGACATGAGACCGAAGACGCCCGCAAAGGCGCTTGCTCTCGGACTTCATCCGGGCGCAGGATTGCGCTGCCGCCGGGAGGGGGCCAGCCGAAACGCAAACGATATCCCGGCGTGAAATTCGTGCGCCCATCCCGGGCCCTTCCCCGGAAGGGGAGGAAGAGCAAAGCCGACAACAGGTTTGAGGGAGGCAAGGATGAGAATAATTCGCAGCCGTCGCACCACAATGGCAGCCGCAAGCGCAGTGCTCGGATTCGCCGGCGCGCTGCTGGCCAGCACATCCGCGGTGCTGGCCGCCGACGTCACCTACGCGCGGCTGCTCAATCCCGAGCCGCAGAACTGGCTGACCCATCATCGCGATTACGGCGCGCAGCGCCATTCGCCGCTCGCGGCGATCAACAAATCGAACATCAAGACGCTCAGGCTTTTGTTCGCGGTGCCGCTGGGCGGCAAATCGGCGGGCGAGAGCCTTGAAGCGACGCCGTTGGTCGATGACGGCTTCATGTACATGGTCGACAGCTGGGGCGTCGTCTACAAGATCGACGTGCGGTCCGGCACGTCCGGCAAGATCGTCTGGAAGATGGACCCCAAGCAGGGCAACCAGGACCGCAACCGCGGCGTCGCGCTGTGGGGCAATCTCGTGATCTCGGTCACCGGCTACGACGGCCGCGTCATCGCGACCGACAAGGAAACCGGCCAGGTGGTCTGGGACAAGAACCTCACCGATCAGGCGGATATCGAGCTCACCGCCGCGCCGCTCGCGCTCAAGGACGAGATCCTGGTGGGCGGCTCCGGCGGCGATCGCGGCCTGCGCGGCTGGCTTGCCGCGCTCGACCCCAAGACCGGCAACGTGATGTGGAAGACCTACTCGATCCCGGCGCCGGGCGAGCCCGGCAGCGAGACCTGGAAGGACAAGGTCAACGCCTACCAGACCGGCGGCGGCTCGTTCTACGGGACCGGGGCCTACGATCCCGCCAACAACCTGACCTACTGGGGATCGGGCAATCCGGTCCCGGCCTACGATTCCTCCTTCCGTCCCGGCGACAATCTCTACACGTCGAGCGCCATCGCCTTCAACGCGGCGGACGGCAAGATCGCGTGGTGGCATCAATACACGCCGAACGACGACCGGGACTATGACGAGACCGGCGCCCATGTCCTTATCGATACCAAGATCAACGGCGAGGACCGCAAGATCCTCTCCCATGCCGGCCGCAACGGCTTCACCTACAGCTTCGATCGCCTCAGCGGCCAGTTCCTCAAGGCCACCCAGCACGTCAAGGTCCT
The DNA here is from genome assembly GCA_036502925.1 of Xanthobacteraceae bacterium. Classification (GTDB taxonomy): domain Bacteria; phylum Pseudomonadota; class Alphaproteobacteria; order Rhizobiales; family Xanthobacteraceae; genus VAZQ01. Next base: position 10,168 of record DASXXS010000092.1, read on the forward strand.
GACCTGGACCAAGGGCATCGATCCCAAGACCGGCAAGCCGGTCGACTACGATCCGAGCCGCGATATTCAGATCTACAACGAGGGCGCCGCGACGCTCGCCGACAAGGCAACGCGCCAGATCTGCCCGAGCATCACCGGCGGCACCAATTTCTGGCCGGTGTCCTACAGCCGCAACACCGGCTACCTCTACATCCCGGCCTACGAAGGCTGCGGCAAGGTCACGGTCGACGCCAGCGCTCACATCAAGGGCAAGTTCAACGGCGGCGCTCCCGGCGCGGACGGGACCATCACCTCATCGATCACCATGCTCGATCCGGTCTCCGGCGAGATCAAGAAGCGCGCCGAGTTCCCGTATCCGAACTCCTCGGGGACGCTGACCACCGCCGGCGGCCTGGTCTTCACCGGCCTGCTCGACGGCACGATCGTGGCGCTTGACGATCAGACGCTCGACGAAGTGTGGCGGTTCAACGTGGGCACCGGCTTCAACGCAGCGCCCATGACCTATGCGGTGGACGGCAAGCAATACATCGCCGCCGCATCGGGCGTGTGCTGTGTGCGGCCGTCCGGACAGATCAGCAACTCGCTGTCGGGAGTCAAGCGGAACCCGGAGCTGCAGAATCAGTCGAACGCGACCGTGCTCTACGTCTTCGGGCTGTGAGCAGCGGACCGGCCTTGGCGCGTTTGGCCTGCGGCTGACGGACGAACCGTTCGTCCGTTGCCGGCCCGCCGCTGCCGGCCATCACCGCCCGCTGCGGTCACGACGATGGTAACGGGTTGTGTCGGGCAGGACCGCACCCGATCCGAATCGGTATTCAATCTCCATCGCTTGCGCGACCAATAGGTGCGGCGCGGGTTAATGCCTAGGGTATTTACCTGAGAAGCAACTTCTTATTTGCAACACAAACACTTGTTCAAACAAACAAAATCCAAAAAGTTGCGAATGGCGTCAGGGTGAGAAGCGATCGCCATGGCTAGCATTGTATTGCTCAGCTTTTTGGCTGGCGCACTGTTGGGATTGCGCGCGAACGTGCTCGTGCTTGTCCCGGCTCTCGGCATCGCATTGCCGCTTGTCGCGTTGATCTGCATCGCACGCGGCGAAACGGTCGGGTCGTTGATTGTTGACATGGCGGTGACTGCTGCTTGCGTCGAAGCCGGTTATATCGCCACGCTCGTCGCACGCGCATTGGTGGATGCGGCACGTGCCGGCGAAACGCCGTGCCGATTTCCGGTGAGCAACCGCCGGGAATTGCGCGACACGCCGCCGGCGGGACCGGCGACGTCCGGCATTGTTGCGGCTTCGCGCGGGCAGGCTTTGCCCGAAAATGCTCCAGCAATCGCGCCGGCCGACGCGCCGGACCTGCGTCACCTGGGTGATCGCTCGAAATTCTTCAGATCGGGCATTCGCTGATTCTTCTTGGTCGGCATCAGATAGCCATCGAGGCTGATGAAATACGTTTCCTTCTCGAGCGAAACGTAATGGTTCTCGGCGCTGCAATTGGTCTCGACCCAGAGCGGATGGGCCATGCGGTTGTAGTCCCGCGTCACCGTCCACGGCCGCGTATAGGCATGGTCGATGGTCGTGACCCGGTCATGCAGGCGGTTGCGATTGGCCGGGTCGAGGAAAATGCGCTCCTTGATGATGGTCGCGTTGTCGGGATGCAAGGGCAGCCCGCTGGCGTCGAGATTGCGCGGGCCTTTGAGCGCCCGGGTTTCCACCTCAAGCGCGCCGTAGCGGCCGTCGGCGTCCGGATCCACCCATTTGCCGATCGAATAGCCGTCGAAGCTCGGCGTGACCTTCTCGGGCCAGGGCCGGCCGTCGGTATAGATCCGGCGGTTCTCGCCCAATTGATCGAAGCGGATGTAGGTGATTTCCGGCGTGACGAGAAGTTCGAGCGGCTCGTAGGCGATCATCACCCGCGGCATGCCCGATGGCAGGCATTTGACCTGCGTATTGTACTCCTGGCCGCCGGCGGCCGTCTCCGCCAGATTGGCCTCGAACACGGCCTGAAACTGCGGCGTGAGCGGAGCCTGCTGCCGCAAGCCGCCCGGCTTGGTCGGATCCCATTGCGCGGCGCCCGGCCTCTCCCACGCTCCCCGGATGTCGGGATACTTTGCATCATCGAGCGCCCGCGCGCCGGTCGCGGCCATCCCGAGACCTGCCATCGCGAGCACGATTGCAGCAAGCGAGCTTCGATCACCCATGATTGTCCTCACCATTAAAGCAGTGCCGCCCGTTTTGACTCCGCGCGCGCCAACTACCGCCGTCACCCGCGTCCCCGGACTTGATCCGGGGATCGACCCGCGGGTCCATCACCTTCGCATAGAGCCTTTGCGAAGAGGATGGATTACCGGGGCATAAGGGCGTTTACGCCCGTCTTCGCGGGCTATGCCCGGCAATGACGGCATAGATTGCGGGTACCATTCTGCATCTATTAGGCCGGAATCCGCTTTAGATTCCGCGGTTCCAATAATCGAAGTAGCGCTCGATATTCATCGGCAGGTAGGCAGCATAGCCGCCCCAACTCTCGTATTTCGGCAGCTTGATCTCCTTTTCCGCTACGTCGTAGCCCTTTCCTTCCGCCACCGCCTTCTTCACCGCGGCGGAAAGGTCCTGCAGGTAGGCGAGCTGGTTGGTCGCTTCTTCCCGCCCGCCGATCTGGCGTCCGCCGGGCCCTGGATGGCCAGGGATCAACGTGGTCCAGTCCATCGCGATCACCTTCTTCAATCCCTCCTCGATGTCGGGCACGTAGGTATCGGCCATGCCGCGGAACTGGACGGCCTGCAGCGGGATCCAATCGACCGTGAAGATGATCTTCTCCTTCGGCAGCCGCATGACCAGATTGCTGTCGGAGTGGTTCTTGCCCACATAGTCCAGCACCAGCGTGGTGCCGCCGAGCTCGATGATCTTCTGGGTGTCGACCGTCTGGTCCGGCAGCACGACATCATCGGGCTTGAGCGCCGCGATCCGCGCCTTCGCATTCGTATGGGCGACGAAGGTCGCGCCCATATCCTTGAACGGCTTGCCGCCGGCGATATGGTCGAAGTGGCTGTGGCTGTAGATCACGTATTTGATCGGCGCCTTGCTCACCGACTGGATGGCATCGATATAGGGCTTCACCGGCCGCCGTTCGCTGATCGGGTCGGTGGCGATCACGCCGTCCGGCGTGGTGATGAACATCGACTGGTGGCCCATATAGCGGAATATGTAGACGTTATCGGTGCCCTCGACCTTGGTGAGGGCGGTCGGCGGCTGCTGCGCCTGCGCGGTGGCGGCGAGCGCCGTCGTGACGCAAACGACGGCCATCGCAAGCTTGATCCGGGACATCGTTATTCCTCCATTTGTGCTTTGACCGATGCCGGCCTGCGCTTGCCGGCCGACCGGCATTGCCCGGGTTGAATCCCGGGCGGCGGCCGAGCTTAGCCCTGTTACGGATGGCTCGAAAGCCGGGTAGAGGCGCAAGTCAGGCCGGATGCTCGATCCTCTCAGGCCGGCAGACGGTCACGTCGAGATCCTTCACCAGGCCGTTGGCAAGCGAATAGACCCAGCCATGGATGCACAGATCTTGACCGCGCGCCCAGGCCTCCTGCACGAAGACATCGGTTGCGACGTTTCTCACCTGGCGGATCACGTTGAGCTCGCACAAGCGGTCGAGGCGCGCGCGCTGGTCCGCGATCGCGTCAAGCTCGTGGCGATGCTCGTGGCAGACCTCGCGAATGGGATGCAGCCAGTGGTCCACGAGGCCGCGCCGCTGGCCGTCGACCGCCGCGCTTACGCCGCCGCACCCATAGTGCCCCACCACCATGATGTGCTTCACCTTGATCACGTCGACGGCAAACTGCAGCACGGAGAGGTAGTTGGCATCCTGCGGCGGGGCCAGGTTGGCGACGTTTCGGTGCACGAAGAGCTCGCCGGGCTCCATGCCCACGATCTCATTGGCGGGCACCCGGCTATCGGAGCAGCCGATCCACAAATACTCGGGCGCCTGCTGGCGTTCGAGCCGCTTGAAGAAGCCGGCATCGGCGGCAACCATCCGCTTCGCCCAGGCGCGGTTTTTGGCTTTCAAATGCTCCAGCATGGGCGCGCTCTCGTATCGCCGACCGGCATCAGTTACAGGGCGGAGACGAGCGGACTGCGTGCCATTTCGTCGCGCAAAACCTGCATGAAAGACTCTCAAGGATAACTCTCATGGATGACTCTCGTAGCTGCCGATCAGCCGGACGATGCGCGCCACGTGGCTTTGGAATTCCGGCGATTGCTTGATGCCGGCGGGCCGCGGCCGCGGCAGGTCGATCGGAATGATCTCCTGCAGCCGTCCCGGCCGCGTCGCGAACACCGCCACGCGGTCGCCGAGGAACACCGACTCGTCGATCTGATGGGTGATGAAGATCACGGTCGTGCCGGCGGCCGCGGCGATGCGCAACAGCTCGTGCTGCATGGTCTCGCGGGTGAGCGCATCGAGCCCCGCGAACGGCTCGTCCATCAACAAAATGGCGGGCTCGATCGCGAGCGCGCGCGCCAGATTGACCCGCTGGCGCATGCCGCCGGACAATTCATGCGTATAATGGTTCTCGAACCCGTTGAGGCCGACGAGATCGATCATCGCCCGCGCCCGCGCGCGGGCCGCCGCCTTGGCGACGCCCTGCAGCTCGAGCCCGAAGCCGACATTGCGCAACACGCTGCGCCAGGGGTAGAGCGCATCCTGCTGGAACACGAAGCCGCGGTCGGTGCCAGGGCCGGTGACGACCTCGCCGCCGACCAGAATTCGTCCGCGGGTCGGACTGGCGAGGCCCTGCAGCACGCGCAGCAGCGTGGTCTTGCCGCAACCGGAGGGACCGACGATCACGAAGAACTCGCCCGGTGCGATGTCCAGATCGATATTCTGCAGCGCCAGCAGCCGCTGCCCGCGGCTGACGAATTCCATGCTGAGATCTTCGACCGCGACCGCGGCAGCGCGAGCGCTCATAGGCATTTGCTCATCGAGCTTAGTCCATCCGAATGGTGCGGCGCCAGCGCAGCACATAGCGCTCCACCAGTTCCGCCGCAAAGGTGAGGCCCACGCCCGCCACGGCGAGCGTGACGATGCCGACGAAAAGCGAAGGAACGTCGAAGGTCTGGCCGGACGTGTAGATCAGAAATCCCAAGCCGGCCTGCGAGCCGAACAGCTCGCCCACCACGACACCCACGATGCCGCGACCGATGCCGAGGCGGATTCCGGTCAGGATGTAGGGCAGCGCGGACGGCAGCGTGACCTTCATGATGATCTGCCGCGGGGTCGCGCAAAAGCTCTGCGCCACCTCGATCAGCAAGGCCTCGGTGGCACGCACGCCGGAAATGGTGTTGATGAGAATGGGAAAGACCGCGGTCAGGAACACCACGGCGATCTTCGAGCCGATGCCGATGCCGAGCCACAGGATGAGCAGCGGCGTCACCGCCACCAGCGGCGTGGCATAGAGCGCCGTGATGTAGATCTCCGTATAGGCCTGCACCCGCCGGCTGATGCCGACGATGACCCCGATCGCGATGCCGATCACGATCGCCAGCAGAACTCCGTAGATCAGCTCGCTGAAGCTCACCCGGATATGCAGCTGCAGCTCGCCGGATTGCCAAAGCCGCATGGCCGCCAGCGCCACATCCGAGGGAGGCGCAAAGAACAGCCGGTTGGTGAGAACGGTGCGCGCCAGAATCTCCCAAGCCGCCACGACCACCACCAGGGTGGTGAGCGGACGGCGGATCGCAGTCCAGCGCTCGCGCGTGAACCAGGGCGCACGCGCCCCGCGCCGGGCCGGATCGGCACTCGCCGGAGACAACGCAACCGTCATGGCTGATGGAAACCTCCCTCGGATGCGGAACGTAACAACCTTGCGGCAGCGGGCCAATGGATAAAGCAACGCAAGCCCGTAGCCCGTAGCTTGCATGGAGCGCTTCAGGGCGGTTACGCCCGTCTTCGCGGGCTATGCGCAATGCGGGAGCGGCGGTCCCGGATTACGCAAGCGCTCCATCCGGGCTACAAGGCTGCATCCCGGATCAGCTGCCATATCCGCGGCGGCGTCAGCGGCAGCGCCCGCGGCTCGGCGCCGAACGGACGCAGCGCCGCCGCCACCGCGTTCGCCAAGGCGCCGCCGACCGGGATGATGCCGCCCTCGCCTGCCCCCTTGGCGCCGAGTGGATTGTTGGGCGAAGGATGCTCTTCGAGCGAGATCGCGCGCAGCCGCGGATA
>DASXXS010000093.1:0-13866 GCA_036502925.1 Xanthobacteraceae bacterium
TGGGGATCGATCTGGTCGCGCCCGGGCCTCGATCACAAGACCCGAAGCCAGATCACGATCGCCATGCTGGTCGCGATGGGACGCCTCGAGGAGCTCAAGCTCCACATCCGGGCCACCGCCAATACCGGCGTGAGCCGCGACGAGGTCAAGGAAATCATGATGCATGCGGCCATCTATGCCGGGGTGCCGGCCGCCTTCGGGGCCTTCCAGGCGGCGGCGCAAATTTTTGCCGACATGGACAAGGAAACCGCGCCGTCCTGAGGCACCGGCGCCGTCAAATTCAGCGTGTCATCGCCGGGCTCGTCCCGGCGATCTCGACAAGGCAGGCACCGTGCTCTCCTCAACGAGATGGCCGGAACAAGTCCGGCCATGACAACCAGAGCGGGGGCGGCATGATCAAGATTTGGGGACGCGGCACCTCGTTGAACGTGCAGAAGGTCCTGTGGTGCTGCGTCGAGCTCGGCATCGCGTTCGAGCGCATCGACTGGGGCGGTCCGTTCGGCGGCAACGACGATCCGGCCTACCTCAAGATCAATCCCAACGGGCGTGTTCCCACCATCGAGGACGGCGACCGGATCATCTGGGAATCGAACACGATCCTGCGCTATCTTTGCGCCAGCTACTGCGGCGCGCGCCTGCATCCGGCCGAAGCCTATCGCCGCAGCGAGGTGGAGCGCTGGATGGATTGGCAGCTGGCAAGCCTCAACCCGCCGATGACCACGATGCTGATCGGCTACTATCGCACGCCGCGGGAGAAGCGCGATGCCGCGGCGCTCGAAGCCGCCCGCAAGGAGGCGCTGCGCTGCTGGACCATCGTGGAGCGGTTTATGGCGAGCCGCCGCCATCTGTGCGGCGCCGACCTCACCTTGGCGGATATTGGCAACGGCATCCTGGCGCACCGCTGGCACAACTATCCGATCGAGCGGCCGCAGCTTCCCAACATCAAGGCGTGGTACGAGAGGCTGAGCCAGCAGCCGGGCTTTCGCCAGCACATAATGGGCCCGATCGCGTAGGGGCGGCCCTCGTGGCCGCCCTGCCGCTGCCGCAATCGCGGGCGCCCACAAGGGGCGCCCCTACCGAGGACATCATGACTGCGCGGAGCCGGCCGTGAAGCTGTCGATCGCATCCTTGGGCGGCGAGCCGGGTCCGCGCTATATCGAGCAGGTGAAGCTCGCGGAGCGGCTGGGCCTTCACGCATTTTTCCACAACGACAAGAAATGGGCGCGCGACCCGTTCTCCCGCCTGGGCGCCGCCACGCAGGTGACGTCGCGCATCGGGCTCGGCACCAGCGTGATCGATCCCTATACGCGCCATCCGGCGCTGCTGGCGCAGGCGACGGCGACGCTGGCCGAGCTTGCGCCCGGGCGCTTGCGGGTGGTGATGGGCTCGGGCAGCCATTTCGAGACGCTGCCGGGCTACGGCAATCCCAAGCCGGTCGCGGCGCTGCGCGAAGCCACGCAATTGATGCGGGCGCTGTGGGCGGGCGAAAAGGTCAGCCTCGACGGCCAGGTCGTCAAGTTCCGTGACGGCGCGCTCGACTGGAAACCGAGCATCACCCCTCCCCTCTACATCGCCAGCCGCGGGCCGCAGATCCTCAAGCTTGCGGGCGAGATCGCCGACGGAGTCCTGATCGGCAGCTTCGCCACCGTGCCGGGCATCGAATATGCCAAGCAGCACATCCTCCCGGGGCTCGAGATCGCCAAGCGCGGCTGGAGCGATATCCGGATGTGCTCGTGGATCTATCTCTCGCTGCTCGATCGCGAGGACGAGCCGGTCCCGGACGGCATCAGGCGCGGTGTCAGCTTCGCGTTCTGGAGCAGCCGGAAAGTGTTGAGCCAGATGGCCGACGAGCTCGCGCCCGACATCTCGCCGGAATTTCGCAGGTTCATCCACGAGGCGCCGCACGAATGGTCGCCGCCGATCATGGCCGAGCTGCGCCGCCTGGTGCCGCGCGGCATCATCGACAGCCTAGCGGTGGTCGGCACGGCTGCGCAGATCGTCGAACGTCTGCGCAAGCTCGAAGGAGCCGGCATCCAGGAGGCGATCATCTGGCCGTTTCCGAAGGACGGCCAGGAGACCGAGGATTTCATGACGCGGCTCGCCCGCGATGTGCTGCCGCAGGTATCGGGCGATGCGTAGCGCGCAGGAACGTTCGAGCTTCGGAATTTGTTGCAGATTGCCTCTTGCGGGATGAAGAATGCCGCGGCACCCCTCAGGTGCAGGCGCGCTCCTTCTCCCCGCGTCCGGGGAGAAGGTCGGGATGAGGGGGCGTCTCCGCGAGTCTGAGCCCGCGGAAACGCCCCCTCACCGAGCCGAGTTCTGGTTTTCCTCAATGCCGTGTGGCCCTCTCCCCGCACGCGGGGCGAGGGAAGCTTCGGCGTGTCTCGGACGCGGACATGTTGCGTTCATTCCGCGGCTTGCCGGAAGGTCAGCAGGTCCTCGGGGGCGCCGAGGTCGACGATCTTGCCGTCCTTGATCACCCAGGACAGGTGGCGGCCGCCCTGCAAGACCGTGATGTCGGCGATCGGGTCCTTTTTCACAACGATGATGTCGGCGAGCTTGCCCGGCGCGATCTCGCCGAGCTCGCCTTCGAGGCCGACCGCATAGGCGTTGTGCTTGGTGGCCGCGACAATCGCCTCCATGGGCGTGAAGCCGCCGTGGTTGACGAAAATCTCCAGCTCCCTGGCGTGCAGCTCGCCATAGGGCGTGAACGAGTTGTTGCCGGTGTCGGTGCCGACCAGAAGCTTGATGCCGAGCTTGCGCGCCTTGTGCATCATCTGGCCGATGAGCTCGTAGTGCCGCTGCATGCGATTGATGTCGAGCTGGACCTTGTCGGCGCCGATCTTGTTGCCGAGCTCGATCACCACCGCCAGGAAGGTCGCGGTCGGCAGGATCGGGATGCCGGCCTTGGCGACCGCCTCCAGATCACGGTCGGTGGCGAGATCCGCATGGATGATCCAATCGACGCCGGCCTCGGCGGCCGCGCGCGTCGAGCCGGCGCCGCGCGAATGGATGGCGACGCGCAGATTGCGCCGGTGCGCCTCGCCGACCACGGCCGCGATCTCGTCGCCGGCGAGCATCTGCGACTCGCCCGAGCGGCTGTCGGCCATCTTGATGAAATTGACGTCGTGCTTGCCCTGGCGCCGGACCTCGGTGACCATCTCGTCGGCGGAGTTGCAGAGCTTGCCGATCGAATGCTCGGGCGTGCCCTCCCAGGACGGCTCGTCGTCCTCGATGCAGCCGTAGGTGACGATCATGCGGCCCGCCACATACATGCGCGGCCCCTCCATCAGGCCGAGCCTGATCGCGTCGCGCACGCCCACATCGATGAACCAGGTGCCGCCCGGCACCGAGATGCTGGTCACGCCGGAGCGCAACACCTTCTGCACGCTGCGCGCCGACCGCAAGGTGGAGAATTCCGGACGGGTCGGGCCCTTGCCTTTGCCCTCGCCCTTGACCGGCGGATAGCCGTAAGACACATGGCAGTGGGCATCGATCAGGCCGGGCATGATCCATTGGCCGGCCGCGTCGATCACGTCCACGTTCGTGCGGTCTTCCGGATGCACGTCCGGCGGCAGCGCCCCAACGCTCCTGATCCGGCTGCCTTCGATCACGATGACATCGTTGCCCCCGGCAGCGCTTCCCGATCCGTCGATCAGGGTGCCGTTGCGGATCAGCAAGGTCTTTTTCTGATTGGGGTTCATGACGTCCTCGCGGGAGCAGGCCTGTCAAACAAGTGTTTAAACGGCCGCTGCGATCCCGGCAACACCGAAGCGGTGATCAAGGAGCTGGTGCCGTTCGTGACGCGAGCCTTCCAGGCGCCGGCGACCAAGTCGCCGCGTGGCGCGCGGAAGGCCAAGCTCTGATGTAGCCCGCATGGAGCCATCAGGGCGTTTACGCCCGTCTTCGACGGGCTATGGCGCAATGCGGGACGGCAGCCCCGGATTTCGCTCCGCTCCATCCGGGCTACAGATGGAATCAGCGCTACAACCGCAGCAGCGCGCGCGCGTTGCGGCCGAAGATCATCGCCTTGGCGTCGTCGCCGATGGGGGCGGTTTCGATGAAGGCGCTGCCGTCCAGGTTGGAATGGAACGGCCAGTCGACCGCGAACATGATCCGCTCGATCCCGATCTCCTCGATCGTGCATTGCAGCGCGGTGTGGGTGAATTTGCCGCCGGTCGTGAAATGGAAATTTCGGCGGATGCTGTCGCGAAAGGTTCGCCCCTTCATCTGCCGCGACACGTAGCGGTCGATCCGCGGCAGCAGGAACGGAAGCGCCTCGCCGAGATGCCCCAGAATGATCTGCAGGCGCGGAAAGACGTCGAAGACTTCGCTGAGCACCAGCCGGATCGCGGCAGCGGACATTTCGCCGGTGAAGCCGTGTCCCACCCGCACCATCGACGGGTAGCCGGCATAGTAGGCCTCGATCACGGCCGGATGCGGCGTCGCCGGGTGCAGATAGATGGGCACGTCGAGCCGTTGCGCGGTCTCGAAGATCGGCCAGAACGGCTTTTCGTCCAGGAAGGCGCCGCGGGTGAGACCATGCACCATGGCGCCCCTGAAATCGAGCTTCGTGACCGCCCGTTCGAGCTCGCCGGCCGCCGCCGGCGGATCGGGCGTCGGCAGGGCCGCAAAGCCGGCGAAGCGGGTCGGCTGCGCGCGGATCGCCTGATGCAGCAGGTCGTTGGCCGCGGCGGCCAGGCGAACGGCCTCGCCCGGCTCGAAGTTCTGGGTGGCCGGCTCCACATGGGAGATGACCTGCAGGTCGATGCCGGCTGCATCCATCTCGGCGATGCGGAGCTCGCCCAGGTCAGAGAGCCGCCGGCCGAGCTCCGGGTCGGACAGCACGTCATGGCCGCGCCGCAGCGCGCGCAGCTCCGGCGTCCAAAAATGCTCCTCGATGGCAATTCGATGGGCCGTCATTCCTGCATGTCCCCCGGATTCCTGGATGTCGGTCGGAAAAAACCGATTTGCGCCTTGAACCTTTTGGCCGGTCGCGGCGTCTTACGGGTGGAGCTGTTTCATGCGTCCACGCAGTGCATATCTTTTCGGCATCGGGCTGGCCCTGCCCGTGGTGGCCTTGGTTGCCGGCCTGCAGGTGCCGACGGTTGCTGCATCGCCGCAAGACCCCACGACCCAAGACTCCAGGACCGCGGTGAACCGCTCCCTCAAGGGCGACCGGCTGCCCGCCAACCTCCCCGCGACGACCGCCAACCCATCCGACCTGCAGGGCTCGCAGGCTCCGCGGATGCGCCCGACGCTGCCCGAAGGCTGCGAAGCGACCGTGAGCGTGATGACGCGATCGCTGCTGGCGCAGACAGCCGGACGTTGCATCTCCTGACCGGCACCTTTGATCGTCATCCGGCGCGCACCGAGATTTCGATGCGATCGCCGAGCGGAACCTCGACCGATACGTAGCCGTTGCCGCCATCGCGCACATAGCCGACATACGACGCCAGCGCGTCCGGTGCCACGGCGAGGTCGTCGGCGATGATCAGGGCGCCGGGCGAAAGCCGCGGATCCAGGAACTTCAGCATGGGCAGATAGAGCGGTTTCCAGCCGTCGAGCAGCAGCAGATCGATGCCGGCCGCGATCCCGGTCTTGAGTGTGTCGAACGCATCTCCGACCCGGATCTCGATCAGATCGGCCAGCCCGGCGGCGCGGAAATTTTCCGTGGCCCGCGCGGCCTTGACGGGGTCGAGCTCGGTCGTGATGAGCCGGCCGCGCCCCGCATCCCGCAAGGCAGCCGCAAGATGAATGCCGGAGATTCCAAACGAAGTGCCGAACTCGACGATGATGCCTGCATTCCGGCTGCGCGCCAGCATATAGAGCAGCCGCCCGACCTCCGGCGAGACCGGCATATACACGTCCCGCATCAGCTCGGCGCGCTGACGGTCGCTCGGCGGCGCTGCAAGCCGCGCCATCGCGTCGCGCGCGCGCCGGAACCCCGCCGGGTCGTTCTGATCCGCCGCGGCGAAAAGGCGATCGAGCAACTGGCATACGGCAGGCACATCCAGCGTCGACATCGGCGCCTCATGCTCCGTGTTCTGGCTCTGACGCGTGTTTCGCACGTGCCCGGGACGCCGCCTAGCGCCCGAGCGCCTTTTGCTTCCACAGCTTCCACGGGCGCGCCTCGACACGCTGCATGGACGCGTCCGTCAGCACCGCTTCCTCGACGGAAAGATACATGATCGGTCCGCCCCCGATGGCGATCGCCTGCGCCAGCATGCGCGCATTGATCTCGGTATAATAGGCGCGCCACACGACATTCTGGATGTTGCTCCCGACCACGACGTCGCCATGGCCGCGCATCAGCGCCGTCGTATGCTGTGCCAGCACCCGCGCCAGCTCGGTCCCGCGCTCCTTGCGGTTGACCAGCATGTCGCTCGCGCCGAACTTCTCGCGGATATCGAACACCGGGACGAAATCGCCGAGAAAGGCGGCGTTGTGGAGGATCGGCCGGAACGGCGCCCGGGTCACGCCGAACGGAACGACGGTCGGAGAATGGCTGTGCACGATCGCCTGCACGTCCGGGCGCACCTTGTAGATTTCGCTGTGAATGTAGCGCTCGGAATAGAGCCGCAGGCCCGGATGCGTGCGCGCGACGCTCTCCAGATCGTATTCGACGATATCCTCGGCGGCGACCAGCGCGGGCGCCAGCCACCGCGACATGAGATAGTGGCCGGGATTGTCCGGATGGCGGATGCTCACGTGCCCGAAGGCGTCCAGAATTCCCTGGTCGGCAAGGATGCGATTGGCGGCAACAAGATCATCGAGCACTTCGGGCGCAACATCGATCACATTTTGCGGCATCGGTCTCTCTCGAAACGATCGGTTGAATTTGCAGCCACGTCGCGCTTCCCGATGTCGCGGATTTTCCGGTAACGGGGACGGGTGGACGGCGAGGGCGCAGGTCATAGCAGCGCGCAGCGGCCGACACGCGGGCCCGGCGCATGCCAATGAATATTGCATGGAATGACGTTGAGAATAAATTAAATTGTCAGTCCCGATTGATCGACTGGTCCGTCGGAGCGAGAGCGCATGATCAAGCCGTCGCGACGGCCATCACCATGGGCGTTGCTTGCGCGGCGCTTGCGGCTCCCGACACCGACCCGAAGGGCGGCTGCCGGGTGCCCGGCCCCGGCGGCATCGTCACCGACGGCGTGGTGGCCTAGGAAAAGCGCTTTCGAGAGTCGCGCGGCGGGATTCTCAATATTCTGAGGAACGCACAACGCATTTGCTCTTTGCTGCGGGTCGATCAATCAATAAGTCGCGAGGCGGCCCACCCACAATGTGGCGGCGCCGCCATCCGCGATGCTATTTACCGCCGCGTGCCAACTTACTCTGAATCAAGGGAGTGCTTGTGACAATCGCACCCGAGAAAGACAGCACCGTCACGTTGATTAACGTATTCACGGTTACACAAGCCAACCAGCAGCGGCTGATCGATCTTCTCACGCGCGCGACCGATGGTTTCGTCAACCGCGCGCCGGGTTTTATCTCGGCGACGCTGCATCGTAGCATCGATGGGACAAAGGTGGCCATGTATGCGCGCTGGCGCAGCATGGAGGATTATCAAGCCATGCGCCAAGATCCCGGTCCGCTGCCGTTCCTGCAGGAAGCGCTCACCTTCGCGACCTTCGAGCCGGGCATGTACGAAATCATACGGACTTTCAAACCCGTGGCCAAATTGTCTGAATCAAGCTCGCCATGACTCCACGCAGAGAGTCACACTCGCGGCACGCGCGATTTCCTGATCAGGGCCGTCCCTCTTGGGCCGCCGTGGTGTCGAACGGGCTGAGCCCACTCGCAACGACGGCGCGCAGCTTCTCGCGCAACTGTGAGGCTTGCTTACCACCGTACGCCCGCTCGAAGCGCCTTTGCGCCTCTGCCCAACGTTTTTGAGCGCGCTGGAAACGCGCGTCACCGGCCTTGGTCAGGCGCAAAATCTTACTGCGCCGATCGGAAGGATCCGACTCGATCGCGATCAGGTCGTCGCGTTCGAGGGGCCGGATATTGCGGCCAAGCGTTGTACGATCCACGACCAGTTCGGCGGCAAGCGTGTTGATCGACATCGGGCCGTGGCGCTTGAGCCTCGCGAGGATCCCATACTGGGTCGTACGCAACCCCGCGGCCGCCAGATATCGGTCGTAGAACTGGGTGATGTAGCGGGCGGCCTGGCGCACCGCGAGGCAGTTGCAATCGGCGAAATTTGGAAGCGGTCGCGTGGCCATGGACATCCCTTGGGCGACAACCCTACGTTCGTGCCTGTTTCATGTGCATATACGCTCTATTTGTCAATGCGCAAGCCCACTATTGAAACCACAATCTCGCCGAGCCGCATGGCTCCTCGCCTGAAGGGAACGCAGCTCCGCGCGTTCCGCCGGCGACCGCGAACGGCGGTGGTGAGAATCGCCAGCATCGTCATGCATGCCTTGCAGGCCTGGGCGTCGGTACAGCATCGATCTTCCTCCATTGACAAACGTGTATATGCGTCTATTTAGGCGCAGATGCACCTGCGCGGACAAGCATCCGGTTGAAACGCGACGGGAGACTGATTTATGACGGACATCGTCCACGTCGATGATGCGCAAGCGCGCATCTCCGAGACCATCAAGCTTCACCCCATCGTTCTGTTCATGAAGGGGAGCCCGTCGCTTCCGCAATGCGGCTTCTCGGCTGCGATCGTCCAGGTGCTTGCGCACTATGGCGTGCCGTTCCACGCCATTGACGTGCTGGCAGACCCGCCGATGCGCCAGGCGATCAAGACGTTCTCGGACTGGCCCACGATCCCCCAGCTCTACGTCGAGGGCGCCTTTATCGGGGGCTGCGATATCGTGCTGGAAATGCACAAGACGGGCGAGCTCGCGCAAGCGCTGGCCATCCATGGCGCCCCGGCCGCATCATGACCAGCCTGATTGCGGGGATCGGTGGTCACGCAGTGGTCCCTGAAGGGGGCAACAGGATTACCCAGACGATGAGCTTGATGCCCGCGTTGAAACCGGTACGTCGGCTGACAATCCCGTTACTGCTCCTGCTCATCCCCGTGCTCGCCGCCTGCGGACAGGGCCAGTCGCAACCGCAGGCATCCGCGCCCCCGCCGCCGCAGGTCACGATTGCCAAGCCAACCAGCAAAAAGATTGCGAACCAGGACGAGTATGTCGGCCGCTTCGTCGCCGTCGAGTTTGTCGAGGTGCGGGCGCGCGTTCCCGGCTATCTGGAGGCGATCCATTTTCAGGACGGCCAGATGGTGAAGGCGGGCGATCTTCTGTTCACGATCGATCGCCGGCCCTTCCAGATCGCGCTTGCTCAGGCGCAGGCGAGCCTCGCACAGGCCAAGGCCACCCTCGAGTTCGCGGAGAGCGATCTGGCGCGCGCCCAAGGTCTCGCCATCGGCACGGTAATCACCCAGCAGACCTTCGACCAGCGCACGCAGGCCAAGCGCATGGCGGAAGCTTCAGTTGCCGCCCAACAGGCCGCCGAGCGCCAGGCGACGCTCGACCTGGAGTTCACCGAGCTGCGTGCGCCGGTGTCGGGGCGCATCGGCGACCGGCGCGTGTCCATCGGCAATCTCGTCACCGGCGGAACCTCGGGAAACACGAGCTTGCTTGCCACAATCGAGTCCATTGATCCCATCCGCTTCGAGTTCACCTTGGATGAGGCTTCCTACCTGCGCTACGGGGACCTCACCAAGGACGGCGCGGGCGCCGACCGCGGGTTGACCTTGCCGGTCACGCTCAAGCTCCTCAATGAGTCGGCATTTTCTCACGAGGGCAAGGTGGACTTCGTCGACAATGCCATCGACCGCTCCTCCAGCACCATCCGGGCTCGCGCCGTGTTCGCCAATCCGGACGGAAAATTCACGCCCGGCATGTTTGCGCGTGTCCGGATGGCGGCTGCACCGCCGAAGGATGAGCTGCTCGTGCCCGACGCCGCCATCGGGGCCGAGCAGGCGCGCAAGTTCGTGCTGGTGGTCGACGCCGAGAACGTCGCCCGGCCGAGATACGTCACGCTCGGCCCGGTCGTCGATGGTTTGCGTGTCATCACGCAGGGCCTGACGCCCGACGACAATGTCATCGTCAACGGCCTGATGCGAGCGCGGCCAGGCGCAAAGGTTACACCACAGCCATCGAGCACCGCTTCGGCATCGACCGCCCGCCCGCAGATCGACGCCAATTGAGCGAGGACCGCGGATGCGCCTCTCCCACTTCTTCATCGACCGGCCGATCTTCGCCGCGGTCGTTTCTATCGTCTTCGTCATCGTCGGCGCGGTGTCGGTCGGACGGCTGCCGGTCGCCCAGTATCCGGAGATCGCGCCGCCGGTGGTGAGGGTCAGCGGCCAGTATCCCGGGGCGAGCGCGGATGTGGTCGCCGCCACGGTGGTTGCTCCGCTCGAGCAGCAGATCAACGGCGTCGAGAACATGATCTACATGACCTCGAGCTCGACCGGAGACGGCCGCTTCCAGATCGACGTGACCCTCGAGCTCGGCACCAACCTCGATATTGCGCAGGTCCAGGTCCAGAACCGGGTCGCGATCGCCCAGCCGCGCATCCCGGCGGACGTTCGCAATATCGGGGTCACCACGGCCAAGAGCACGCCCGACCTGATGATGGTCGTGCATCTTTATTCCCCGGACAAGTCGCGCGACCCGCTCTTCATCTCGAATTACGCCACCGTCGAGGTCACTGACCAGCTGAACCGCATCTACGGGGTCGGCGGGATTACGGTGTTCGGGGCCCGCGACTACTCGATGCGGGTCTGGCTCGACCCGGACCGGCTGTACGCGCTCGGGCTCACCACCGGGGATGTGATCACGGCCCTGCAAGGCCAGAACGTCCAGGTCGCTTCCGGCGTGCTCAACCAGCCGCCGGTTGCCCAGCCGCGCGCGTTCCAAATAGCGGTGCGAACGCTCGGACGGCTGGTCGACCCGGACGAGTTCGCCGACATCGTGGTCAAGCAGAGCTCGACTTCCGTCGTTCGCCTCAAGGACGTGGGCCGGATCGAGCTCGCCGCCGTCGACTACACGACCAATTCCTATCGCGATCTCGACCCCGCTGTTGCGCTCGCCATCTACCAGCTGCCGGGCTCGAACGCGCTGGCGACCTCCGAGAAGATCAAATCGACGATGGATGAGCTCTCGAAGAAATTTCCGACGGGCCTCGAATACACGATCATCTACAACCCGACCGAGTTCATACAACAGTCCATCGATGCCGTCACCGAGACCATCGCCGAGGCAATGGTCCTGGTCGTCCTGGTGATCATCCTGTTCCTGCAGACCTGGCGCGCCGCCATCATTCCGATCGTGGCAATACCGGTGTCGCTGATCGGCACTTTTTTCTTCATGGCGATGTTCGGGTTCTCGCTCAACAATCTGTCGCTGTTCGGCCTGGTCCTCGCCATCGGCATCGTGGTCGACGATGCAATCGTCGTGGTCGAGAACGTGGAGCGCAATATCGCGGCTGGCCTTAAACCGCGTGATGCTGCCAAGCGGAGCATGGACGAGGTCGGTTCGGCGCTGATCGCCATCGCCCTGGTGTTGTGCGCAGTGTTCGTTCCGGCCGCCTTCATCACCGGGCTTACCGGGCAATTCTACCGGCAATTCGCCCTCACCGTCACCGGTGCGACCGTCATCTCGCTCATCGTGTCATTGACGCTGTCGCCCGCGATGTGCGCGCTGCTCTTGAAGCCGCACACCGGTCATCAGCGCGAGGCGTGGTGGGCACGCCCGATCCATGGTTTCTTTCGCGCTTTCAATTTTGGCTTTGGCGCGCTCGGGCGCGGCTACGGCTGGCTCACGGCACGTGTCGTGCGCTTCGCCGTATTGATGCTGGTCGTGTATGCCGGCGTGATCCTGTCCGGTCTCAACGAGTTCCGTAAAGCGCCGATCGGCTTCATCCCGCAAGTCGATCAGGGCTACCTCATCATCGTAACGCAGCTGCCGGGAGGCGCTTCGCTCACACGAACCGATGAGGTCAATCGGCGGGTCGCGGAATTGGCCTTCCAAGTGCCCGGGATCAGCCACGCGGTCAACTTGGTCGGCTTCTCCGGCGCCACCTTCACCAACGCTCCCAACTCGGGGACCGTCTTCGTCGCCCTCGAGCCATTCGAGATGCGGGCGAAGGACCCTCGGAAATCCGGCCCCGCGCTCCAGGCCGCCCTGCTGCAAAAGCTGTCCGTAATCCAGGAAGGCCTCGTTCTGGTCATAGCTCCGCCGCCCGTCCGCGGCATCGGCACCGCCGGTGGCTTCCGCATGATGGTCGAGGACCGCGGCGGGCGAGGGCCGGAGGCGCTGCGGGCGGCGGTGGGTGCAATGATGGGCCGCGCAGCGCAGACGGCCGGCCTGAAGCAGGTCTTCTCGCTGTTCGAGAGCTCGACCCCTCAGGTCTATCTCGACATCGACCGCACCAAGGCGCAGATGCTCGGCATCAACGTGCCCGACGTATTCGGCGCGCTGCAGACCTATCTGGGTTCCTATTATGTCAACGACTTCAATCTGCTGGGACGCACCTTCCGCGTTACGGCGCAGGCGGAGGACAGCTTCCGGCTCGATCCGAAGGACGTTCTCCAAATCAGGGTTCGCAATGCGAGCGGGGACACGGTGCCGCTCGGCTCATTCACCACCGTGCGCGACGTAACCGGGCCCTTCCGCGTACCGCGCTACAACCTCTATCCGGCCGCCGAGCTCGACGGCGCTCCGGCCCCCGGCTACTCGCAGGGCCAAGCCATCCAAACCATGCAACAGCTCGCCGCCGAGACGCTGCCCGACGGTTTCACTTATGAGTGGACGACGCTCGCCTTCCAGCAACTGCGGGCGAGCAACGCTGCGGTTTTTGCCTTCGTGCTGGCGGTGGTGTTCGTATTTCTGGTTTTGGCCGCCCAATACGAGAGCCTGACCTTGCCGCTGGCTGTGATCCTCATCGTGCCCATGAGCCTCATCGCCTCGATCACCGGCGTGCTCCTGCGCGGACAGGATAACAATATCCTCACCCAGGTCGGCTTCATCGTGCTGATTGGCCTTGCGGCGAAGAACGCGATCCTGATCGTCGAGTTCGCCAAGCAGCTCGAGGACCAGGGCCGTGACCGCTGGGCGGCGGCCGTGGAAGCCGCGCGGCTGCGGCTGCGGCCAATCTTGATGACGTCGCTCGCCTTCATTTTCGGTGTCGTGCCGCTGGTTTGGGCGACGGGCGCCGGCGCCGAGCTCAGGCAGGCGCTCGGTACCGCGGTTTTCTCCGGCATGATCGGTGTCACGGCGTTCGGATTGATCTTCACGCCGGCCTTCTACGTCATTTGCCGGTGGCTCGCTGCTCTCGGCCGGAAGGCGACGACCAGCGCGGCGGTGCTATGGGAGCCAGCCGAATGAGCCATGGGCGTTCGGCTGAGGGCCATTAGATGTTCAAACCTCCCCATCTCCGCCGATCGTCACCAAGGACCCTGGAGTCGGCCCTTGTTCCAGCGCCAGCGGGCAACTAACGATCCGGCGCCAGAGGAGCAGGCTTCGCTGCCCCAGTCCGCACCTCCGTCATCGCTGCGCAGCGGCCGGTCCCGCTCGGCTCATTCGGCGAGCCTTGTGGGATATTGGGGCGGTCAAGTCTTCAATTCTGGCGAGGAACAGCTTGAGAATCGGCGAGGAGTTCGCCTTGCTGTAACCCACGGCCAGATCGATCGTTGGCACTTCACCCTCCAGCGGACGGCTGACCACGGACCATGGCAGCAGATTATTGGCATAGGCGGGCATAAGCGCCAACCCGCGGGTGGACGCAACCAGCGACATGGCCATAGCCATGTTGTCCACCCCATGATCCAGTTTGATGTCGACCCCGGAGCGGCGCAGATAGTCTTCGGTTACGGCGCGCAGCACTGTG